>PYJE01000048.1:29952-39671 GCA_003635305.1 Candidatus Poribacteria bacterium | reverse complement strand
GCAAATCTTGGAAATCCTGCTCATATCTTGCCTAATCTTGGAAATCCTGCTTGGTATTATTCCCGCTCTGGATACGGTTTCCCTAATGCAGCGGGTGCTTCTGCGCGGCCGACGAAGCCCGCGAGCACCGCCAAGCAAAGCACGTAAGGCAACATCAACAGCACTTGATGAGGAATGCCCCAGCCGAACGCCTGAAATCGGACATCCAGCGCGCCGCCGAGCCCAAAAAGCAACGCCGCACCACACGCTTTCACCGGATGCCACTTCCCAAAGATGACTATCGCTAGCGCAATAAACCCGCGTCCCACTGTCATGTTCGGCGTGAAATAGGGCACATCCGCCAGCGAGAGGTATCCGCCGCCGATGCCTGCCATCGCGCCAGCAAATAAGAGGGATGCCGTGCGCAGCAGTGTGACGTTCGTGCCGACAGCCGCTACTGCCTTTGGATGCTCGCCGCACGCGCGAATATGAAGCCCCGGACGCGTGTGGTAGAGGAAAAAGGTAACGCACGGCACCAGCAGGAACGTTAAAAACACCAAGAGGTTATGCGAGAAGAATGCGCGTCCAAAAAAGGGTATCTGCGAAAGGAGCGGGATGGCTAACGGCTGGAAGGAAGGCACCCGCAGCGCGCTGCCTGTCACGCCGAAGAGGCGTTGATAAAGCACTTCGGTTAAACCCAAGGCGAGCAGCGTGATGGCAGTGCCGATAATCACCTGGTCTGCGCGCAATCGGATGGCAAAGAACGCGAAGAGCGCGGCGGTGCAAACGCCAGCGATGCCAGCCAGCAGCAGCCCACACCCCGGCGCGAGGAACGGAACATGCGCCGTATAGAAAGAGCCCACCATCCCGAAGAACGCGCCCATCAGCATCATGCCTTCAATGCCGATGTTGATGATACCTGCGCGTTGCGATACGACTTCGCCTAACGCGGCGAGCAGTAGCGGTGTCGCGCCTCGAATTGTTGCAGAAAGTGTTTCCTCAAGCATTTTTTTGTTGTTCGCAAGGCGTTCGATAAGAGTGGTTGGTGCGAGTGCGTCCGTTTGCGTATCGCCGTCATTGACGTTGTCAATGACTACACTCATTGTTTACGGATAGTGCTGTCCTTCAAGAATTTCGCCGAACCGTAACCGAGCACAGCCAGCAGAATTGTCGCCTGCATGACAAGCGTCACTTTATCAGAGATACCGACACTGCGTTGCATCGCATACGAACCTGTCGTGAGCGCGCCGAAGAGGAGTGCCGCCGCCATTGTGACTAACGGGTGCAGCTTCGCTAGCAACGCCACCGCAATCGCCGTGTAGCCGTAGCCGGGTGAGAAGTTGAGGAACAGGCGGCGCGTCAGTGCCATTAGTTCTATCGCGCCGCCGAGCCCGGCTAGTGCCCCGCTGATAAAAAAGACGCGGAGTGTGTTCTGCACAATGGAAATGCCTGCTGCCTCTGCAGCCGCTGCCCCTGCGCCGACTGCGCGCAGTTGATACCCAAACGTCGTCCGAAAGAGGATGAACGTGAGAATAGCCGCGAGAACAATGGCGATGACGATGCCGAGATGGATGCGGTGCGGCGGAAAGAGCCTCGGCAGAAATACCCACTCGACGAGCCTGTCACTCTGCGGCCCACGCTGCGACACCTCCTGTAACGGCCCGCTGTCTACCATGAAACTGACGAGGTAGATGGCAACGTAGTTAAGCATAATCGTGCTGATGACTTCGTTTACGCCGCGCGTTACTTTGAGGAACGCGGGCATCAGGGCCCAGATGCCGCCTGCTAGCGCGGCGAGGCAGAGACACAGCGGCACGGCTATCCACGGTATTGCAGGAAAAAATGGCGCAAGTTTTGTGCCGAACCACGTCGCTGCCAACGCGCCTATCAAAAACTGTCCCTCCGCGCCGATATTCCATATCCCACACCGGAAAGCGACAGCGACAGAAAGCCCCGCCATCAAAAACGGCGTGCTTTTCACCAGCGTCTCCCCTAATTTTCTGCCGTTGCCGAACGCACCGCCGAGAGCCGCCGCGTAAGCCTCCAGCGGATTATAGCCGCACACAAGCATGATGATGCCGTTCGTCGCAAACGCGCTGATGAGAATGAGCGCGGGCATGCCGAGCCAACGTTTTATCACGTGCTCCCTCCAGTCATTAACAGCCCTAATGCCTCAATATCGTTTCGGTGCGATGTCGCTTCATGGAGTTTACCGTTTGTCATGACATAAAGCCGGTCTGCCAGTTGCAAGACTTCGTCTAATTCGGTTGAAATAAGCAACACCGATTTGCCGCGGTTGCGCTGTGCTAGCAGATTCTGATGCACATAACGGGCGGCACTGATATCCAATCCACGCGTCGGATTCACGGCGATGAGCAGCTCTGGTTCCGGCGACATCTCTCGCGCGAGGACAACTTTCTGTTGGTTGCCGCCTGAGAGCGCGCCCGCGTCCAATTGGGGGTTAGGAGGCCGGACATCGTAGTCGTCTATCAGCCGCAACGCTGTCTCCTTCCGCTTTTTCTGTGGGAGGAGCCAGCCGTATTGTTTGAGATGTAGCACACTCAACTCAAGATTCTCTGCTACCGAAAACGATGGAATGAGTCCGAGTGTCTGTCTATCTTCTGGGATATAGCCGACACCGAGCAGGCGCGTCGCCTTCGTGCCACGGGGTGCCTTACCGAGGATTTCGACGGTGCTAGCATCGCTTGTTTCGCGTAAGCCCATGATGGCTTCGGCGAGTTCACGTTGCCCGTTGCCATCAACCCCCGCTATCCCAACGATTTCACCGCGATGTGTCGTCAGTGAGACATCCGCCACCGCCAGTTCATCGCGACTGCCGCGCACACTCAGCTCGGAAACGTGGAGCACCTTTTCTGGCGCGGGTTTTCGTTCCTCTCGCACGACTTCTCTCACCTCCTCGCCGAGCATCTCTCTGGCGAGTTCGCGCGCGGTTAATTCCCCAGTGTCTCCTTCATAGACATTTTTGCCGCGCCTTAAGACGGTAAGCCTATCGCTAATCTGTAACACCTCGTTCATCTTATGACTAATGAAGAGGATAGAACGGTTGTCCGCCTGCAAATTGCGCAGAATGGTAAAGAAGCCGTCCACTTCTTGCGGACTCAGCACCGCTGTCGGTTCGTCAAGAATGAGGATGCGCGCATCCCCGGCGAGTGCCTTGAGGATTTCAACGCGCTGTTTTAACCCGACTGACAACGTTCCGACAAGGGCATTTGCATCGACAGCAAGCCCGAATTTTTCGGAGAGTGCTTCTGTCGTTTTCACGGCATCGGCTTTTTTGAATTGAAATCCTTGAGTCCGTAGCGCGAGGGCCTGTCCCTCGCGAACTTGTGTTCCTCGGTGTTCCTCCCCGCCCTGCGGCTCCCGTAGCGCGAGGGCCTGTCCCTCGCGAACGGCTGGGTAGAAGTCCCGGACGCTCCCTCGCTTGACCCGTAGCGCGAGGGCCTGTCCCTCGCGAACCCTCCGATGAACGACACTCAGTGCGATATTCTCGGCGACGGTGAGGTTCTCAATCAGCATGAAATGTTGATGCACCATGCCAATGCCGTTGGCGATTGCATCGCGCGGCGTTTTGAAAATCTTCGGCTTACCTGCAACGCGGATGCTCCCTGATGTAGGTTGATACAGGCCGTAGATGAGATGCATCAACGTCGATTTCCCCGCGCCGTTCTCGCCTAAAATGGCGTGGACTTCCCCTTCCTTGAGGGTAAAATCGACGTTATCCACAGCGATGAGGTTACCAAACGTTTTGGTGATGTTGCAGAGTTCTAAGATGTTTTCTGCCACCGGCCCGCGCGTGCCTCCGCTAATTCTCCATCATACGCCACAACGCGCAGCGAGATTTTCCATGAGTCTCCCGCCGGGGTGGTGAGAGTTTCTCTCCACGTCGGATTATAGAGTGCCATGCCGTAATCGCGAATGAACCAAGGGCCCCGTGTGTCTTCATCCAGAATCGTCATGAAAACACCGAAATGCCCGTGGCCGAACAGAAGGTTTTGGTAAGCGACGAAATCGGAGTCGTCTTCATGGACGACATCGGCGTTGCCAACGCGGTTCTTATCGCCGATGATAACGCCGCCTAGGACAGGAAGAAGCCTCGGCTCAACGCGGATGCCGATACTGCCGAATTTTGTCTGGGGATAGATGACAGCACCGTAGTTAGCGATTTTCTCGCTTGTCATATCGCAGAGCGTCGCGTCAGGCAGACTGAAGAGGTTCACCGTTCGGATTTCGTCAATCAAAGGTTCTTCGTTCGCGTCGCGCCAAATCACCTTCTGGACGAATGTCACGCCATCTGCATGCGGTGTGATGTCCACCGTTTTCTGCGTATCCATTCGTCCCATGTTAGCGAAGACCTTGTCGGTGAAAGAGCGTTGCGGCGGGGCGGCCCAAAAGCCTGCTTCTCGTTCGCCGACGCGAATGGGGCCTTGCCCGACGAAAACGCCGTTGTGAAACGGATGATCGAAGGCGAATTCCTGAACGACGGTATGTCCCGCTGGCGTATAGAACGGAAAAACGAAGGGCCGATAGAAGTTCGCACCTACGCCGCCGAGACAGCGGCCGCTCTCCTTTTCGACGACAAGGTGGGTTTTGGCGTTGATTTTGACTTCAAAGTTGCTCATAATGTTTGACTACATTTTCCAAGGTAAGATAGGATTTTCACCTATGCTCCGAATGCGTAATCTTTTCCCAGTCCCAAAGGAGGATTGTGCCATGGGAACTCCCACTGACAAGCGTTTTGCCATCAGGAGAAAAGACAAATACATTCATCTGTCCCGTGTCCGCTGCATGAGTGGACAACAGACTTCCTGTGTGAGCATCCCACAATTGGATGCGGCTGTTCCGACTTCCGCTGACAAGGGTGCCGCTATCTGGGGAAAAGACGAGTGCCTTGATTGTCGGACGGCGTTCCTTGTTCTGTGTCCTGAGTGAGATGTCGGAAGTCCCGATATCCCAGAGACAAAGTTCATGTCTCGCGGCACTTGCAAGCGTTTTACCATCGGGAGAAAATACCAACGCTGTCATCGGATGGCCATGCTCTGTGAGTTTGGAAAGTGCTGTGCCGGTGTTTGTATACCAGAGACAAATTTTTCCATCCCATCCGCTGGTTGCAAGCGTTTTACCATCGGGAGAAAAGGCTAGTTGGTTTACTTCGCCGTTATGTGCTTTCCGCGTGAAGCGCGGGGGAATTTTCTCGGCACCTGAAAAGAGCTGTTTCAGTGCAGACCGGGGACGATTCGTAACTTCCCGTAAACGCACGCGCCCGTCCCTGCTGCCACTCGCTACGGTTTGGCCGTCGGGAGAGAACGCAAATTGGACATCCCATTCCTTCTCTTTATATCCTGTGAGAACGGCCGCAGCTCGGTTTTTGGAGATGTCCCACAAATGCCATCTCTTTTTCCGTCTTGCGGCGAAAGTTGTGGCATCAGGAGAAATCGCCTCGGCACGCATTTTAGTGAACAATTTCATTGAGAGCCGACTTCCTGAATTGACTTCCCAGACATGTAATAGTGTAGGATAACCAAACCTATTTACACTCGTGAGGGTTTTACCATTTTCCGCGAAGACGAGCCCCCAAATTGGCCCCATGAACTCCAAACAAGCGAAACGTTGTTTACCGGTGAGAGTATCCCATGCGCGAACCGTGCCATCCTGTCCGCCACTGATGAGCGTTTTTCCATCCGGCGAAAAGGCTAAGTGCGTCACTCTGGCGTTATGCCCATCAAGGATGAGCGATGGCAGATACTGTCCGACAGCATCCCACCAGTGTTCCCCAGTTTTGGTAGCATCCCAGAGGTAAATAGTGCCATTGGAACTCCCGCTTGCAAGGAGGTTACCGTTCGGTGAAAAGGCTAAGGCGTAGTGGCCGCCAGGCGTTTTGAAGGTTGCCCTGCGTTCGCCACTTTTCACATCCCACAAAAAGATTGTTTTGGATTCATCGCCGCTTGCAAGTGTTTGGTTATCAGGCGAAAAAGCGAGCGAGCGAATCCAGCGCGTATGCTCTGTTAAGGTAGACGAAAGGGTTCCTGTGCGCGTATCCCACACCCGAATCGGAAACCTTTGGTTTCGCCGATACGCAAGGGGTGTGGCTGTGACAAGAACCTGCGCATTAGGAGAGAGTTCCATCACAGGTTCGCGGGTTTCCCTTATCGCGTCTTTATCTCGCCTGAGAACAACATGCTTATGTGCGCCGATGCCTTTCTCCCATTGCTGAAGGTTCCAGTTACGCAACGCCCAGGTCAGCTTCGTTCCGGCATTTGAGAAAACGAGGGATTCAACCTGTCCGACTTCTGAAATCGTTTCAAGAAGTTCGGCAGTCTCCGTATGCCACAGCCGCGCTTCTCCACCTCTGGCACCGCTGGCGAGTGTGCTTCCATCTGGCGAGAAAGCGATAGCGGTAACCTTATCTTGATGTCCTGTCCACAGAGCGAGTTCTGTGCCGGTTTGCGCGTCGTAGAGCCAAATCCCGATGGAAGTCGCTACTGCAAAACGGTTTCCATCGGGAGAGAACTTGATGTCGGTTATTTTACCTTTGCCGAGGCGCGCGGTGGCACCTTCCGGCAAACGCCATCGGGTATACGCGGGCCCGGGAACCTCTTGTATCGAGACCGGGAGGGCTCTCCTACTGGCTGTGGAGAGCACCCACCGTGCAAACACGGCAAGCAACAGCACGAAACAGAAAAATAACAGCAATATCAATAGCATGCGATGTGATGTTTTCATCACGGCACCTCTAACGACGTGCTAGCGAATATGAACAACATCCGCCTTGACAATTTACCTTCACTTGCGGATTATTGTGGATGCAGGACTGCGCCTATCTGTAGGTTGCGATCGCCTGATCGCAACTTGTTCACTTGCGGATTATTGTGGATGCAGGACAGCCTCATCAATTCGGCGATAGACATAAAGTTCATCCGGCGCGAACAAAATGCGTAATTCGCGCCGGGCGGTTTCAGCAGAATCCGATGCATGCACGACGTTGTGCGTCACATTGAGCGAAAAATCGCCGCGAATGCTGCCAGGGCGAGCTTCCAGAGGTTCTGTCGCGCCGTTAAGGGTGCGAACCACTCCTATCGCATCCCGGCCCTCCACAGCGAGAGCGACAAGCGGCGCGGAGGTGATGAAACGCATGAGCGTCTCATAAAACGGCTTGCCGCGATGATGCACAGCGTAAAGGGCCTCGGCTGTCGCCAGCGGCAGTTGCAACAGTTTCATGCCGATGATCTTCAGTCCTTTGCGTTCATATCGAGCCACAATCTCCCCGATGAGGCCGCGTTGAACGCCATCGGGTTTGATTAAAACCAGTGTTTGTTCTGTCTCCATCGTCTCTCCAATTTCTTAGCGGTTGTTTGAGGTAGTCTTATCTGAGGGTGCTTCATAAATCGCTCAACGTCCGCCATGCGTTTGGCTGGCAGACCGCCTCACCTCTGTAGGGCAGGATCGCCTGATCCTGCCCGTTCGGGCTCGGGCGAGCCCGAACTACAGAGGTGGGCCCGATGCCTTCTGGTATTCGCCCGCCCGTCAAGGCGGAATAAATACCGAAACAGAGTTATGAAACACCCTCAGTCTCATCTCCGTCTTTTTTCAAAAGTCTGGCTTGACATTAAGTCCTTTTAAGTATATCATATTTTCCAGTATTTGCCAAATTTATTTTTCCCTACTCAAACGGGTGTGTCAACTAGGAGAGCCTTCCCAGTCTTGAAAACAGATATCGGGACCAGGAGGTCCCTCCTACCGAACGAGTAGCGGGACTTCCAAGCAGGAGGTATAGGTTGACAATTATGTTCAATAAATTGGAAGAAGTGGTGCTAAAAACCGGGGAACGGATGGAAGTCGGTGTGATTACCGCGCCGGATACCCCGCACGCCGAGGAAATCAAGCAGTTCCTTGGACATAAGCCGGGAAACTACAAATGGCACATCGAACGGTGCGTCACCGAACCGCTGGACGCGTTGGAAACGCGGTTCTACGTCGGAAAACTTGATGGAAACGTGATTACCAACATCATGACGGTAGAACACGAAGGAATTGGCATCCTCGGACACGTCTTCACCCTGCCGCAGCAGCGCAGGAAAGGCGCGTGCAAAGGCGTGATGGCACATCAGATGGAAGACTTTCGGCGACGTGGCGGCCGCGCGCTCTACCTCGGCACAGGATACAACAGCGCGCCGTATAATATCTACTACAACTTCGGGTTCGAGAGTGTCTTTCCTGCATCCGGATTTATGCACTATCCTGTCAACGCCGATTTTGCAGAACGCTATTTCGCAACGGCACCCGCACATCCGAAACCGATAGAATGGCACGATTGGCCGAAAGTTACGGCTCTCTCGGCGATTGTCGGATGGGATACGCTTCGGAGTTTGACATGGGGCGTTTACGGGCCCACGAACCTTGAGGGCGGCTTTCTGGCATTCAAACACGAGCTGGAGACGGAAGACATCTACGCCGATGCCAAGGTGCTCATCGCACAGAACGGCGCAATCGTCGGCTGGGCGACGGTGAATCGCGATGCGCGCTGGCGCAGGACATGTGCCGTGCTAGACCTCTTTTTCCATCCTAATTTCGCCGAGGCTGCCCCAGCACTACTTGCTGCGCTGACGTTCTCTGACGCGAAAATTCAGTGTTACGTTGACGAAGGCGCGACAGTCAAAGCCGATATTTTGGCAGCCGCCGGGTTTGATTGCGAGGCGCGTTTGAAGGAACAGTTTGCATATAACGGACGGCGTTATGATGTGTTGGTATTCTCGCGCGTCTCGTAGGGTAGGGAAAATCTGTGGGGTGCGGATCTGGCGATCCGCCCCTATAGGCCTGTAGGTTGAGAGTTTCTTTTCTGTAGTTTGAGATCGCCCGATCTCAACAAGCGGATCTGGCGATCCGCACCTACAGAGGCGACAGCGGATGCACTCCTATAGGCCCGTAGGTTGAGATCGCCTGATCTCAACAAGGAAGCCTGTGCGGATTTGGCGATCCGCACCTACAGAGGCGACAGCGAACCCGGCGGATCCGCCCCTACAAATGGGAACCCCAAATTTTTTTCCAACACAACTCTTGATAAAAAAATTGAAAAATGATAAAATGTTGACAACCACGCCTAAAGGTGGTAGACTACATTCTACCCAATTTGGCGAAATGACAAAACGATTTTTGACTCCCCAGGTCGCCTCATTGCGACAGACTGTTTCTAGGAGAACGAACGTGAAAACCCAACACGCTTTCCGCACCGCGGAGATATCCATCCACCCGAATAGCACCGTTGCAGCGGCACGGCTGCACGCCCTATTCACGTTCGCGCGCGTCAGTGACACCGCGCTCTCCTTAACAATAACTCCGACCCCCCCCCCCATCACATCCGTTAACCCCTGCTGTTATCGGCAGGAAGGTGCTCTGGGGGGAGGACTCCGCCTCGCCCACGGGGCGCAAGATTCCATTTCTGATATCCCATACGATCAAACATTGCGCGCTTACAAAGCGCGCCTACCGGTGGTTTGCAATGTTGCGCTCAGGCGATCGCAACCTACAGGCATTTCCGCGGTGGTTTGCAATGTTGCGCTCAGGCGATCGCAACTTTCCGCGTTGGTTTGCAGGCCAGATTGCGCTCAGGCGATCGCACCCTACGGGAATTTTCGCGTTGGGATGTCATACGAAATTCAGTAGGATAGATGCAAGGGCCAAAAAATCACAACGGGAGCGCGGTTGGAAACCGCGCCTACCAGGGC
>PYJE01000048.1:22114-29932 GCA_003635305.1 Candidatus Poribacteria bacterium | reverse complement strand
CTACCAGGGCCGGGAACAGACGCGGTTGGAAACCGCGCCTACCAGGGCCGGAGGCAGACGCGGTTGGAAACCGAGCTTACGAAGGCCGGGGCAGACGCGGTTGGAAACCGCGCCTACGGAGCGCGGGTTACCGGTAGAGGCGGTTGGAAACCGTGCCTATGGAACGCAGGTTACCGGTAGGCGCGGTTTGTAACCGCGCCTACCAGGGCCGGGGCAGACATCGTTGGAAACCGCGCCTACGGAACGCGGGTTGCGTCTGTCCTAACTTATTCACTTTATTTTTGGAGGACATTTTTCAATGCGACAGCAAGTCTTTTTTGCTTTACGCGCTGTTTTGGCTTTGCTGCTAATCACCGGGGTTGCGCTACTCGCGGCACCGCGAGCCGCGCACGCGCAAAATCCCACAGTGACAGGTGTCGCTTTCAAATACAAACTTCGGACCGGGACCAATCCCACAACATACGGACCTGTCCAAACCCACGACGGTGCCAGCAGCGCAACCTACCTCAAAGTTGGCGATCAAATCCACGTTGAGGTGACGTTTAGCGTGAATGTTGATGTCTACAAGAGACCGCTTCCCAATACCAGTGCCGAGTTGCTTCTGAAGTTTGACGGCACAGGGGGCATCAGATCCTTTGAGGTCGATCCTATGGGATCACCTGATGGATACGTTCGTAACAAAACGGAGTGCCACATTCACCTACACGGTGCAAATGGGGGATAATGATCCATCGGGCATAGAGTTACATGTAGCACCCGCAGGTTCATACGGAACCTCCGCTAGTTTCTTCGAGCACAGCAGCGTTCGGAGCAATGGCATTGTACGTTCAGGCTCGAATGCTGGCCTTAATTGGGCGAGTGCAAATCAGACCCTAGCAGATGGAGCGAGTCTCCGCCGCCTATACATCGATAACACTGCGCCGACGTTGGCGACAGAGGAGACGCTTCGGATTACGCCGCCGGCCCGCGCGGGGAAGTCCCTCTGGCACACGGTTCGCCGCACAGGGCCTACCGATGGAGACTACACGCTGCAAAGCGACGAGAACGTCGGCAAGGAGGTTCGCTATTACAAACAAGACGACACTATCGCTTTTCACGTGAAGTTTAGTGAACCTGTCGTGGCAACTGCAGGCACAAAACTGTGGCTGAGTTTTGACGATTGGCAAGATACAGGGACAGGAGCCGAAGTGGTATACCCGAGCACGCCACCAGAGGGGACATTCTTCGCAACCTTGGGAAGTGGGAGTGGTGATGGGAGTAGCGACACGCTTACCTTTGACTACACGGTGCAGGCAGGCGACGATGCCTTTGATTTGGGGGTATTTCCTAATGAGGGCGGCCTTCGCCTGAATGCCACGGGTTCAATAAAGGATGTGTCACGCCTCCATGATTTGGATCTGGCACCGAGTCTTTTGGAGCAGTTTCAGGCGTATTATGGCTGGACTTCCGATACAAGTAGTAGTCCCCCCAACTACGCCGCCGACTACAAAGGGACGGATTTCCTGATAGATACGTTCCGTGCGAGCGTGAGGATTACCGAAGTGATTACGGATGAGACGCACGACGCGCAGCGGCGGCGCATCGCGCCTGTCAACTTTGAGGATACCCCTGGGGACAGGCCGGGGAGTGGTGAAGGTATCGCACCGGGCAGTGAGGTTAAGGAAACGGCGGTGCAGGCAGGTGCTTTTACGGTGGAGATTCGCTTTTTCAACTATGGCGTAGGTGATGGAGATGGGGTTATCGCCGATGATCCGCAAGGTTTTGAAGCGTCGGACATCGTGCTTACAGGGGCAAATGTGCCTGCGTCAGAATGGGTTGTCTCTGCCCCGGTGCTTATCGGGTTGGATCATCGGCATCCGGGTTATTATGACGACGGTGTTTCCGATGCGAACCTCAATATGGTTCAGAATTCTGCGGCATTCATAGTCTACCAGGTAACGCTCACGCCACCGGACGGTGTTGAGGGAGAGGTGTCCATTCAGGTGCCCGAAAACGCCGCGGAGGACATTGCGGGGAATTTCAGTATGGCTTCCAACAGGTTATCTGTGCCGGTTGACACGCGTCCGCCTGTCGTTACCAAACCCCCGGCATTCGCCCCGAAGCCGGCTGATGAAATCTACACCGTCGGCGATGAGGTAGAGGTGCTGGTGACATTTGACGAGGACGGTGTGACCTATGAAGGTGACAATCCGCCGTATGTGACGATTTACCTCGGCGAACGCACTGTGGAGAATGCGCGGCATGCGACGTGGCAGCGCGGCCGTGAAGTCGATGGGAATTCAACGGTAGTCCCCTTCGTCTATCCTATCCAAGGGGGTGACATCGCCTTTTCAGTGAGCGTGGATGCCAGCGGTGTCGCGGTGCCGCGGGGGACAACGGTGACGAGCCGCGATGGCATCAAACCGATTGTGGGGACTGCACCACCCGCTGTTGCCCCGGGCACTCGGCTGACGCGGCTTCCGACAGAAACGGATGGGACGGTTGGGTTTGGCGATACGCCAACCGGAGAGGTGTCCACGGAGACGCGGCAAGAAATCCCGGTGAACCCGGTGGTGTTCCTGCCAGAGGAATCCGTGGCAAAGGCTGCTGCATCTGTTGTGCCGCGCAGCCCGATAGTTTTCAACGAACTCGGCAATGGCAGCGGCGATGCAAACGACTGGTTGGAACTCCGCAATGTCACCGGGTCGGCGGTGTCCCTCAAAGACTGGGAGCTCTCTGTCGTCGCCGATGGCGAAAAGAGAGATACGTCGCTCATCGTATTCCCGGATGCGAGTGTGCCTGCAAACGGACTACTGCTGATAACGAACAGCGAACCGACAGCGGAAGGCAATGTGCTTGCGGGTGGTGATAACGTGGCCACAGCGGAAGTGGAGCACGAAGGTGCGTCACATAAGTATCTGGTGCATGCGGGACTTTCGTTGCCGGATGATGGCAAGTTCCTGTTGATTCTCCGGAACGCCAAGGAAAAACTTGGGTTGAACGAGGCGTTCGTAGATGTCGCCGGTGGCGGTGGCAGCGGCACGGATGCGTTCATCCGCGACGAGACAGATGACTATGATACGTATGTGTGGCCGTTGCAAGTGCTGGATGCACCGGGCGGCGATACGGCAGCGGCACTGGGTTCGGGGAAGGTCTGGCGGCGCGCCAAGGCGGATAGTGTGGGTTACCACAAAGATGCTTGGACCGAAGCCGCCTTCACCGGCCTCGGCTATGACAGGCAAGTTACGAAATCTGCTGCTACTGCCGGCACGCCGGGCTACCCGAATAGTGCCGTGATAGAGACAACTGCCACGCCGAAAGGCAGTGTTACCATCAGCGAAATCATGTTTGACTCTGCGGATGGGACACTCCCGCAGTGGATAGAACTCTATAACGCCTCTAAAACCGAGGTGTTGAATCTCAACCGGTGGAAGTTGGAAATCCAGAATGTGGACTCCGCGGACTTGGTAGGGAGGCCCATCGTCACGTTGACTTTGCAGGAGAAACTGATTCAACCGAATCAGACGTTGCTCATCGTGTCAGGGGATGCCCGTGCCTCGTCGGCATCGGTTTTGCCAGCCGCCCGGGTTTACAACCTGTTTGCGCTGCATCAAAAGAATCTGCGCATCAAGAAACCGCACGATACGTTCCTGAGTGCCGAGGGATTTTACCTGAAACTCACCGATAGAAACGGGATATTGGTTGACGAAGTCGGTAACACCGATGGCAATCGGCGGACGAAAGATACGCCGGCCTGGCCCCTGACGATGAGCCAAGAGGAAGGCGTGCGGAGTTCGCTCATCCGTCGCTATACTGAAGGCACATCGGAGGCGAAAGATGGCACGGAGAAGGGCACCTGGGTCTTGGCGGCGAACGTCAAGAAAGTGGTTGCAGGAACCCTCCACTGGGGTGCGGCCGAGGACATCGGCACGCCGGGGCATCGTGCCGGTGGTGCATTGCCAGTAGAATTATCAAGTTTCTCGGTGACGCGCAACAAAGAAGGGGCTGTCGTGCTGACGTGGACGACAGCATCTGAGGTGGATAACGCCGGGTTTAATCTGCGGCGGAGTGAGAAGCGCGCTAGCGGTTACACGCTGCTCAACCCCATGCTCATTGCGGGTGCCGGTACCACAGGTGAACGGCAAACGTATACGTTCACGGATACGACAGCTAAACCGGGGGTGGAGTATTACTACCAGATCGAGGAGGTCTCGTTTGGTGGCAAATCGGTGACGTTAGCGACGCGGATGTTGCGGGGGCCTGTCTCTGCGGCAAATCGGATGCTGACAACGTTCGGGGCTGTGAAAAAGCGGGAGGAATAGAACCCACGGAGGCCGTAGGGCGGGGGCCTGTCTCCCGCCATCTCCGGGGCTTTGCGAGGGACAGGCCCTCGCGCTACAGATGCTACAGAGATGGAACCCCTGGCGGCCGTAGGGCGGGGGCCTGTCCTCCGCCATATTCGGGGCTTTGCGAGGGACAGGCCCTCGCGCTACAGATGCTACAGAGATGGAACCCCTGGCGGCCGTAGGGCGGGGGCCTGTCCTCCGCCATATTCGGGGCTTTGCGAGGGACAGGCCCTCGCGCTACGGATGCTATAGAGATGGCACCCACGGGGGCCGTAGGGCGGGGGCCTGTCCTCCGCCATATTCGGGGCTTTGCGAGGGACAGGCCCTCGCGCTACGGTATATATACGGGATGCACTGGCGACGCTCAGCACAACGCTCGCGAGGGACAGGCCCTCGCGCTACGGTAGAAGGGAGGCCAAGGCAGCGCGAGGGACAAAAAAACGAAGAAACTTCCCCTCGCGCTACGGCGGCAGGGGTAATGCTTCGTGCCAAGAGACAATTATTTGATGACAACGATTTTGCCTACCTTGTTCCGGCGCGTCTCACCTTGGCGCGCCGTGAATTTATAGAGATACACCCCGTTGGCAAGCGGTTCGCCATCGGCATCCAATCCATCGTAGTGGAATTCGTTGTAGGAGACGGCCGCGTCAAGCGTATCAATCGCTGTGATGAGGCGTCCGGTGAGGGTATAAATCTTCAGACTCACCTCGTCTGCGCTTTCCGTAAGGTAGTAGGCGAAATCGGTGCCGCGTCGCGGTGTGAAAGGGTTCGGGAAGTTCGCGATGTTCTTAATCTCAAACTCGCCGGCGACGGTGGCTGTCCTGCCTGTGGATGCCGGGTTGCCGTTTGCATCCTGCGCTTGCAACCGGATCGAATATTCGCCTGCCTCCAAAATGGGGGTATAGGTTATCAACAGGACGTTGCTATTGATTGGTGCCGCGGCGATGATGTATTCGTCTTGCGGCACGCGCTCACCGTTTTTGGTAAGGACGATGTTCTCCGGGCGCGTGTCAACGCCGTTGGCATCCTCAATGCGCGCGGAAATCGTCGGCGTATCGGAGATATAATCACCGTCAATGAAACCTTGATTTTCAACAGTCAGCACGAGCGCGGGCGGACGTGAATCTGTGTGGGAGAGGAGCGCGAAGGTGCCGGGCAGCTCGACTTGTGTTGAAACCGTCTTTGCGTTGCGCGTTTCATCGCCAATGCGAATCCAATTTCCGGTTCTCTCGTCCAGCATGTAGATGTTTTTGTTGTTCGCAAGGCGTTCGATAACGGTTGTCTGTGTAATAACGTTCTTCTCCGTAGAGCCGTCATCGACGTTGTCGATGACTACTTTCTCGGCTGAAGAAGTTTCTTCCAAAAGGAAGGAGACGGTCGCCGCAAATCCGTTCTGTGCATCTAAGCCGAGTTGGTAGGCTACCGGGGCTGCTGAAGTAGGAACGATATCCGGTTGATTGGTAACCGTCAGCTCTTTCCGTTCAAACGTCATGAGTGTTGGCGTTTGAATGCTGCCGGGCGCGAATGAAAGCCGCAGCATGCCGTCGCCACTCACGATTTCCTGTTGTGCCGGTGTGAGCAGAATCCAATTGCTAGCGAACCGCCGGGTGGCGGTGTTATTCCGCTCCCTGCGCTCAATGATAACGCCTCTTGGCTGTTCCGCCGATGGCATGTCCACAACCACCGTGACGAGATAGTTCCCTGGCGTGGGCTGCCACGGCACACTCGCCAACACTTCGCCCCCTGGCGGCACTTCTGCCAACATCTGAACCGTGCCAATCGGCGTTGCGTTTTGGAGCTCCTCTTCAAGAAGCGCGGTTTCCTCTGTCTCCTCTGTTGCTACTGTCTGGAGGAATTGCACTGGCACGTTTCGCACAGTGGCAGAACCGAGGTTCACAATCTTCGCCGAAAGCATGAAGGGTGATGCACCATCAACATTTGAACTTGCCCAGGCGATGGTTTGCTCTAAAACGCTCAGATCTACGTGAATTTCGCCGAACTCATAACTCTCTACCTCGGTTCGGAGGGTGCGTTCATCTTGTAAGGTGACTTCGAGATAGTAGTCGATCAATTCCCGCGCAGGATAACCGGGGATGGGTTGTTCGGTGCGATAGGTTGCGCCGTTGTATTGGACGACAGGAATTGTCTCAAATTCAATACCGTCTAAACTCCAGAACAACGTCAGCGAATCAAGCATGTTTTCGTTCTTCACCTCGCCGTAAAAATGCACGGGTTGATTTGGCTCGACAGGGTAAGGCGAGATGCGGATGTTGGTAATGTATCGCTCAAGCGCGGTGTAACTGACAGAACCGACGGTATCTTCCTCTGTATTCCAAGCGTAAGCGCGGATATCCCCTTCATCAAATTGGCTATTTGCGGGAAGAGAGATAGTCGCGGCGAACTTTCCATTGACGACAGAGACTGTCTCTTGTTCCGGTGGTGCGGCAGGGAGCTCGCTTCCACGCGGAATTGCTGTTGGGACAACGGTAACCTCAGCCTGTCCATTAAAATCGCGCTTGGACAGTGTGCCAGTTACGGATACCGAAGTTTCGCCTACGTCTGCGGTTACCTCAATTTGGGGGTGCGGCAGTCGGAGCCGAGTGGCCGGGTCTCCGAAGAGGGTGAAGACTTCCGCCAAGTCAAAATAATTCGGTGCGTTAATGACAAACTGCGTTTTCGCCTGCGCAAGGATGGCACCGATGTGTCTCACCGGGGGGGATTCCGCAAACATCACATCAAAAATCTCTCTGTTGAGCACGTAGTCGCCCAGAAGCAGCCCAATGCTAGTGCCGCCGATGACTGCAATTGCTCCCCCATTTTGCGAACGGAGTAGTTCCTCGGCGAGGCAGCTCTTATTGCCATCAAAAAAGCCGGTGAAGCACGTCATGCTTACAACGAACGGGAGTTGTTCGATATTGGTGAGGTTCTGCTCGGGGTCCTCCAGATCCAACATGCGGCTCGATGCCCAGATACCACCGCCGCCGTGTCCGATATAGTTCACGAGGATGGCACCGTCGTTGAATCCGTCAATCACTTGTGTCGCGATAGGGGAACGGACGCGTTCATCGAAAGTTTGTCCTGCATCTGTCGGCGCGAAGATGTCCTTCACCTCATAAGTCGCGGCGAGTTTGTTTCGGGCGATGAGCCAGTTGGTTTGGGTATGAAACATCCACTCCGTGCCAGCTAACATGAGCAGCCGTTTTTGCCACGGCCCGATTTCCGCTTGCGTCTCATAATTAATCGCGCGTTCAACGAATACGCGCGCATCCACGCGATTTCGCGCGGGCATTCTGCCGATGAACATGTCAGGAAAATTGTCATCACCGCGGAAGGTGACAAACTGATGGTCGCTGGCGGTTGCGCCGTATCCGGCAATTTGCACCTGTATTGTCGGGACGAAACTGAGTTCGTTTTTCAAGTCAACGTGCGTATCGCCGACGAGTAGCACGTAAGTCGGTGCGGGCGGCTGCCAATTTTCGTAGGCATATTTCAG
>PYJE01000048.1:21855-22094 GCA_003635305.1 Candidatus Poribacteria bacterium | reverse complement strand
ACGACGCGATAGGTGCCCGTTTCTTCATTGACAAGGGGATTTAATCCGACATAACGGGAACCGTCAACCCCATAAATTTCAATGTCGCGCCCAGAGAAATTGTTCAATTGCACCTCGAAATTCGGGTTAACGATGCCGTTTTCGTCGGCGAGAGGCGTGATGGAGAAGCGAAGGCTATCCTTTTCTGCGTCAAACGTCCGCCAATAATCGACTTCAAACCAGTTCACCATCACGATGTC
>PYJE01000048.1:14766-21835 GCA_003635305.1 Candidatus Poribacteria bacterium | reverse complement strand
TTAATCGCGCGTTCAACGAATACCCGCGCATCCACGCGATTTCGCGCGGGCATTCTGCCTATGAACATGTCAGGAAAATTGTCATCCCCGCGGAAGGTGACGAACTGATGGTCGCTGGCGGTTGCGCCGTATCCGGCAATCTGCACCTGTATTGTCGGGACGAAACTGAGTTCGTTCTTCAAGTCAACGTGCGTATCGCCGACGAGTAGCACGTAAGTCGGTGCGGGCGGCTGCCAATTTTCGTAGGCATATTTCAGGAATTCGCGAATTGCGTATGGATTGAGGATGCCGTGACTAAATTCGTCGTAAATATTTTGGACATTGACAACCTTTGTGCGTAGGTTACCGTGTTGCGCCCGGAAATCGGCGAGGGGTTGCACGTCCGACAGGAAAGGCGTATCGGTGATGATGATGTAATCCGCGCCATTGTGCGTGCTGCGCAGCTCAGACAGGGGCACTTCAACGATTTGCGGTTTACGGAACTTCTCTCGCGTCAGCGCGATATATTGCGTGGCGGTATCTTGCGGATTCCGTGAGACGAGTGTGTCCCGGAAGACGATGCGATAGGTGTCCGTTTCTTCATTGACAAGGGGATTTAATCCGACATAACGGGAACCGTCAACCCCATAAATTTCAATGTCGCGCCCGGAGAAATTGTTCAATTGCACCTCAAAATTCGGGTTAACGATGCCATTTTCGTCGGCGAGAGGCGTGATGGAGAAGCGAAGGCTATCCTTTTCTGCGTCAAACGTCCGCCAATAATCGACTTCAAACCAGTTCACCATCACGATGTCCAAGAGTGTGCTGGGGAGGAGCGCGCGGAGGGAATTGCTACCGTTTTTGAGATAGGATTGCAAGAGCTCGGTATCCTCAAATTGATATTCAGTTTCGCCTTCCCACCTTAATTCTTCAAAATTGAGCGTATCATTCAGCCATAAATCAATGCGGTGTTCTGTGTTCGATCTTCCGTAAAAACTCATTCTCAGCGTTGCAAACCGGTCGGTCCCTGCAACGCCGGCGAGTGTGAATCCCAAAGCGACAGAACGCTTGGGTTCACTCTTTTCGGTTCTGAGTGTGGGTAGGGATTGCCAGAACCAACTGTCCGTAGGCAGTGCGGGTAGTTCTGTCAAGACGAAGTTTCGGGTTTGGAGTCCTGCGCCGATTTCTTCATACTCGCTTCCTTCAGGGAGGTTTGCGTTAGGAAACCGCCGGAATTGGTTATCCTTTTCAAAATGCGCGCGGGTAAGAAAATGCTGGTAAACTTGCACGTTTTCGGTGTCAATGAGGGGTGTTTTTGTGCCCATCCGGAGCCCGCGCGCGCCGTTCCACGAAAGCCAATAGACGTTTTCATTGGAAAAGGGGTGGAAGTGGGTAGTTTCGCCGCGCTGACGTTGGGCATAAAAAACGATTTCATCGTCGGCATCAAACCTTCCATCGCCTTCGCCGCGGACGAAAATAGGCACTTGCCTCCCTTTGTTTGACAAAGCGAGGGTGGCTGGCACAATAGAGCCTATGTCTACGCCGGTGGCTTCCGCCAAGTCGCGTCCCGTAATGTGGTGCATGCCATCGTAGGTGACGAGAATTTTATAGCGCGGTGTAGGCAAAATGCTAGCAGGCGCGCTTGGAGCCATCGCACTTTCCCGTGTTAAGTTCAGAGTGCGCGGGCTTGCGGCGCGCCACTGCTTCGCAGTCTGTGGGTTTATCAACATATTCCCGAACATCGCGTCATAGACAGGAGATTCGGGCCGTTGAAAGGCTTGCGGTGCAGCCGGCGCGCTTCCTGAACGGCGAAACTGCACCGCAACGACAAGTTTGTGATAGAGACGCGCTTCCCCTGTCGCAGGATTATATTGCACCGGATTGAGTTGAATGGGTAACACGCGGTTCTCCCGAATCCAACCCGCCTTTCTGAGCGCAGCAAGGTTTTCTGGGAGGAAGCCGTTGCGAGGGACAGTCCTTCGCCCTAGATTAGGATTTTGCGCGCTTTGCACACGACGCGTCTTGAATTCCTTTTGGACAACGCGCACCTCAAATTCAACCCCCGGCGGAACACCGATTAATGTGGATTGCGTGGGCAATTGCGGCATCCCTGGTGCTGTCGTCAAACGGCATCCCGGGAACGAAAACGAAGGGAATTGGCTATCCGCTTGCGTTTTGATATGAAAATCTTCCTCGGCGACGACGAGTTGAATCGTCACGCTTTGCGGCGTAGCGCGCACCAATTCGATTTGCGCACTCGCTTGGTTGCGCGCAGCGAACGCTATTGTGCAAAAGAGCAAGAAAATCGTTGTGAATAGAGTAACCTTGTATTTCATAGCCTCAGTCGGCCCTTCCCATAGACGCAGTTCCAAACCGCGCTCGGTTGTCCTAGCATCTTGGAAATCCTGTCTATTCTTGGAAATCCTGGAAATCCTGCTTAATCTTGGAAATCCTGCTTCGGTTGTAGGTGGTATACCTCAATTTCGCGGAGTTGCGCCATCGCCGGTTGCATCACGCGATAATGCGGGTAATACTGCCCGACGAGAGTTGTCCGCCTGTCTACAATTCTATCCCCTGGTTGCGTAGCGATTTTGTTGACGATAATATCGTCAACCGTGCGTGTGACATTGACGCGCAGCATTTGGGTTTGAAAGTTGAGTCTGTCAAAGACATACATCGGTTGTGCGCGTTCGCCATCAAGGTTGCGCCGTTGCACAACGGTATGGAACGTCTCCCATTCCCCTGTTTCCGCGTTCAGATAGTCCATCTCAAACCGGAACAGGTTGCCATTGTGGACGACAATTTTCCGAACGGGTTGCACTCCGTCAAATCGGATGATGAAACTCCGTTCGTTGTTGGCGGGGAGCGTCGCCAAGGTTTGCAGATTTCCATCGTTCAAGCCTGGGTGATTCGCTTCTGTGCCATAGTTAGCGAGCGCGACGTTCGGGCTATACTGCGTTGATAAAACTTCTGCTATTCTGCAGGCGTTCAGTGAGAGGCAGCTGAGCAGCAGACAGAGCAGTGCCGCGAAATGGTGATGGTTCTTCCCGGTTCTCATTTTTCTCCTCCTATAGACATTTTTTTGTTGTTCGCAATGCGTTCGATAACGGTTGTCTGTGCAATAACGTTCTTCTCCGTAGAGCCGTCATCGTCGTTGACGATGACTACATTCTTTCTTTGGAAGCCTAACGATGCTAGCGTGGATTTTTATACGATTTCCGCCCGTGTCAAAAACGAGCAGGATGTTCAGGATGTTCAGGATGTTCAGGATGTCGGAGGCTTTCGGTTTTCCTATGGTGTTCGGTAAAAAATCAAAAACCGAGTCATCGCCAACGGCGATGACGGCTTTACGAGGAGATATGTTCTTGGACCAAACACTCTACGCCGAACGCCTAGCGAACAACAAAAACGCCTAGCGAACGACGAAAGAATCAACGATACCCATCACGAGTTCACGGATAGGCGCGTCTTCAATACCAAAGACTTCTTGGGCAACGCCGGGGCCTGCCCCGACAATCACCGTATCGCCTTCGCCCGCGCCGACGTAATCTACGGCTATCGTCGGTGTGCGAACCACCTCGGCTTTCAGGCTGAGGGGTTGGACGAGCAGCAGCGTGCGGTTCTGATACGCGGGATGCTTCATAATTGAGACGACTTTGCCAATGACTTTCGCGAGATACATGTTTTTGTTGTTCCTAGCGGTAGTTCCACGGCTATGGAGCTAATGACGTTGACTCCCCAGGCCGTCTTGACGTTGTCAAGACTTGCATCCTGGCTCGGGCCGTGGAATGTTGTCAAGACTTGCGTCCTGGCTCGGGCCGTGGAGATAGCGAGATAGAATCGACGAGTCCAACGATTGCGACATCAACGGGCATCCGTTTGCCGGGGCTGACGCTCACTGCATCACCACCTGTGACGAAGTAGACATTCTCGCCTACGCCGGCATCCTGCAGCGTATCTACAGCGACGAGCGGCGTGGCACAAGGGTTTTCTTTTTCGTCCAGAGGTTGCACGATGAGGAGGCGTGTCCCCACGAGACTCGGGTCTTTACGCGTTGCAGTGACGGTGCCAATCACTTTGCCTATATCCATTAGTGTTATTTTCCTGTAATTTCTTCATCAAAAACGAGCAGGATGTCCAGGATGTCCAGGATGTTCAGGATGAAGAGGTTTTCGGTGTCATGATAGCGATACGCAGAACATTGGTATCGCATCGATGTTCTCCTGTGTCAAAAACCGAGTCATCGCCAACGGCGATGACGGCTTTACGAGGCGATACGTCCTTGCACCAAATACTCTACGCCGAACGCCTTGCGAACAACAAAAACTCAGAGTTTATACTCGCTCAATTTTGTATGGAGCGTGTTTCGGTTAATGCCGAGCAGTTCCGCGGCTTTGCTCCGATTGCCGTTGGTATGTTCCAACACGATACGGAAGAGCGGCTTCTCAAAAAGCGCGCGAACGTGCGCGTGAAGTTCCCCCGCGCCTTCTTCCGAAACCGCCGCCAGATAACGTTCAACATAGCCGCGGAGGAGCGCGGTTACGCCCAGCTCTGCTGTTGTTATTGAAGAGTCTCTTCCGATATCTGGCTGTCCCTCGTGCCCGACATGCGTGAAATGTTCTGGGAGCAGCATCTGTCCTGCGCAAATCACCAGCGCGCGTTTGATAGCGTTTTCGAGCTCGCGGACATTGCCTGGCCATTCGTAAGCGGTGAGTTGTCGAAGCACCTCTGATGAGATGCCGACATCCGGCAGATTGTATTCTTCAACGAAGCGGCGCGTGAACAAGGATACCAATTCCGGGATATCCTCCTTCCGTTCCCGCAGCGGCGGTAGCACGATAGGGACAACGTTCAAGCGATAGTAAAGATCTTCGCGAAACGCCCTCTGTTCCACTGCTTCTTCTAACCTTCGGTTGGTGGCGGCGATGATACGGACGTTGACGGTGCGGCGTTCGTTAGAACCTACGGGTTCGACCTCGCGTTCTTGGAGGACGCGCAGCAGTTTCATCTGCACTTCCGCCGGCAGTTCGCCGATTTCGTCAAGGAAAATAGTCCCGGTATCCGCCTGTTCAAACTTCCCTTTCCGCGAGGTGTGTGCATCGGTATACGCGCCTTTGACATGTCCGAAGAGCGCGCTCTCAATGAGATTCGGCGATATCGCACCGCAGTCGAAAACAACGAACGGGTTGTCGGCGCGCGGGCTATTCTGGTGAATCAACTGCGAGACGAGCTCTTTCCCGGTGCCGCTTTCGCCGAGAATCAGCACGGTTTCGTCGCTGACAGCGGCCCTGCCAATCATCTGATAGACAGGTTGCATTGCGATACTCTGTCCGACTAGCCTGCCTTGTCTGTCAATTTCCATTGCGGACTGCGATGCGCGTTTCGTATTGACGTTTCGGAGTGCGGACTGCGTTTGGTTCGTCGCCGAGGCGGCGCGCGCAACCAGAGCCAGCAATGCCTTTTTGTCTACCGGCTTCGTGAGGTAACCGTACGCGCGTTGCTTCGCCGCGTCTATCGCTGTTTGTGTTGTGCCGTGCGCCGTGATGATAATGATGGAGGCGGTGCTGTTGAACTTCTGGACATCCCTGATGAGTTCCAGCCCATTCGCGTCGCCTAAAAAAATGTCAAGGAGGATGACATCCACCTCCGCTTTTTTAACGGTGGCGAGAGTCTCTTTGCCATTTCGCGCCGTGAGCGTCTGGTATCCTGCTTTCTCTAGGACAGCGGCGAGGACTCGGCGGAGGCTATCGTCATCGTCTGCAATAAGAATCTTTGGCATTTTTGTTATCCGCACTAGTAAACCTAGACACATGTAATTAAATGTGCTATCATCTGCGCACCTAGCAGGTTACGCAGTTGCGAAATCAATCAGAGTTTGGTTCGGTTTGACTTTCCGCCTTCCACGCGTCCAGCCTACCGCAGTAGGTGTTACAGACGCTCCAACGGCGTTTAGACTCTCATCCGTGCTGGAAGCGAGTTGCTTAAGGTTCATAGCGGCGTTCACGTCTCTGTCGGCTTGAAAACCGCAGACACCGCAATGGTAGTCACGTTCGGATAAGGACACGTTCTTTTTCACATAGCCACAGGAACTGCATCGCTTGGTAGAGGGCCAGAATCTATCTGCCTCCACGATACGAATGCCGCGCCGAACCGCCTTATATTTCAGTTTCACAAGGAAACCACCGAGACTTGCATCAGCTAACGCCTTGCTCAGTTTGCAGTTTTTCATGAGTCCTTTGACGGATAGGCTTTCTATGCCTAGCGCAGAAATGCCTTGCAATATCCTGTGTGTCGCCTGATGATGTGCATCCATCCGAATATGCCGAATGCGTAAATGCAACCGTGCCAACAGTTCCTTCGCTTTCCACCAACCGCCAGAGCGGTAAGTCTTGCGAGAGAGACTGCGGTTCAGGCGTTTCAGTTTACGTTCTTGCACACGGAGGGCGCGTGGATTTTCAAAAGTCGTGCCATCGCTGAGGGTTGCCAACTGGCTAATGCCAACATCACATCCTTCAGCGGGAAGACGTGATGTATCAGGAGGTTCGGGTTCGTCCACCTCAAATAGCATGCTAATTTGCCACCTGTGAGCTGTCCGTGAAATGACAGCACGCCTGACTTTACCTGTCCAGCGTGGTTTCTCAGCGAGGCGAACCTTACCGATTATCGGGAGGATGACGTGTTTGCCATCCTCCGTCACCTTGACACTATCAACGCCGTTATCCATTTGGAACGATGAACGGCTGTTATGCTTCTTCCGCTTCGGGAAGTTGTTCTGTCCCGACTGCCAGCGTTTGACAGCATCATGGAAATTGTGGATAGCATTCTTGCCTGCGTTCATGGACAGGTTTCCATCGATTTCGGGAAACACCTCGCGCTTACGCGCGTTGAAGAGCTTCTTCAAATCGTAAACCGAACGGAATTCGCCGTTATCCAAACCATCCCTGAAATCAGAATGGGCGGCGTTATAGGCGTTCCGCGCGAAGTCGCAGTGCTGATTCAGCACCTTCTTCTGCGCCTTATTCGGTTGCAGTGCTGTCTTGTGAGCTAGCAGTGCCATCGTCCAACTCCATCTCTATCTGCTTCGGTTGCG
>PYJE01000048.1:0-14682 GCA_003635305.1 Candidatus Poribacteria bacterium | reverse complement strand
CAATCTTAACGAATCTGTTTTGCATGTACCTATATTATACCACATTTTTATAGAAACGTCACATTTAAAATGCGGTTGATATAGGTGATAGCAGATTTATCTGCATGTGTCTAGGGTATTGCTACCTGCAACGAGCCCTATCCTTCAAAAGCGAAAAAAAACTGAGACATCGCCAACGGCGATGACGGCTTTACGAGGAGATACGTCCTCGCACCAAACAACCTATCCGAACGCCTCGCGAACAACAAAAAAGCAATCCGCTAATCCTGGAAATCCTGATTCAAACACGTAAAAATAGGAAGCGTAATGACAAACGCCGTGCCAACAGCGAGAGTCGCGTCTACCTCAATGCTACCGCCATGTTCTTCAAGGATATTTCGGCTGATGTAAAGTCCGAGCCCGGTGCCTTTCTGCTTCGTGGTATAGAACGGATGGAAGAGCCGTTGCACATCATCGGGTTCGATACCGGAACCGGTGTCCTGCACGGAAATGCGCACGATGCTTTCGGGAACCTGCTGATATTCTGTCCGAATTTTTAAGCATCCGCCTGTCTGCATCGCTTCGATAGCGTTGTAAAAGAGATTCAGCAAAACCTGGGTTATCCCATCGGCGTTCACATTGACAGCGGGGTATTTCGGCATTCGCGATGCATGCGGCGGACGTTTCTGGAGATTCTCTTTGGCTTCACCCGTGACATCCTTATATTCTGTGACGACGTGAATATCGTGCTGTTCCAATTCGGCACCGCAAATAGCGAGGCTGTCCTCAAGCAATTTATGGATATTGCACGGTTTGGCGAATTCCATCGCTGGTTTGCTAAACGCGAGCAGTTGCTCAATGAAACGGTTCAGTCTATCAACTTCCTTAATGATAATCTCGGAATACCCCCGAATTTCCTCTTTCCCTCTTCCCTCGGTTTCCGTTGCCACTTCGGCAGTCTGCTCCAGAAGTTGAGTTCCTAACCGGATGCTGCCGAGCGGGTTGCGCACTTCGTGTGCTATCGTCCGCACGAGTCGTCCGAGTGTCGCCAAGCGTTCGGATTCCACCAGTGCGTCAATTGTCTGCTGAATTTTGACACGCTGCGCGATGATAGAGGCGATAATTGTCAACAACCGCCTGTCATCGTCGGCTGAGAATTCGTCGGATGCCTTGTCAATCGTCAGTGTGCCGACGACATGCTCTTCGACGATAACTGGGATGCACCAGAAGGCGATAGCATCTTTGGATTCAACGTTCTCGGGCTCAAAGAGTTTGACGTAACTTCGGGGGAGCCGCGTCTGCGGCACGCCCATCGCTTTGCCTGAGGCAAGCACCCGTTGCTGGATATCCTCTATATGTGCATCAGTGCCGCGTTTCATTTCCGCTGGGGTGAGCCCTAAAACAACTTCGGTTGAGGACACCAACTTTCCCTCTTGATAGAGATGCAATGCACCGCGATAGATGCCGAGTCGGTTGGAGAGAATCTCGATAATGCGCCGAAAGAGCTCTTCCAATTCAAGGTTCGCGTTTGCTGTCTGGCTCACCTCAAAAAGGGTGGACAGATCTCGGACTCGCTTTTCCAGATAGGCGTTCGCGCTGTTTATTGCGGCTAACTCTTCTCGCCGAACGCCTCGTTCCGTCCGCAACTCCCGGATGATGTGCATTACCCCTAAAACCAGCACCGGATAGAGCAGGAGGACGATGATGCCAGCCGTTTCGGTGGGATAACGAACGACATAGGCGATGTTGCCTATCGTTGTCACCCCAAGCAAAACCTTTTGCCCGCGCTGACTATCGTAGATAATCGCCAGCAGCATTACGCCGTAGTAACAGTGGCTCACGACGTGGTAGTAGTGCGGCACCCCTAGCATAAACACTAGCAGGTTCGCGACAAGCACAAGAGATGTGAGGAAAAGTGTCATCTTTTTGTGGTTTCTAGCGAACAACGCGAAACAAAGTTACGGAGCATTTTGAGTCCGACGCGCCCGCTTTTCTCCAAGTGAAATTGGGTTGCGATGAGATTTTCGTGGGCAAGCGCGCTGCAAAATTCAAGCCCATACGTCGTTTTTCCGATAACCGCCTCCTCTGTCGCCGGAACAGGATAGTAGGAGTTGACGAAGTAGAAGTGCGCGGGGTTCGGAATGCCCTCAAAAATCGGATGCGATTGCACCTGATACACCTCGTTCCAACCGATTTGCGGGACTTTGTTGTTCGCATTTTTGTTGTTCGCGTTTTTGTTGTTCGCAAGGCGTTCAATAACGGTTCCGGGTGGCAGTCCGTCTCTCTCCATATCGCCGATATCGACGTTGTCGATATCTCGGTTCTCAGTGCTATGTGTTGAAAATGATGCCATCTCCCTTGCGTTACTTGTCGGGAATTTCTTGACGTGTCCGGGCAAGAAACCGAGGCACTCGGTGTCCTCTTCGTCGCTGTGCTGAAAGAGAATCTGGATGCCGATGCAGATGCCGAGCATCGGTGTGCCACGCCGGTAGACATCTGTCAAGACTTCGTCAAGCCCGCGTTGCCGGAGCGTCTCCATCGTTGCTTTGGCGGCACCGACACCGGGGAAAATCACCTGGTCTGCCGCTAGAATCGTTTCCGGAACGGCAGTGATTTCGTTTTCGTAACCGAGGTGTGTTAAGGCGCGGGCAACGCTGGTGAGGTTCCCCGCGTCGTAGTCAATGATTGCTATCATTTTTTCATTTGAGTTCAGCGCGGTTGGAAACCGCGCCTACCGGGACTCGGCGGTGTTCGGCTCGGTTGGAAACCGCGCCTACCAGGTTTACAATAGGGTTCAGCGCGGTTGGAAACCGCGCCTACCGGGACTCGGCGGTGTTCGGCTCGGTTGGAAACCGCGCCTACCGGTTCCGAATCTTACAAACCGCGCCTACCGGTTCTCAGTGGTGTGCTATTGGGGAATCGCTTTGTAGAGATTCGCCATCTCAATGCCGGCGACAGCGGCTTCAAATCCCTTGTTTCCTGCTTTGATGCCGGCGCGTTCAATGGCTTGCTCTATCGTATCTGTGGTAATCACGCCGTAAATGACAGGCGTGTTCGTCTGCATCGCGACATTTGCGATGCCTTTGGCACTCTCGCCAGCGACGTAATCGAAATGCGGTGTCGCGCCGCGGATGACTGCGCCGATGCAAAGGACAGCATCGTACCGGCAGCTTTCGGCTAGGCGTTTGGCGACACCGGGAATTTCAAAGGCACCGGGTGTCCAAAACACGTCGACATTGTCGAGACTCACACCGTGGCGTTTTAGTGCATCCAGCGCGCCAGCGAGAAGTTTTTCGGTGACAAAGTTGTTGAACCGGCTTACGACGATGCCGAATTTGAGGCCGTCGCCGTTGAGGGTTCCTTCGTAAACGTTTGGCATTCTTCCTCTTTCGCAATGCGTTTGGTTAGGGTTTCTGCTTGCCGCATTCGCTTGCGACGTTGTCGCAAGTTCGGTTTCCGCGTTGTGAATTTTTTCTTCCCTCGGCACTTTACTCCTCATGCAAAAGGAGGTGTCCCAGTTTCGTGCGCTTCGTCTGCAAGTACGCGCGGTTAAAGGGAGTCGGGCTCGTCTGCAACGGAATGCGCTCAACGATTTCTAATCCGTAGCCTGCCAACCCCTTGACTTTCTGTGGGTTATTCGTGAGCAGGCGCATTTTTTTCACGCCGAGTTCTACGAGGATTTGCGCGCCGATGCCGTAATCACGAAGATCTGGGGGGAAACCGAGGCGTTCGTTCGCCTCAACGGTATCTAATCCCTCGTTATCCTGCAATTGATAGGCGCGGAGTTTCTCCTTGAGCCCCATGCCTCTCCCCTCTTGCCGCATATAGAGGAGAATACCCCTGCCTTCCCTCTCAATCATCTCAAGCGCAAGTTGGAGTTGCGCGCCGCAATCGCATCGGAGTGAACCGAACACGTCGCCGGTGAGGCATTGCGAATGCGCCCGCACTAACACCGGTGCGGCATCGGCAACGTCACCTTTCGTCAGCGCAATGTGCGTTTTCGGCATATCCGTGCTCCCCTCAGGGATGTCGCTGCTCTCGTAAGCATAGAGTTTGAACTGCCCGTGTGCTGTGGGGATGTCTGCTGTCGCAACCCGCTTGACAAGCGTCTCCGTGCGCCGCCGATACGCAATCAGATCAGCGATGGTAATAATCTTCAGGTGATGTTTTTCGGCGAACTGCATGAGTTCGGGGACGCGCGCCATGGAGCCGTCATCGTTCAGGACTTCGCAAAGCACGCCGGCGGGGTAGAGCCCGGCGAGTTGGGCAAGATCTACGGTGGCTTCGGTATGTCCAGCGCGTCGAAGGACTCCTCCCGGTTTCGCCTCCAAAGGGAAGATGTGGCCTGGGCGCACAAAATCGGAGGGGACAGCGGTTTTTTCGACGAACTTGCGGATGGTATAGGCGCGTTCTTGTGCAGAAATGCCGGTTGAGACTTCCTTCGCGTCAATCGTCACCGTAAACGCAGTCTGCATTTGTGCGGTATTGTCCACCACCATCGGTTGGAGTTCCAATTCAGCGAGGCGTTCGGAACACGTTGGGAGGCAGATGAGCCCTTTGCCGTATGTCGCCATGAAGTTGATGGATTCGGCGGTGACTTTTTCGGCGGCCATCACCAGATCGCCTTCGTTCTCCCGGTCTGGTTCATCGACGACGATAATGATTTCGCCATTTTGAATGGCAACAAGGGCATCTGGAATTGTGCTAAAAGTTCCCATGTTTTTTGGTATTTTGTCTCTTTTTAGGAACGGTGCGCAGTGCGTTTCACCGTTATGAACTGAATCCGTGCCGTGCCAAGAAGGCTCTATCGATACGGGCGGTGTCGTTTTTCAAGAGCAGCGTCTCAACGTAACGTGCGAGGAGATCGACTTCAATGTTAACACGCGCGCCTTTCCGTTTTGTTCCGAGTGTCGTCACCTGTTTTGTATGCGGAATCAGTGCGACTTCAAACCCATCGGTGACGACGTTGGCGATGGTTAAACTGACTCCGTCCACGGCGATGGAGCCTTTGTAGGCGATGTAGCGTCTCGCCTTTTCGGAGACGGTTACCTGCATGCGTGTAGAGGTGCCTTCCTCTTTCCAGCCGCTGATTGTTCCGACTTCGTCGACGTGTCCGAGGACGAGATGGCCGCCGAGCCGGTCTTGCAGTCTGAGTGCGCGTTCAAGGTTTACCTGTTCGCCAGATTTGCGTTCGCCTAAGGTTGTGCGGTGCAAGGTTTCCGCGGAGACATCGGCGAGGAACGTGTCAGCGGTGCATGCGCGCACGGTGAGGCAGGCACCATCAACGGCGATGCTGTCGCCTATGTTTGCATCGGCAAGCACGGTTTGTGCGTGAATTTCAAGCGTCGCGTCTCGCGAGTTGCGCTGGAGGCGCGCGATGGTTCCGAGTTCTTCAACAATTCCGGTAAACATTTTTTCGTAGTTCGCAAGGCACGATTGCGGGGGACAGGCCCCCGCGCTACGGACGTTATCAATGCCTACGTTTATTCCTTAGTTCGCACGATTGCGGGGGACAGGCCCCCGCGCTACGGTATGCCTTAGTTCGCACGATTGCGGGGGACAGGCCCCCGCGCTACGGACGTTGTCAATGACTCGGTTTATTCCTTAGTTTGCACGATTGCGGGGGACAGGCCCCCGCGCTACAGACGTTGTCAATGACTACGTTCCTTAGTCCTCTGAGAGATATCCTTGTATTAAAATGTCGCCATCGCCATTTTCCACGGGCATTACGGTGATATTATGCAACCTGGGCGCGTCTGCCAAAGCGAGAATTCCTTCGCCGCCGAGCGTTCCCGGGGCACCGGCACCGCCGATAAGTTTCGGCGAGATAAACCAGAGCACCTTATCCACAACGCCAGCGGCGATTGCGGCGGCGTTCACTTCGCCGCCACCTTCTATCAAGACACTGGTTATTTCGCGCGTGCCAAGTCTCTCCATGAGCGCGTTGAAACAGACGCGTCCCTGCTTCGCAGGCACGACGATGACATCGGCACCCGCTTTTTTCAAAGCAGCGATGTTTTCTGCCGGTGCCTGCGGTGTAACGGCGATGATGATGCCTGCGGTGCTGTCGGCGTTGAAGACATTCGCATCTGTCGGTGTGCGCGCGCGTGAATCTAGCACAATGCGCGTCGCGTCTTTACCTTTCCGGTGCGCGAGGCGTGTCGTCAGCTCAGGATTATCGCGCAGGACAGTGCCGATGCCGACGAGGATTGCGTCCACTTCATCACGAATCTGATGCACTTTCTGCCGCGATGCTTCGGCGGTAATCCAGCGTGATTCCCCGGTGGCAGTGGCGATTTTTCCATCAAGGCTCATCGCAGTTTTGAGAAGGACAAACGGCCGTCCGGTCTGGATGTATTTTCGATGCACTTCGTTGAGTTGCGCTGCTTCTTCGGCACATATTCCGACGTTCACAGAGATGCCCGCCATTTCCAACTGCCGAATGCCTTTACCGGCAACTTTCGGGTTTGCGTCAACTTCCGCGATGTAAACCTGCGCGATGCCAGCCTGTATAACTGCGTCGGTGCAGGGCGGCGTGCGTCCCCAATGGCAACACGGTTCGAGGTTCACATAGAGGGTGCCGCCTTTCGCGGCAGTCCCGGCGGCCTGCAGCGCGTCAATCTCGGCGTGCGTTTTGCCGGCTTTCTGATGATACCCTTCGCCGACAACTTGTCCTGCTTTCACGATAACTGCCCCAACGAGAGGGTTTGGGCTCGTGCGGCCTTTGCCGATTTTAGCTAATGTCAGCGCGCGCCGCATAAACGCTGTATGTATCTCATCCATCGCAATGTGTCACCTTCAATGGCTCTGCTGATAATAGTATACCACATTTTCATTAAAAATTCAAAAAGTTTTTTTCATATCCGCAAGAGAACAGAAGGCGCGCGGCGCGAATTCACATTAAGCCCTACAGACCTTAGGGTTGTCCGCGTGCCGTTATTCTATAGACATTAAGGTCTTACAGACCTAAGAACAGTGCAGTAGGCGGGTTCTCCTGGGCCCGATACCGTTCGCATCGAGAACGGGAGGTCTCTCCTACCGGGACTTCAAGACCGGGAGGGTGCTCCTACCGTGCCCTTCCCTCATGACGCTTCTTCGTCAATGGGGCGTAAGCATTCCAGAATTTCAGTCTGCTTCGCCAAATCAAATTGGTGCGAGCCGATATACATATATCGGATAATCCCGCGCTTGTCAATGATAAACGCCGCCGGACGCGCGATGTTGTATGCCTCAAGACTGAGCCAGTGGTAAACGCCGTAATTCTTAATGACGCGCCGCTCCTTGTCCACAAGCAACGGATAGGTGATGCCGTTGCGTTCGGCATAGCCTCGCAATTCACGGGGCCACTGTCCCGCGATGGCGAGAGGGATAGCATCGTGTGCCGCGTAAGCGGCAACGTGCTCTTGCACTGCCGCCAACTGACGACGGCTATTCGGTCACCACGTGCCCCGAAAAAACGTTAGCACGACGCGGTGCGCGCTGCGATACGATTCCAGTGCCACTTCGCGTCGTGCATGCGAAGGGAGCGTCCATAAAGGCGCGGTATCGCCGATGTTGAGAATCTTGTTTTTGCGTGGCATAGCGAAACTCTCAGAAGGATGCCGTAGGCGCGCTTTCAAAGCGCGCCTACCAGCAGCTTTTTGCAATAGGCAGCAGCTTTTTGCAATCGGAATGCTCTCTCAACCCATCAATTCCACAAACACCTCATTCGCCAAGAAAAGTCCCCGGTCAGTCAGGCGTAAATGCGTTCCAGAGTGTTCCAGCAAACCCAAAGCTATCCATTTCTGGCAGACATCGCCAAATTCAGTTTCGACTGCCTCGCCAAAACGGTACTGATACGCGGCAAGCGAAAGTCCCTCCCGTTTCCGCAGCGCGAGCATGAGCGTTTCCGTCTTTTCAGCGCGCCCAGCGAGGCATTCAGCATCGGCAATCGGTTTTGTCCGTTGTCGTAGCGCGTCGATGTAATCAGCGATGCTGCGAATGTTGGCGTAGCGAACGCCATCAACATAGCCGCACGCGCCTGCCCCTAACCCGATGCACGCCTGATTGTTCCAATAGACAAGGTTATGTTTCGCTGCTTGAGTCGGCATCGCGAAGCTGCAGATTTCATAATGCGCGTACCCGTGCGCCGTTAACGTCTCAATTGCATAGTGGAACATGTCCGCCTCGGTATCCTCTGCTGGAAGGGTTAACTCGCTGGCCTTCCACCACTCATAAAACGGCGTTGCTTCCTCCATGACGAGGTTATAGGCGGAAATATGTGCCGGTTCAAGCGAAATCACCTCGGTTAAGGTGTGTCGCCATTCCGCCATCGTCTGCTTCGGCAGTGCGAACATCACGTCGATGTTGATGTTATCAAAACCGCGGGCGCGCGCGAGGCGATAACTCTGCAGGAAATCGGATACGGTGTGGATACGGCCGAGCTGCTTCAACGTTTTATCCTGCATCGCTTGCAACCCGAAACTGAGTCGATTCACCCCGGCTTCCTGCATCACTTGCAGTTTTTCCATGTCAACGGTGTCGGGGTTGCATTCCACCGTGATTTCCGCATCCGCACGGATTTGGAAATGCGCGCGTAAATCGGCGAACACCTGCGCCAACGCTGTTGCAGAGAGAATGGAAGGCGTGCCACCACCGATAAAAATCGTCTTTAACGGCGTGGCCTTCGGCGCGTAAAGAGCCATCTCTTCGCGAAGTGCCAGAAGATACGCCTTCGCTTGTTCTTTGTGGAAGGCATCCGTGTTGAAAGCGCAGTAGTAGCACTTCGTCGCGCAAAACGGAATGTGGAGGTAGACGGAAGAAACCATGGTTAGCGATTGTGTGCTGGGAAAACGGTTATGTTCTTCGCCCAAAACCGCTTGTATTGGGCATCCGTAGTCTCCGATGGCGGCACCCCGGCAATGTCTGCGGCGAGGTTGAACGGATTGGTGTGATAACAAGCAATTTTATCATAGACAGAGCCTTCGTTGACAAACTGCTGGTAGTCATCCGCCTCCTCGGGGAATTCGCCGAAGATTTCGCTGAGTGTCCAGCGAACTAAGTCCCAGTAAGCATCCATATCCCGCTGCGATAAGGGGAAATCAGCCTCTTTTATCGTTTCCATTGTAGTATTCTCCTTTCGTACTCTGGTGTCCCCCGGCTGTGTAATACAGGCGCGGGGAGGATTTTCAACGCCGCCTCGGTATGAAAACTAACCTGGTCCATGTCTTTGACGACAAACAGCTGCGGCCAAAATGAGACAGGCCCGAAGACAACGTCGTAATTTCTATCGCCTTGCAGCCGGTGCGAGCCCAACTCGTCCCGGCAATGTGAGACGAAATCCCAATAATCGGAGTTTGAGCTATCTGTCACGAAACACAAACTCAGTAAAGGTGCTAATTGATTCCTATCCACCTCAAATCTCAGCACCACTGCACACGTTGGCGGTTGCGGTTTGCTGCGCCGGTTACGAAACAGGCGATTTGCCCAACTCTCTGCCTGAGCTAGCACCGTTGTCAGGTAAAATCCCCTGCCGAAATCCGTTTTTGCACGTCCTTTCGACAGAGAGATACTGTGAGGCAGTTCACGTGAAGGACTACTGATAGCTGATGCCCCAATATCAGTCGTGCCGTGATACAGGACGAGCGGGCCATTTGTCCAAGGCAATGCGCTTCTCCTTTCTATCGCGGGCGATTAAAACTCCAATCCGACCCGGATCGCATTTCCGCCATCAGCGTAAGCAAACGCTTCGTTCAACTGCGCGAACGGGAAGGTGTGCGAGATGATTTTACGGAACGGATATTTGTGTTGCGTCCGGCGTAAAAAATCAAGTGCGCGCGGGATGACCCACGGTTCATACACGATAACCCCACGAATCGCTTTGCTACATCGGACAATGTTGCCCGGGTCGAGCTCTGTCGGAAAGCCGAGGTTAATATTGCCAATCCAGAGGTACCGCCCTCCCCAACGGAGCATCTCTATTCCTTCGGCGAGGACACGTGGTGAACCGACGAACTCCGCAACCAGGTCTGCCCCGATACCACCGGTGTGCTCCATCACGTAAGCGACGCGTTCTTCAGTGGGCATCTCGTCAACGTTGATGCAGGAGTCTGCGCCAAATTCACGCGCGAGCGCGAGGCGCGCCGGGAGCCGGTCCAACACAATCACTTGCGCTGCGCCCATCTCCTTTGCGACAGCAGTGGCATAGAGCCCGAGCCCGCCGGCACCTTGAATTACCACTGTATCGCCGAGGGTGATGCCGATTTGGTTGAGGCCATATATCACTTCGGAGAGCGCGCAGTTGATAGGCGAGACGAGCGCGTCGGGGAGCGCGTCCGGCACCTTGAAAATCCAATGTCCGCGCTTCATATAGTAGTATTCGCCGTAGGCACCGTGAAAATGTGGTGGTTGCTCGCTAGAGACACCGAGCCAGTCGCGGTATCTATCCGGGCATCCCGGCATCCCGTTGAGGCACGTCCAACACTGCTGGCACGGTTTGAAATAGGAGTAGGCAATCCGGTCTCCTTCTCTTAAAGGTTGCCCGAGGCTATCGGTTGTGACATTTTTGCCCATCGCCTCGATTGTGCCAACCATCTCGTGGCCTAACACCTGTGGGATGCCGCTGGCGATTTTGGGTCCGTGTCCGCGCCAGAAGTGCAAATCGGAGCCGCAAATGTTCGCCATGCGGATGCGCACGAGGATATCGTCACCGCCGACAGCGGGAATTGGGTATTCGCGAAACTCCATAGGTGCCTGCGGTTGTGTGAAAATAGCGACTTTTCCTGTTTTCATTTCGTTTTTTCGGTTAGGTAAGGTATTATGCCACGTTTTCGACGCGTTCGCGCGCTGCTTCGGCGGCGGGTGTCGCTTCGGCGCACGGTTCAAGCGTGAGTCTGCATCCGAGTGTATTGAGGAGAGTCGCGAGGGTGTCAAGCGGCGGTGCCTCGTCCCCGGTGAGCATTTGCTGGAGGCGTTGCGGTGCCAGCTGCGTTTGCTTTGCAAGTTTGGTAACCCCACCCTGCGATGCCACAAAGGTGCGAAGTGCCACTAAGAAGACGAACGTGTCACCGTCAACTTGGTATTCTTCGAGTGCACATTGGATGTAGCCGAATGCATCTTGCCTGTCCTTCGCCAGTTGTTCGATGAGGTATTCTCGCCATTTTATCGTTCTGCTCATGGTTGTGCTTTCTGATAGTTGCGCCAATAGGTTTTTGCGCAACGAGTTAAAATCGGCGAACTTAACCTACAGATGCAAGACAGATTATATCACGCGCTAGGCATCTGGTGCTGTTTGAGAGTTTCCAATTCCTTTTGCATTGCGTCAATTTGCTGTTGTTGCGCGTCAATCTGCTGTTGTTGCGCCACAATCTTCTTCTCTTGCGCGCTTGCGTTTCTGCGCTCTCGAAGCTGAGGCAGCCCTACCACAACCCCAATGAACGCGAGGAGTGCCAGCAATAACAGAAAATTCCGGTCTTGCTGCTTATCAAGCCCATCCATTCTGATGGGGAGTTTCGCGATTTCAACATTCTGCTTCTCGATTTCATCCGAGACGAATTCTCGTGTCCGCTTCTCGGACTTCGCGATTTCACCCGCCACGAAATCCTGCATCCGCTTCTCGGACTTCCCAATCTCCTCCGAGATTTTCATTCCGACGAATTCTCGCATGCGCGCATCGTATTTTTCAAACATTGCCTCAATTTTCCCCAGGTCTCCAACACTCAGTTCAGCGAACGCCGATACGTTCATGAGCAGGAACCCGATGAGAAAAAACGGTGATAATTTCATCTGTCGTGCCTCCTAGTGCAAAGTTCAATAAAAGTATACCGCAATTGCGCGGGAATGTCAACATTTTTTAGTATTCATCAAAATTAACCACCTTCCATTCGCCATTGATAAGTTCAGTGTTGACGATAACGTTCAGCGTCGTCGCCTCCATACCGCGGCGTTCAATGGACAGTTCATAATTGAAAAGCACCTGATGCGCCTCCGAACTTTGACGGGCAAGCTGCTTGTATGCTATTTTCGGCAACTCCACCACCTGTTGCCCCGGCATCCTGACCGGCTGGAGACGCGCGATTTCATCACGCAACTTCTCTGCCGCCAACAAATCCGTGAGGACGAGTGCCGCCCCCTGGTCTGCCCGTTGGTAGTAGTTATAGATGAAATCTTCGCTGACTGCCTGCGGCGTGTTCCGGTCTGCACACGCAATGAAGAATAGCATCAAGATGCCAATGCAAACTAAACCCCGTAGACGCGGTTTCCAACCGCGCACCGCACCCATAGCGCGCTTACAAAGCGCGCCTACCGGTAAGAGGTTTTTCCGCAAATCAAATTCGATTTTCATAAGTTTTCGCAAAGGAAACACAAGTCTTTAGACTTGTGAGGAATTTGCGTCTCTTTGGCGGTGCAATCAAAAGCGTGTCAGTTGCACCCTATCCTGTTTGATAAGGACACTCTCTATCTGCTTGAAACGAAACTGGACACGCTTCAATCTCTTGCACTCTTCAGGCTTCGCAGATAGAGATATGCGCTTTCCAGTCTCTACATCGTGCAATGCCAGACGGCCCTTCTGATAGCCGCCGACTAAACACAGCCCATGCTTCGGGTGCTTCACGAGCGTCTGCTTCTTCCACCCCATAGACATTGTGCCACCGTATCGACTACGAATGCCGCCTTTCTTTGGAAGTTCGCGATGCAAGCATCGGCGCTTGTGGTGGATAGGATAGATGCAGAACACAGACGTGTTGTCTACATCAATAGCCCCGCCAACCGTATGAAACGCCAGACACCACGAATCTACGCAATGTGTGTCAAACGTCTCCGCAGTCTTCTGGCTCGTCTTCTTCAGGCCAAGCGACTCGCGAATACGGGCCGTATCGTGGCCTTGCAACGTTAGCAATGCCCAACGCGATGCAACCTGCTCGTAGAACCACTGCTTCCCAACTTGGAGCGGGTTGAACGATGCATTCCATCGCCGTTGTCCTTGACGACTCCCTGCTTTGATGTCCTCTACGCAGATGTGCGTCACTGGAAATCGTTTAGAGAGCCAGTCAAGTATACGCAGTTTCCAATCCCATCGGGCCCGCGTGCTCGGCGGTATCCTCTGCTTGTTTGCAAGACGATTCGTTCGGTTCTTCCGATACGGGCGTTTGCGGTATCTGCGGCCGCGTCTCAAGTTGCGCCGCTTCTCTATCTTAGTTTTCACATCAATCTTTGCAGCCGCTTGCACATTCAGATACGTATGCGCCTCCGACTTGACTGTGAAACCCTCTTTTTTACTGCCAGGGTCAACGCCGACAGCAATGTCTTGAAAACAGGCGTCGCTTGGTGGAACATTGAGTCGGACACAGAAGACACCATTGCTCCAGTATGGCGTTGCCTTCTTGTCTCGAATCCACCGCCGCGCTCGAGAAGGCTTCGTCGGCATCTGCGGTTTGCTTTCGTAAGTTACTGGAACGAACATAGTCCGTAAATCTCCTTTTACAGAGTGTATACTTTCCCTTCCACACTTGCTAGCGGAGGCTCCAATCACATCGCTGCGAGAGACTGAATGCAGGCTAGGGAGGCACCCGCAATATCCTATTAGCTGCCACGCTAAGCTAGCTAAGTCTTAATCGTGTATTCAGAGACTTACTATCGTTAAGAGAGGCGAGTGGCGAACACACGTCTTAACAATCACAAGCCTTTAGACTTGTGTATCTGAAGATTTCCCTTTTTGACTACCTTCGCGCCTGTCCGTAGAGCGAAGCCCTGTCCCTGTCCGTGCAACGTTCGCGGGGGACAGGCCCCCGCGCTACGGGCAAACAAGGCAAGATCTGGCGCTCTTGCCCTACAAAGGCCTGTCCCTTGCCAGGCCACGAACGCGGGGGACAGGCCCCCGCGCTACGGGTAAATACAGCCGCGGGGGACAGGCCCCCGCGCTACGGGCAAACAAGGCAAGATCTGGAGCTCTTGTCCTACAGAAGGCCTGTCCATCACTATGCAACGTTTGCGGGGGACAGGCCCCCGCGCTACGGGTAAATACAGCCACGGGGGACAGGCCCCCGCGCTACGGGCAAACAAGGCAAGATCAGGCGATCTTGCCCTACAGCGGCCGCGCGCTACAGGCCGGGGAGCTCTCCTACAATTCGCACCGTTTCCAAACTCACGGTGAGCACGCGCCCGATTAAATCTACGATATAACTCGGCGCGTCGGCGCGATTCGCATCGTTCACGATGCCGCTCGCATCGTCCTCCGTCACCTGATACCGCTCCAGCACCCACTCTAACGCCGAATATGTCCCCAACTGATACGCAAACGCTTCCATCGGAATGCCCTCCAAGGTGAGGAAATCGTTGTAGTGGATGCATGTCTTGTCGTCGGAGAGGCGCGCTTTTTCTACGCGCCAATTGAGTTGCATCCCCGGCGTTTCAACCCGCCTCAGCGGATACACCGGCTGTTTCTCATAGTTGACATGCAGTTCCGCTAATGCCTTTCCGGCATTGGCAAATTCCCAAAAACTAGGGGCGAACGGCAGGTGCGGCAAATCGCGCTTGAGGTTGGCACCATACCGTTCGCGGTAATCGGGATGATGCAACAGCCCATAAGCATAGTGGAAAATGTCCCACTTCTCAATAGATGCATCGCCGTAATGCGCGCGGAATTGTGCCAACGCCCAATCGGTGATGTTCTCGCGCCGATTCGTGCCATCCTCATCGTAGGTGTAGAACGGAAATCCCTGGTCT
>PYJE01000047.1 GCA_003635305.1 Candidatus Poribacteria bacterium | reverse complement strand
CCGCCCCGCGGCCGAGCCACAGGACATCGTCGTTTGGGACAAGGTCTCCGCCAATTTTGCCTTCTCCATCTAAGACACCGTCGATGTAAATCTTTCCTACACCGGACTTCGCATCGTAGGTGCCGGCGATATGCACCCATTTCTTCAGTGGCATATCGGTTTGTCCCTCGGCGACAGCGGCACCCCACGCATTGGCGGTTGTTGTCATGCGGATAAGCACCTTTTTGTCGCTGCGCGGTCCGACTTTGTAAGCAAGTTCTTTTGTGGCACCAGTCCCGCCTGCGGTAGACCAGGCGTTGAGGTAGAGCCACATCTCCACGGTGAGCCCTTCAACCAAATCGAGGCTGTCGCTGTCGGGTATCTCCACGAAGTCGCGGGGAGCATTCCCGCCGAAGACGAGTCCGCCGCCGGGATTGCCTTCTCCCCACTTCGCTCCCATGAGAGTGCCGTTGTTCCCCTTTCCAGAAAGATCTTTGACAACTTTTCCGCTGCCTGTCTCAAACGTATAGAGTGCAACGGTGTGTTCATCTTGCGCATAACTGAACAGGCACGCGCCAGCCATCAGCATCACGCAATAAATGATATGTCGCATCATAGATTTCTCCTCTCGGCTAGAGTCAGGACAGATGCAAATGCCATCCTTCTCCACCGGTAGGCTCGGTTTCAAACCGCGCCGCCTAGGTGTTTTCTCGGTAATTTCTATAGGGTGTGACATCATCATATCTCTATGAGCGGGTTCTGTCAACCATTACCTATCGTTTTCAAGAACGGATGCCTGCACCGGAAACTTCTCGGTAATCAGCATCAGCGGAATCCTGTCGGCGACTACCCGATAGGTGCGGCTGAGGAACGGTTCGTTCTCAAGATGTTTAATGACATCCGGCAAACTGATTCCTCGTTCAATACCCCACCATAAGAGTTCGCGATGGGTTTCCAACCGGCTCCGCAGCAGGAGCCTGCCTAACCCTTGCTTACCGGTGGTGACTCCGTCCCAAACCCGTTTCGGCAACCGATGCGGAACAATCTCGGAGACTGCATAAGCGTGAATATGCTGCGCCCGGCCTTCCGTAGATGGCGTTTGGAGGAGCACTTCCCGATAGACAATTTCCTCATCACACGAGAGTTCAAGCCAAATATGTCCCTCTGGCAACTTCTGTGCTTCTTGACGTAGAAGGGTAATTTCTACCGGTGACAGCGTGTAAGTTTCAATAAAGCGCGTCACGGTGCCATCAGTGACAAGCAGGGCGCGCTGAAACGGCGTTAATCGCGTCAGTTCAACATCGGTGAACCGCCCAGGTCTGGCATTTTGGCACGAAAAAAGGCTTTGGAGACGTTTGCTCACCAAGGCTTCCCCATCCAAAAACGGCGTTGTTTTCATATATCTTTCTCCACTTTCAGAGCGATTCAGTTCTCCTCCGTAGGAGAGCCTTCCCTCCCGGGCTGGATGCGTTCGCACCCCAAACTGAACGTCCCTGCACCATTTTTAAAAGTTTGACATCACAATAGAATTATGGTATCATTAATTTCGCGTGAAATGCAAACAGATTCATCTTTAACAGGACTTACGCAATTCAATTTCGGTAGGCGCGGTTTGCAACCGCGCATCGGTAGGCGCGGTTTGCAACCGCGCAGATGTGGGGGCACTGAAAATCCCGGTAGGCGCGGTTTGCAACCACGTAGGCGTTGGATGCGTGCTGACAAAGCGTGCCTACCGTCGTCGCTGCGGTGTCCGTCCTAACCTTGAGGAAGTGTAGTTCCCAAAAATGCTTATCAAGCGAATCGCCTTCTCCCTGCTTTTAATCCTCTGCGGTTTCACTGCATCCGCGGATGAAACGCCCCTATCCCTGGGAGCTCATTTCTTCTCTCTCGGCAATTACGATGCCGCCATCACCGAGTATAAACGGTTCATCTTCTTCCATCCCGATGACGCGCGCGCAGGAGAGGCATACCACAACATCGGCATCGCCTATCGCGAGCAACAGATGTGGGGAGAGGCAGTCGCGGCGATGCGCATCGCTATCCAACACACCGCCGATAAGACGACGAAAACCGAACGGCAACTGGAACTCGCCGTAACGCTCATCGCCAGCAAAAACTATGACATGGGGGTATTGGAGTTAATCAAAGTCACCATGCGAAACCCTTCAGAAGCGCAGAATCGGCGCGCCATGTTTTTGCAAGGCGTTGCGCATCTCTACCAATTCCGATGGCAAGAAGCGCGCACAGCCCTCAAAAATTATACCGACGATGCAACACTTGACACACACTTTGAGGCAGCCCTCAAGGCACCGCGGAAATCGATGCGGCTCGCGAAGATTTTGTCGATAATCTTACCCGGCGCGGGACAAGTCTATGCCGGCAATTGGCGCGATGGCTTCAACGCTTTCGTCCTCAACAGCGCACTCGGGTTTGCCACCGTTGACGCGGCACTAGATGGACACTACATGGATGCAGTTTTGTGGGCAACCGCGCTTTTTCTCCGTTACTATCAAGGCAATTACTATCGTGCGGAAAAGGCAGCGGCGGCATTCAACGCGCGAACCTCTCGCCTCGCCGCTGAGAACATTCTTTCGTATTTGCGAAAAGCACTTGATTAGTAGGCGCAGAACAGGGCCTACCGGTGACATTCCGTTAGGTAGCCTCGCTCCGTTTTTGCACAAAATAGACAACCGCAACTATCGCCAGCGCAATCACGAATGCCCAGAGGTTATAGATATACGCGAGGAACGCCGCCAGCGCGAGCAGTATCCACTCATACCAATGCGTTTTGCGCACGAAATAGCCCATCGTCACCATCGAAAAGATGACAGTTCCCACGACAGCCGTCGCCACGGATAACACATTTTGGACAAGCGTGCCCTCAAGCAAGATATGCGTGTAGGCAAACAGCAGCGGCATCACGTATAAGAGCTTAGCGAACTTGAAACAGGTCCAACCGGTTTTCCACGGGTCTGCCCGAGCGATAGCGGCTCCGGCGTAAGCACCGAGTGCAACCGGCGGCGTGATGTTAGAATCTTGGCTCAGCCAGAAGATAATCAGGTGTGCGGCGATGACGGACACGCCTAGTTCAGGGCTTGTCAGAATTGGCACGGCGAGTTCAGACGTGATTAGGTAAGCAGCGGTGACGGGAATGCCCATCCCCAAAACCAGCGAAGCCGCTGCCAGCAGCAGCACTGCAATAAAGCGGCTATCGCCTGCGACAGATAGCACCAGATCTGGAAAAATCCGTCCCAAACCTGTCAAATCGATGACAGCAACGATGATGCCGATAGTGCCGACAGCACCACCGATAGCCAGCGAATTTTTCGCGCCGGTAACCATCGCTCCCCAGATACGCTTCGGTGTCAACCGCGTCTCCGGGCGAAAATAACTTACGCCTATCGTAACGAGAATTGCGTAGAACGCCGAGTTATAGGCGGTATGCTCGGCAATCAACATGCCGATGAGGGTAAGCAGCGGCAGGAGGTAATACCAATTCGTTTTGAGCAGGACGGAGAGTTTCGGTATCTCTGAGTCAGGGATGCGTTCTAATCCCTCTTTCTTCGCCTCGAAATGCACCATCATCCAGACAGAGAGAAAATAGAGGATTGCTGGGACGATGGAAATGAGCGCGATGTGGCTGTAAGGGAGCCCGGTTCGTTCCGCCATTAAAAACGCGCCTGCCCCCATAACAGGCGGTAAGAATTGTCCGCCGACTGAGGCTGATGCTTCCACTGCGCCAGCGACGTGTGGCCGGAATCCGGTCCGCTTCATTAACGGAATAGTAAACGTGCCGGTAGTTACCGTGTTCGCGATGGCACTACCGGCGACGGAACCGAAAAACCCGGAGGTAACGACAGAAACCTTCGCTGCGCCGCCGATAGAGCGGCCTGCGAGTGACATTGGGAGGTTGATGAAAAATTGTCCTACGCCGGATTTCTCTAAGAACGCGCCGAAGAAAATGAAGAGGATGACGTAAGTCGCCATCACGTTCGCCATGATGCCGAAGATGCCAGCTTGGCTGAAGAAGCAATATTCAATAATCCGCGACGGCGTAAAACCTTTGTGCGCAATTGCTTCTGGCATGGCGCGGCCGAACAGCGCGTATAAAATGCCCACAGCGGCGATAACAGGCAGCCCCCATCCCACCGTGCGGCGGCTCACTTCAACGCTGGCAATCAGTGCAATCGCGCCCATCGCAATATCTAGGCGTGTATACGCGCCAGCCCGATTGGCAAGGTTCGGATACTCCACTATCCAATAGCCGAGCGAGAGGACGCTCATTCCAACCAGCAACATATCAAGCAGGGATGGCCGCGACGCAGGCGACTTCGCGCGAAATTTGTAGACGAGCCCAATGAGCGCATAGGTGACAATCAGGTAAAAACCGAGATGATATTGTTCCGCCGCGCTCCCGAAACCCGCGCTGTAAATATAGAAAAGGACGAGGCACACCGCGCCGATTTCAAAAATCCATTTGGAGATGCCTTTCATTTCGGAGCGTTGCGCCTCAAGTTTCGTTTCAGTCTGTTCCATTTTTCCGCCGCTGTCGGGTATTTCTGTTCTATTATACACGGAATGTAAAAAAAAGCAATATCCGGAAAATCCTCTTCAAATTTTTTTCATTGAAAATTACGTCTCAATGTGGTATTGTAAAGAAGGTGGTGAAAGAAATCCTCACGAGGAGGCGCGCCGTTATCAAAATATCGCGCAAGCACAAACTCAGCGAGGTTAACCAGAATCCCAACGGCACAGGTAGGCGCGGTTTGAAACCGCGCATCCCCCAAGTTTTGGAGGAAAACAGATGCTTAACATCAAACCCACACACAAACCCATCACTACCTATTACGCCGAACTCCGCCAATACGCCAACCTCGGCGCACAACATGAAGGAGCCGTCCGCGTCGCCTTCCAAAATCTGCTGCAACACTACGCAACCCTACGCGGCCTCACGCTGATATGCGAGAAGACGCGCACCACACCCAACGGAAATCACATCCGCATCGATGGAGAAATCGTCACCGACTTCGGCCTGATATTTGGCCACTGGGAAGCGAAGGACCTGCTTGATGAACTCTCCACCGAAGCACAGCAGAAGTTGACAACGGGGTATCCGGCGAAAAATATCATCTTCCAAACCCCGCACCGCGCCATTCTCTACCAAAACGGCGCGCTTGTCCTCGATCTGGACATCACCGAGCGGCAGAATCTCATCCATCTGCTCCAAACCTTTTTCGCTTACACCGAGGAGAATCTCGCCGAGTGGGATGCCGCTGTCAATACTTTTCAAGATACCATCCCCGAACTCGGCGCGAAACTGGAGACGCTCATCCAAACCGAACGCCAGAATACCGCCGCCTTCCGCGAGGCGTTCGCGCACTTCCATCAGCAGTGCCGAGACGCAATCAACCCAAA
>PYJE01000046.1:6221-20365 GCA_003635305.1 Candidatus Poribacteria bacterium | reverse complement strand
TCAGGTTGACTAAAAAGCGCGTTCTAGTCCGTAAAAGAGCGTTGGGCTTAACCCAGTTGATGCGGGGGAGTCAAGTGGGAAGGCACATTCAATCAGAATGATGCCGGTGCCGCCGACTTGAGAGAAACTGCTTCGGAGGCCAAAGCCGACGCTGCGTTTGGGTTCGCCGATGTTGAACGTCTGTTTACCGTTCCAGATATAACCGATATCGGCGAAGGCGGTGCCGCTTAAGACAAGGCCAAGGCTTACCGGGCTATTAGTGAAGGGCCGCGCGCAGAATGTGGCGACAGCGGCGAGTGCCTCGTCAATTTTCCGAAAGACGGTGCCGCCGAAGACAGTCCTGGATTCTAGTCGAAGGAGCATCATCTTTTCGCCGTTAAATTCGCGGTAGGCGTAACCTCGCAGGCCGGTGGCTGCGCCGAGAATGACCTGGCTTTCACCGTGCCATCCAAACTGCATCGCCGTTTTGAATTGCGCGACGAACGTTTGATGGAAGTCAAAGGGCCCGTTCTCACGAAATCCATCTTCAAGCGTATAGATATCCCCTGTGTTGAATACGTCCGTGTAAAACAGGGTGGTTCGCGCTTCTATAATCGAACGCTCGATTCGGCTAGTGAAATTAGTGTTGATGGCTATTGTCGTTGTGCCGAGGAGGCGTTGTCCGCGCGTCCATCCGTTGCCAAGTGCCAGTTCTGCGTAAGATTCCTCCCGGTCTGCCCCGTAGAGGGGTGATGCGTGTCCGAGGGAGAGTCCATATTGCGAGCCGATGAAAAAGTTTTCTGTTTGTCCCATCCGCCTGAGGAACCGAGTTTTGTGATATGCGACGTGTTGTCTTCCGACGGTGATGCCGAAGCGTTTGATGTCTCGGTTTCGTAGTGCGGCTGTGGAAGATGCCTTTTTCTCGACTAATTCATAAGTTGCGCGGGCCGCGGTTGCCCAGAGCCCGATGTAGGTTTGCTGCTGCCGGTTGCCGAAGTATCGGCGGATGCGGCCGGATGCACCGCGCCGGTGTCGTTCAAAGGTATCGGTGCGCGTCGCGCCTTCAAACCAAGAGAGGGTATCAATTGCCTCTAATAAGTGAAACCGCGCACTCCACCGACTTCTGAGGCTGTATTGCGGGCGTTCCAGGAGCACACGCCACGAATCCCCGATGCGCTCTTGTGTGTATTCGCCATCGAAATTCCAATGCGAATTGAAAAGGCGCGGCAACTCATACTTCCCACGAAAAAGACTCCGTGTCCTCTCGCCGATTTCGCTGATTCGCTCATAACTCACTTGTGTCGCATGCCCTGTCCCAGAGAGGTTCGATTCTCGGACGCGCGCAAGGAAATAGCCACCTTGGCTGTTGAAATTCGGTTCCAAAGCACCGAGGAGTGTCCAAAGGTCTTTGACGGTGACGTGGACGGACACCGTTTGCGTGAAAGCATCCCAGTGCGCTTCAATGCCCGGGTCACCGATGTATCGCTTTCTTCGCAGAATTTGTTCGCTTTCCTCCTTGTCGGCCTCGGTGTAGACATCGCCGACATCAAACAAGAGTTCGCGGAGGATAACGGCATCTCTGGTTTTCGTGTTACCGGCGAGGGTAATTTTGCCGATGATGCCTTCGTCTATCTCAAAGCGGATATAAACGCCGTCTCCGAATTGTTTGACAGCGAGTTTCTCCTCTGGCACGCGGGCGAAGGGGAAACCTGCTTCGTGATAGAAACGGACGATTGCGTCAAAATCCTGTTTCAGCACGGTTTCGTCATAAGTGCCCCAGACATCTGTGCGCATGAGGGAGCGAATTTGTGCTTCCGAAAAGGAATCGTTACCGGAAATGACAAGGCTGCGGACAACACTCGCCGGGTTCTGACTTTGTCCGATTTGCAGAGGCGATTTCTCGCCGAAGGCAAACTGCGCAGTGATGACGACAAAAGTCAAAACAAGAATTGCAGCCTGATGCGTCAACCGCTTCTGCCCAATAGCAGCCAAACCACCGCTAGGAAATACGAAAAACATTAGATGTTACCTGTCGCGGACGCGCTCCCTCGGTTTGAGACGAAACTTTCAACGAACAAGAGCGTGACAGCAAGTATCAGCAATTCGCCCCAGATTTCTCTACCGTGTCGTTGGACATCGTAGGCATCTGCTCCTGCTTCATCGGTTCCTTCAGCTGCCGGTGTTTGCGCGCCAATTCGTGCGGCGGCTTTCGCCATGTCTATCGGTGCTAAATCGGATTCGGCGGTATTGACGTTAACGGCGAAGAAGTCTCGCTGTAGCCGTCCTTGCGTTCGCACCTCAACCTGATAGATGCCGGGGTATTCCGTGCCTTCAAACCGGAGGGTGCCATCTTCTGCAATTGGTTTCTTGGATGTCGCGATGCGTTCGGATGGACGCTCTTGTGCCGTTTCGGTTTTTCCTTTTTCTCCTGCTATCCGTTTTATGGTGGCTGTTGCGCCGGCACTGCGCGGATAGCGCGCCATCCAAGGTTCCCCTACCTTGACATCGGATTGGAGAGCAGCGCGCCCCTGTTCAGTCATCACCCGCGCGTAAAGCACACTTTGTTGAAGGAGCGGGAGAAAATAGGGGTTGAGGAGCTGCGTTTGAAGTCCGCAATTATAGAGTTGCACCTGCCCTTTCTCAATCAGAAAGGGGGTGCCATCGCCGAAGCGGGCAATGACGTTCGCCTCAGCCGTTGGAACAAGTTCAAGTCCATCGTGAAATTGTGGGGCATACTGTGCCGGAAATCCTTCGCGAGGAAAAATGTCAAAAATCGGGTGTGCGGCTTGATATGCAGCAATCTGTTGCGGCGGTGTCCACGTGAGCGGTGTGCCGAGTTGCGCCGGTAAAATATCGCGGAGTTGCGCGTAACTGGCGACATCGCCGCTGCTGTGGATAAATGCGATGATACTTTTTCCGAGTCGGATGCCCGTTTGGAGCTGCGTGCGCATCGGTGCGGTTACCTTCGGAATATCTGCGAGGATGATAACGTCATAATCCTCAAGCGGCAATATCTCGAATTCAGCGGGCGTGCATGCCGTTGGCAGAAGCATGGTGCCGTTGTCCGGGTTGAGTGCTAATGTGAGCGTATGTGTTTGTTCACCGACGCACAGGACGCGCACTTCTCCGAGTGCCTCAAAGGCAAAATAGCGTCGATTATCCACGTTCAGCCTGTCAGGAGTCAGTGTGAAATAGCCGGTATGCGTGCCGGGTGTAGAGAAGCGATGCGTTAAAGGTGTCGTCAGCGATTCGTCTGCTGCTGCGGAAAAAGTCATGGTTCGCCGTTTTTGCCCTCCGATAAACAACGTCAACGTGCTTTGTTCCAACGGTGCCGTGGAATGATTCGTCGCTGTCACACGCAATTGGAACGATAGATTCATACCGATTAGTTGATTGGAGGCGACAATTTCTTCAATATTCGTGTTGTGCGGGTTTTGTTCGGTGACAGGCAGCAGGGAGATACGCGCACCGGAGAGATTCGGGACGCGTCCCCAGTTTTCCCATCCGTTCTCAGCGAAATCCGAAATGAGGTAGATTTCTTGATTTAACGCACCGCCGCTTGCAGTTGGTTGCAACCCTTCACCGTTAAACATCTCGTGTGCGAGTTCCAAACTCGGCTGCACATGTGTCGCGCGGTAAGAGATTGCTGCATCGTCAACCGCGGCGATAACCCCTTCAATATCAGGTGTGAGTTGCCGGAAGACAGGCTGCGCAACATCGGACATGAGGATGAGCGAGGCACTATCGCCGTGCCGAAGCGAACGGAGAACTTCGATGCCCAACGCCTTCGCCTTTTCAAACGCCACTCCCTCAACGCCTTCATACGCCATGCTATAGGAGTTGTCTAGGATAATGATGACATCGGTTTTGGCGCGCACCGCGGACAGCGGCAGTCCTAATGTTAAAAACGGACGCGCCAACGCCAGCGCGATAAGCGCAACGATGCACATTCGTAGTAGCAGAATCAGGAGGTTTTTGAGTTGGACGCGGCGGACATTTTGGCGATGCGCCGCTACGAGGAACATCAGGCTGCTAAAATCTATTGTCACTACCCGGCGGCGGTTCCAGAGATGGATAAGCAGCGGGATGCCTGCGGCGAGAAGCCCAAAGAGGAAAAGTGGATTAAGAAATGCCATTCTTTTGTTGTTCGCAAGGCGTTCGATGAAGGTTTCTGGTGCGAGGGTATCTCTCTGCGTAACCCGTCATTGACGTTGTCAATGACTACATTTTTGAGACTATCCTTTTTCGCCGTTCGCAAGGCGTTCAGATCTTCGTTATTCGCAAGGCGTTCGGACAGCGTCCTTCTGTCAACAACGTCTTCTTGCCAGAGCCGTCATTGACGTTGTCAATGACTACATTTTTGAGACTATCCTTTTTCGTCGTTCGCAAGGCGTTCGGACAGCGTCATTCTGTTAATAACGTCTTTTTGCCAGAGCCGTCATTGACGTTGTCAATTTTTTGTTGTTCGCAAGGCGTTCGGACAGCGTCATTTTGTCAATAACGTCTTCTTGCCAGGGCCGTCATTGACGTTGTCAATGACTACATTTTTGAGACTATCCTTTTTCGTCGTTCGCAAGGGGTCATCGGGAGGATGGACAAACCCGTCCTTACGATTATTATTCAATCACGACAATTTCTAACTGGTTCAGCGTTCGGAAAACTCCTTCCGCGAATTCTAGCAGCGTATCCGATTCCACAGTGCTGCCGCCCAGTTGGATGTGATTCGCATCGGCGAGAGTTTGCCCCAGCGTCGGATCTGTCTGCACCCAGCGTCCTACGTAAACCTCGGGCCAAAAGTGGTAATAGAACGCATCCTGCGAAAAGATGATGCCGGAACAGATTCGTGCCGGAATGCCAACCGAACGCGCCAATGCAATAAACAAGACGGTATGCTCTGTGCAATCCCCGGAACGTGAGCCTAACGTAGTCAGTGAGGAGTTATAGCCTCCACTCAGTTCTTTGTCGGTGATGGCGGTGTAAACCCATTGGTTTAGCTGCTTTGCCGCGCGCCATGAATTGGTTTCGCCTGCTAAAATCTCAAGTGCCTTTGCGAGAATTTCGGGGTGGCCCGTCTGAATATAGGCACTTGAGCCGAGAAACGCGCTTTCTTCGTCCTGAATCGGTAAATCGGGACAACTCTCTGCATCTACCGTCGAAATCTGAATTGAAAGTTTACCAGTCTGTTCCGAGGTAACCTCCAATTGCTGCATCGCCGTGGACATCACCGCGTTGGAGATGCTTCCTTCAGTCATGCGCACTTCGGCGACGAGGCGTTCTGCTTTCGGCGTGGGACGTTTGCCGCCGGGGAGGATACGGGTTCGCAGAACGATGTCAACTTCGCCGATGTCGCCGAGCGCGGTTCCTCTGTCGGTTTTCGTCATCGCCATAGACAGTCCCATCAACGGCACCTCAGTACGGTAAGTGACACCATCGCTGTCCACCCACACTTGTGCGGTAATGCCGCCCATCATATCGGTTGTCTGCTTAAGGACGTAAACCTGCTTCTCCGCTCCCTGATAGGTTAAGGTTTCTTCGGCGATGACTTCAAGTTCTGTCTTGACGGGTTTGAGCAGATCGAAGATGAACGAGTGAACGGTCTGTTTATCGCCAATGCGAATTGGTTTTTGAGACAACAGCGCGTCTATGGACATGAATTCGGAAACTGTCCCCGGTGGAACAGAGGTTTCGGATTCTGTCGTTTCGCCGTTGAGCGTCACCTTGATGTAGGCAATGCCATCTACAATTCGGCCCTCCACCTGTTTTGAACCATCCTCATTAGAGGTTGAAAGGAAGTAGCGCGGCATCAAATTTGCGCCGGTATATTCAAGACGAGTCGTCTCAATCGTCAGGTTTGTCCCGAGCCCTTTCAGGCTCATCACCATATCAACTTTGTTCCGCTTCACCGCTTCCCCTTGGTAAACGGCGTTTTCACGATAGGTATGCATATAGCCGATTTTGGTGCCCATGAGTGTGACATTATACCAATGTTCTTGCGGGTATTGTGACATTTTCTGAAACGCACTTTGTCCTTGGGCTGCCACGTGTGCAGTTGCGGCTACAATCCAGACTGTGGTGAGGCAGCATAGTAGGTAACATTTTGCTAATTGCATGAAATTGTAACTCCTTTTGTCTAGGCAGAAACGCCGTGTGCATTTCCAACTATGTTAATTATACCCAATATCTCCGCCAATGTCAAATTGCGCATTGATTATCAGAACAAAAGTTTCGGATAATCCTGTTCATCGGCATCAAACGATAGAATCTTTCTGATTTTTCCCGGCTGTGCCCAATTGCATTTGCCGGCCCCGTTGAGTTGCCGTAACAACGCTGGAATTTCGGGATGCTCAAGTGCGGTTTTAATCCGTTGTGCATCCTGTCCTGTCCAGCAAGGAATAAAGGCGTGCATGGCCTGGTCTCCGTGCCAAACCTGTCCATCAACATCGGCTAATACAATCGGGTTAAACTCGCTTCTGCCGTATGCTTCCCAGATTACCTTAAAAGGTGCGAACGCATAAGGGCCAACGCCGAGCACTGCCCACCAATATCCTTTATTGATAGCCGCGCGGAGGAACGTCCCTTTTCGGGCTTGGAGGCGTTCTTGAGCATCTTGCAGATGCTTCTTTAACGCGTCATGCTGACGAATTTGATGCCAAGCGAGCGGTTTGCCTGTCTGCGGATGATACGGAAGCAGTATCCACTTGCACGGAGAAGGTATCGCTTGCCGCCATGTCTCCTTTGTTGCCAAGGGGTATAGAAATTCTTCGGGAATATGTGCAGGTTTACGTTCAAAAACGAACACATTCTTCGCGCCGCAGGTATTGATGCCCTGCCTCGGCGTTTGCGCCTCCGACAGACGAATGTCTAGGCCTGTCCCGGTTTTTATTTCTTCAAGGGTTTGGACAACACGCCACGGGTCATCGCGATTTTTGAGTGGCACCGCTTTCTGCTCTCGCCAGTGTGCGCGATTTGCAAAGGCGTGTTGAGAGTGGGAGGGCTCGCCTACGGAGGCATCGCGATGTTCTTTAAAATAGGTGACTGGAAAACGCTGTTCCGTATCTCCCCGAAACCTTGCGCATCCATACGCTGTGCTGACACCCTCAAACACCTTTGTGGTTGTCCATTCATAGACGGTATCCACGGCGAAATTCCGGTGGTTCGCGCGATAATTCCTAAATCCGCAATGGGCCCCATCGCCAAAGAAAAGAGAAAGCGGCAGGTAGAAATAGCCGCAGCCGTTCGTCTCTAGCAACTTCCCTAACACAACCTTTAGCACTAAAGCGGCGATATCAATGCGAGAATTGCCGAGGAGCATCTTTCGTGTATCTGGAACCAAGCCTTCGGCGAGGAAGAAGGGTTTGACACGCTCCTTGTAATCCGAGGGCAGTTCGGTGAAATTTGCCCATGGGGGATTGCCGAGAAGAATGTCATACCTGCGTTCATGCTTCTCCATGATAACATCTTGGTAAAACAGTTGCGAAGCAGGGAAGTCAAGTCCGAAATCTCGCTTGACGTTTTCGCGAAACCGCGCAAGATGTGCAGGAACTATCTCAATGAGCGTCAGGCGTGACAACCGTTCGGGGGTGATAGGGATGCCTTTACGCCGTGCAATGTGAAGCATCGCCAGTGCGAACACTCCCTGTCCGGCTGTCGGTTCGCAGATGTGCGCGCCGTCAAGCCATGCGTCAAAGATATTCCACGTGTTGATGAGCCATTTCGCCCATTTCAGAGGGGTGAAAACCTGGCCGATATCAGGATGAGGTTCTCTTAAAGGAGAAGTCTTTATATCCATTTTCCTTGAACGTCTCTAAATCGTTAATACGGCTCAACGCGACATGCCTGACGCGTCTATAGTGAGCAGCAGCGTGCTCAATAAACATGTCATAAAATTCGGTAATCTCGCGCGCCCAATCAATCTTATCCCAAATTTGATTGACTGCGCAATTAAGCCGAACCTGTCCGGTGCCAAGATTCTCAATCCGGTAGGTATCCAGAGGGAGCAGAATGAAAGGTGCTACTCGGATATACGCGAGATTCCGTGTTTCGCTATGTAGGGACAATTTATTGTGCCCGAACTCGGCAATCAGAAATACTCCGCCATCGTTCGCGAGGAATTTCAACAGATTCCCGACAGAACAAACCCCGCCGTCGGAGTAACTGGTTGAATCCAGTTCTTTCGTTTTAACGTCAATGCCAACGGTGGTATCTTCATACCGAAACGCGAAATCATAGAGAGTCTTTCTCCCTGGGCGTTCCAACGGTAGATGCCCCAAATCCGCGCAAATCTTATCCCAGGCATCCGCGATTTTTTCCTCTACCATCGCGCCGAAAGCACGGGAATTTTCACGCGCTGGCAATCCTGAACTTCGTTCTTCGGCGAAGATTTCCGAAAGTTTCCCTTCAATTTGAGCAGAAATTTGCTTTAGATTCATAGAAAATTCCTTTACGTAGATGCCATTGCAACCGTGTGCGTGTGCCGCTGTTTCAGTTTGCGATAGTTCCCGAAAATGTCCCGGAACTTTCTCTTGATAAATTCACGAAGCCCAGAAATGGTGACGACATAAAATCGTCCGCCGGGTTTCAGCCGCGTTTTCGCATCTGTGAGAAAAATGTGTAAGAGCTCTTTGCCGACATTGGCTGGCAGATTAGACGCAATGATATCAAATTGGATATCAGGCAGGTGACTAAACCCGTTGCTCAAGAGGACGTGACAATTCTGAAGCCTGTTTTGTTTCACGTTCCTCCGCGCGTAGTCCACTGCGACGAAATCTTTGTCTACCATGTAGACGTTCGCTGTCCTCGCGCACTTCGCCATGGTAATACCGATGGCCCCGTAGCCGCAGCCTAAATCGAGGCAAGTATCGCCTTCTCGGATATCAAGTTGTTCAATAAGCAACTGCGTGCCAGTGTCAATGCCTCGCGGCGAGAAAAGTCCCCACGTTGCGGAGAAACGCATCGGCATGCCGCGCAATTCAGTATCAAATGTAATTTCTGGTGCAGGAGTCTCTATTGCCATTTGATGAGGACTCCGAGTGCGTCATCGGGTGAGTTCCAGAGTAAGTCAAACGCCGCTTTCGCTTCGGTGTAATGAAACCGATGCGTAATCATCTCGGCGGCACGAATCTCGCCGTTTTGGATTTTTCGCAAGGCACGCGCCGCGATTTGTGAACGCGGTTCCTCTGTCAAGATACCGGCGACGAGACGTTTGCTCATCATCTTTGACGCATCTAATGGCAGCGGTTCCTGCTGATAGAGCGCGATGAGTTGAATCGTTCCCATTCGCCGCGTCATCTCCTGCGCCTGCGCAAACGATTTGACACCGGCGTAACCACCGACGCAGTCTATGACTAAATCCGCGCCTTTGCCATCCGTGAGGCGATGCACTGCTTGAACCGGTTCTTCGGTATCGGCGTGAACGGTGGCATCCGCGCCGAGTTTCAGGGACATCTCACAGCGGAACGGAAGCGCGTCTACGGTGATGATACGCGCCGGATGATACCCGCGCATGACTTGCAGCATCAGACTACCGACTAAGCCTTGTCCTAAAACAACGACGGTATCGCCAGCCTTCACACCGGACGAATCTGCCCAGGCCACCGCGCTTGTCGCCAGCGGCAAAAATGTCCCCTCTTCAAAGGAGACATCGTCGAGAAGTGGGACAAGGCGGCCATCGGTATCATCGGGTGCTGCGACGGCATATTGCGCGTGCGGTGCTACCACCATGACGCGCTCACCGACGTGATGGGCTGTTACCGCCGCGCCGATTTCGTCTACCGTCCCCGTGAGGGAATAGCCCATAATAGCGGGAGAGACAGCCTCTTCGCGGATGTATCGCCGAAAGAGTTCAGAGCCGCGGCTAATTAACGTCGTATCGGTTTTGACGCGGAGTTGGCTATTGCTTATCGTTGGCATCGGCGTTTCTTCAAGCTGGATGTTGCCGAATCCTTCCGGTTTTGTTACGCGAATCATATTTCCCATTTTCTTCTCTCCAATTCATCATAGGACAGACGCAGCAGAAACCGCGTAAGCGCGCAACCTCATCACCGTTGCAACCGCTCAACTAACTCCTCGCGCGTGAAAGGTTCATCGAACGACATCAGGTAGATGTGAAACGTGCCGCTTCTATTTCTATCCGAGACGAAAGCGAGGTGCCGGCCGTCAGGCGAGAAGGCAGGATGGATGGACACACCGATATCGCCTGTTATCCGCCGCATATTTTTTCCATCGGCATCGATGAGGTAAATCTCCGTATCGCCATCCCGCGCCGAGACATACGCAATCGTCTTTCCATCGGGTGAGACGGTGGGATTATAGCAATCGTAGCGGTTCGGGTTGAAATGCCGCTCGTTTTTTCCATCAATGTCTATTGTGTAGAGCTGGTTTACCTGATTTCCTGGGGCATCATTTCGTGGGGCCTCCTTCCTTGAGGAGACAAAGATAATCCGCTGTCCATCGGGAAAGAAGGCGGGACTTCCATCGTCTGTTTCGTTGAAAGTGATGCGTTTCGGTTGAATCTGCTCTGGGGTAATTTGCCCCAGAGCGATGCCATCCAGATTGAGCAGATACAATTCAAGATTGCCATCGGCGTTTGATTCGTAAACCACCTGATTGGCAGTCGGTGACGCGCGCGGCACGCGCGCACCGAAACTTATCGGTAAAACGGCACGCGTCACCTTACTATGAATGTGTGTCACGTTAAAAGCGGAATAAATCGGGGTTGAGCCGCTGCTCTGGATAGGCACCTTCGCTTCCCGTGAAGACTTCGGTTCACTGCTGTAGAAAAGATAGTTAGGTGTTTTCATGAACGCTGGCGAACTATCGTTAAAATCGGTGGTAAAAGTGACGCGCTTGCGGATGCGCCCGTTTAAATCCATCAGATAGATTTCGCCGTTGTCCAGCCGAAACGATGCGAAGGCAATCTGCGTGCCATCCGGCGAGAAGGTAGGCGAATAATTGTCGGAGTTGCCGTGAGTCAACTGCTTCGCCTTGTAACTATCACCGACGAGAGCCGTGATGTCGCGCAAGACAGCGGCATCCGATGTGCCGTGTAGAATAATCCGCAGAACACGAAAAGCGGAGTCTCTATCCCCGAACTTGAGATAGGTGCGTGCCAAACGCAAGCGCGCTTCTACCCGTTCCGTTGGTTGCGCCGCATAGAGTTGCGATGCCATTTGGAACTGCTCCAGCGCGTCGTTGTAGCGTTTCAGTTCATCATAAGCCTCACCGAGGAGCATCCGTGATTTCGGATGTTCCGGTTTGGCTGCGATGAACGCCTCCAGCTGCGCAGCGGCTTCCCGCGGCTTCCCGGTTTGCAGAAGTTTCTCTGCCTTGCCGAGCCCAGAGTTTCCCATGTTTTGACATCCGAGCGCGAAGATGGCGAGACAGATTAAAATAGGGATGAGGTAGGCACGTCCTCCCTGCCGCGTTCCACCGGGCTCTCCGCCCCGTCCGCTCCATACATTCACGACAGCATACAGCCAACAGAGTCCTGCTTGAATGAGCGCGCTAATCTTCAGATACCAGAGGGGCCGAAACATTAACTTTTCGCCATCGTCAAACGTCCAGAGGTGAATGCCGAAGTCTGTTCTCTCTGCCTCATCGGATGTCTCCTCGACAGCTGCGGGTTTAAACCGCAATAAATCGTGCCACTCTGTCACGGGGAGCGAATTGACGTAGAAGAGCCCGGCGGCGGAGCCGAAAACGAAGAGCAGCACCGCACCTTTCACGAATTGTTCCAAGTAGAGCTGCCCAAGCCCCGGCAGAATCGCCGATAAACATGTGGCGATGATGCAACGACTGGTAGCACGAGGCACCGGTTTAGCTGGCATTTCTCGCTAATCTCCTTGCGCTACGAGGTAAACACCGATGCATATCACCAGGGCACCAATCACGCGGACTCTGGGGATGGACTCTTTGAACAGCAACCACGAAAACAAGATGGACAGCACGTACCCAGAGCTCAACATAGGGTAGGCGATGCTGAGTTTGACGCGGGACAGAATCACCAGCCAGACGAGCGTTGTGAACCCATATATCGCGATGCCGCTGAGGATATAGGGGTTCAGAAACGCCTGCGTCAGTTTCGGGAGCGCGTTTCGCACGTTGTCGATACGGCCAACCAAGTTCATCCCCTGTTTGAACAAGATTTGCCCTATCACAGTCAATAAAACGTTGAAAAAGAGTAGGAAAAAATCTTTCATGAAAATATTATAGCATATTTCAACGTTTTTAGCAATTTTAAGCAGGATGGCCAAGATGGCCAGGATGTTCAGGATGGAAGAGGTTTTTGGGAACCTGAAGGCATTGGAAATCCGAGCAGGATTTTCAAGATTCTCAAGATTAAGCAGGATTTACAAGATGTTCAAGATTGTCAGGATAAGAGCAGTTCATGCATGAACCTGTTCTTAATCTTGCTAATCTTGCTAATCGTGAGCAGGATTTTCACGATGAACACGATTTTCAAGATTAAGAAGAAAACGTTCGTGAACGGAAGTCTCTTATCCTGTAAATCCTGTAAATCCTATAATCCTGCTCCTGCTTCGATTTTCAAGATGAAGTATACCCTCTTATCCTGTTCATCGTGTTAATCTTGTAAATCCTGCTTATTTTTTGAGTTCACCGAAAGTCGTCAACATGCGATGCGTAGGCGTGACATGCCCTCTCATTCGGCGCATTGCTAATACCTGTCGCGTGCCATCAAAGGAAATCTCTTCTATTTGATAGAAGTAAAGCACGCCGGACTTCGCGGTGGTATCGGTGAAGGTATAGGTGCTGCGTTCGCCTGTCGTGCCGGCACCGGCAATCAACGCCGGTGTCACCACGCGGAATACACCCTCGCGTCCTTCACGGCGCAGAACGTTGAACCCAGCATTGTCTATCTCCGATGCAGTAGCCCAGGTAAGCACTACTCCCGACGCAGTATACCCCGAAACGCCGAAGTGCTCCAATTCCACGGGCAAGGGTCCGCCGCTGCGGAGCAGGGGTGAGCCCCAGTCGTCAACATCCCCAAAGAAATGATCGAAGGGGACATTCCGGAACTCTGTGTCAGCTGCGCGTATCCATCCATCTGGTTCCGTGCCATCCAGCGCGACACGCGTGCCTTGCACATATCGGCGAATCAACGACGTGCGTTCACCGTCTTTAGTCCAACCAGATGGCAATGCCCATGCAGGTTCATCGCGGGTGCGCCTATTGCCATCAAGATTGCCCACTGCATCTATCAGCACCTGCTTGCTATCGCGCAGCCGTAGCGCGAACCCGACTTCACTCAGCACCGTATCGCGCCTATTTGTCATATCTAGTGCCTTGCGATGCGCCCCGGTTGCCCATAGATTGTAGATGCGGGCATCGAGGAAATGCTCACCCTCCGAAACTTGTCCACGGCGAGAGACGATGAGGAGCGTCTGGTTCGGATAAAGCGTCTTCTTGCCCAACATGAGTGTGGCGTTCACCCGTCTGCCTAAATCCTCGGAGTTATAGTTCTCAATCTCCAGATGCCAATTTTCCAAGTTGACTGCCTGCGTTTCAGAACTGTTATAGAGTTCTATCCACTGCGGCAACTTGCCTTCGTCAGAGACGAACATGATTTCGCTGATAGTGACATAGACATCGTTTGCAAACTCGGTGGTTTTGTTTTTAATGGCATCGTTGGGGTATCCGGGTGTGCCGCCGTTGGCTCGGCTATCGCTGGCGGCTCTATCGTAGCCGAGTCCGGTGTAGGGTGCTTCGGCCCAGGCATCTTTGTGGTATCCCACTCTATTCGGGTTGGCGCGCCGCCACACGGTGCCGGCATCCAAATCTTCTTCTTTGTCGCGGGTTCTTGGAGCGAGGGTGCCGTGGAGGGGCCACACTTTTGTGCGGTAGGTATCCGCGTCCTTATCCTCAAAGTAATTGCCAGCAACATCGATGATAGCCTCATGCGTGGCGCGCTTATCTCTCTCGCTACGGAGAATGAGTAGGTATTCACCTGTATCAGGAAGAGCCAATTCATCTCCATCCTGTTTATCGGCGACGTGATACAGGTGCGCGAGCCCGGCACGGACAACCTTTCGTGCATCAACGCCGAATTCAATGCCGCGGGCGAGCACGTTATCTTCATCTTGGGGCGGCGTAGCCGCGATGAGCAACACACCGTTCGCCGGGATGACAAACTCCTCGCCTTCGGGTAT
>PYJE01000046.1:5263-6201 GCA_003635305.1 Candidatus Poribacteria bacterium | reverse complement strand
GCCAAACGGTGCCGGCATCCAAATCTTCTTCTTTATCGCGGGTTCTTGGAGCGAGGGTGCCGTGGAGGGGCCACACTTTTGTGCGGTAGGTATCCGCGTCCTTATCCTCAAAGTAATTGCCAGCAACATCGATGATAGCTTCATGCGTGGCGCGCTTATCTCTCTCGCTACGGAGAATGAGTAGGTATTCGCCTGTATCAGGAAGAGCCAATTCATCGTTCGGGCCGCTGCTATGGCTTTCATCAGCAACGTGGTACAGATGCGCGAGCCCTGCACGTACAACCTTTCGTGCATCAACGCCGAATTCAATGCCGCGGGCGAGCACGTTATCTTCATCTTGGGGCGGCGTAGCCGCGATGAGCAACACACCGTTCGCCGGGATGACAAACTCCTCGCCTTCGGGTATCGCTACCAATCGTGCATCCCGCTTATTCGCGTTCAGCAGGCTAATCTCCCAATTGCCGACGTTTACCTCTCGGTTGGTGACGTTGCGGAGTTCTATCCAGTCGCCTTCACTACCAGTTGCGTTGCCGATTTCGTTGAAGATAACAGGCGTGCGCGGGACGGGTGTCGCCTCAAACACCGGCTGCGGCGGGGGAATGGCACCGGGGGTGCCAACCCTCGGGTCGGCGATGTTTTCCGAGGGCGGCGCAGCCGCACTCCAATTCGCACCGTTTGTGCCATCTTTTGCCGCGGTGAACTTATCGTCATCGGTTGCATCGGATTTCATGGCCGTATCATAATCAATTTCACGATACATAGAGATGATGGCTTTGACATCTTGATTGTTCAGTGAGCCGCGCTTGCTGCGGCCGTTCTGCCCAGGCACATTCCCTACGAAACTATTCCATCCGAACCCAGCATTGCTCACCTGATCGATGACATCGTAGTCGATCCTTTCGTGGTTCACTTCCGAACGGACGATAAAATCGCCTTCA
>PYJE01000046.1:1922-5243 GCA_003635305.1 Candidatus Poribacteria bacterium | reverse complement strand
CAAGAGAGATAGAGCTTCCTGTCCCAGAGAAGTTCATGTTGTAGAGTTCGATCCACTGGCTCGCTGTCTCCGGTGCGGCGGCGGCATCGAGCCCCCACATGATTTCACTGATGACCACGGCGCGTGCCTTTATCCCCGCACTTTTTGGCGCGAGGAGTTCAAGAGTGCCGCTGTTGCGGAAAAACACTTCTAAGTTCCCCCACTCGCCATCGGTTTCAAAACTCTGTGAGGCAGAAATTTCCAGGCCGCCTCTGTCAAGAGAGAAGGGATGCACGACAAGGAAGTCGTTCTCTTCAATCCTGCCTACTAAATCGATGCTGTCATCAAAGGGGTCAGGTGAGACGGTGCCATCGACTTTGGGATAGTAGATACGTTTAGTGTATGGAGGCAGCAAAACGCCTTGTCCATGTCGGGTAAAATCGGTGCGATCTGCCACACCACCGAATTGCATCCAATCCCACTCAAAAGGGGTTTCGTCCATCCAACCGCCATCCCGGTCGAAGTCTCCGGGTTGCACGGTGTATTTGTAGAGGAGGGTAGGATAGCCGCCCTCAACCGTCATGGTGTAATCATGCACGCTTGTCAAGTCCAATCCGAGATAGCCGCGTCCCTTGTCTGGCGAGTCGTCGTTGGGCCCGCCCGAGTCGAAGGTGGCACGGATAGCGGCGTTTGCCGAATGGAGCGGAACGCTAAACGCTATCTCAATCCAGATATCTTCGTCAACGCGCACGGTGATATCCTCGTTGACTATCTCGGTGCCGGTATTCATTACCCGCTGTCCGTTATCCTCATCCACATCGCCGGTGTAGATTTTAATATCGGTAATTTCAGTGCCGATTTTGGGGTAAACGATGTCGGCGGTAAAGGGGGCAAGTTGTTGGCCACTATCGAAGTCAACGAGCACGTCAGGTTCCTCACCGGGATCGCCCTCAGTGACACCCGGAGTATCGGGATCATCCACACTGTCCTTAGTATAGAGTTTTCCTCCCCGAAAGGGTGTCTCGTCAAACCAGCCGCCATCAAAATCCCGGTCTCCTGCCTGAACCGTGTATTTGTAGAAAAGGCTGGTATAGATAGGATTCTCGGCATCTCCTTCTGGTCGTTTATCTGGATAAGGCATAGCAGGTCTCAGATAGTCTCGTCCGCGCGCGGGATCGTCGGGGCCACCCCGGTCCAGTCGCAATTCCAGTGCTGCCGCCGCTGTGGCATTTTCAGGTGCTTCAGGTGCTTTAAGTTCTTCGTTATCACCAGGCGTTTCGGTAGCGGCATCAATGCCGCGAAAATCAAAGACTATCTCGATCCAGATGTCTTCGCCGACAGCGACGTAGGTATCTTCGGTTACCTCGTCAACTTGAGTTAATTCGTTTGTTGTTCTGTTCAACGTCGCGGTGGCCCCATCTTGCGCGGTATAGATGCGAATGTCCGCGATGGCCGCGTCGTCTATTATTTCTCGTTGGGCGTGCGCTGGCATCGGGAACGTCAACACCGTAACAATGCTGGTAATGCACAGGAATGCGAAACCATTCAATACACTCGTTGGGAAAAAAGCGTGTTTCATTCATTTCTCCTTATGGACATTCAGATTGTTTACGAAAATGAATTCTTTGAAAACGACGAAGAAGGTTATCCGTTTACAAGGCGAGGGGAACCCGCTCGCATGCGCGTGTGCATGCGAGGGCCCTCGCCCTACGGAACCCGGGCGGATATTCCACGCGAACCGCATCCCTCTACTTTTCACATGGCGAGGGACAGGCCCTCGCCCTACGGAACCCGGGCGGATGTTCCGCGCGAACCGCATCCCCCTACTTCCTGACGACTAATTTGCCGGTGGCGGTGAAATCGCCAGCGGTGAAGGTGTAGAAATAGACACCGCTTGCTACACGCTCGCCTTGCGCGTTGCGGCCATCCCAATAGGCCGCGCGAGCCTTGGTGCGGTAAACCCCCGCCGGACGATGCCCTAATGCCAATGTCCGCACCACGCGGCCGCGCACATCGTAAAATGTCAGCGTCACCGAGACGGCTTCCGCCAACTCATAGGGTATCCACGTCTCCGGGTTAAACGGATTCGGATAGTTCGGCAAGAGTGCTGTCTCCTTTGGAATTGCCAGCGCGGTAGCGAGGCGTTCCAGTTCGCGAATCCCGCGCTGGAAGGTTGCATCGGGTATATTCAGCTGCTTCGCTTTGTCAATCCACGGCTTCAGGAGATTCGCCGTGAGCCGCGGATGCGCTGGTGCAGCACCCGGCTTCGCCTCTAACACCCCGAGCACGGCTTGCACATCCCTTGGATTGACGATTCCGTCGCCGTTGACATCAGGATTCTGTTTCTTGGCGCGCGGTGCGGGCTGCCCATTGCCAGCGGCGGCGAAAACCAGGTCCTGCACATTTATCTCGCCATCGCCGTTGACATCGGCTTTGGCGAACGCCAACTGCCGCTTCGCTAAGACTTGACGCACCCCTGCAAACGACTCTTCCTCCAGCCGATACCAATAGGCAACACCGGCTGTCTTCTTGGCATCGGTATAGGTGTAGGTTCGCGGTGTGCTCGTTGTGCCTGCACCCGTGATGAGTGAATCGTTGCACGCCATGAATTCACCATCGCGTGTGTCACACCGGAGGACATAGAAGCCGGCGGTGTTCGCCTCAGATGCCGTTTTCCACGTCAACTCGATGCTGGTTCCTGTCGCTGTCATCTCAAACGTGGAGAGCATGCTGCCGCGATAGCCGGGTGTGCTGATATCGGTGGTGTCACCGTAATAGAGCCCGTTTTGGACGGCGGCGAGGTGCGTCTCGGCGGCAGATACCCACGCCTCTGCCTTCCGGCCATCGACGGCATCTCCATCGACATAGCGGCGCAGCATGGAGCTCCGCGCGCCCGCTTCACTCTTGGATACCGGCAACTGCCATGCCACCGGCTTCCCTTCAACATGGTGGTTTCCGATGACATCTACCACCTGGTCTGCCATATCTTTCAACGTTAGCGTGAACCCGTTGGGGCTCAACACTTTATCGTTGCGGGATGTCATCCGGAGTTGTGCGGCTGCTTCATCGTAGAGGGAGTAGACATACGCCTCCGGCAGATGCCCACTGGCGGGCCAAGGTTCGCTTGAGACGAGTCCGCGTCCGACAGCGCGCGGTTTTATTGCTCGTTCCGTTGACGAGAGAAGCAGCACTGTCTGACGCGGCGGGATAAGCAGTGCCTGGTTGAAAATAAGCGTCGTCTTTAGACGCGCGCCTCCATCACGCCGGTTCCGAATCTCCAACCGCCAATTTTCCATACTCACCGCCTCTGATTCCGAACAGTTGAACACCTCTATCCATTGC
>PYJE01000046.1:0-1902 GCA_003635305.1 Candidatus Poribacteria bacterium | reverse complement strand
TCTATCCATTGCGGGAGGTTTTTTGTTGTTCGCAAGGCAGAAGCAGGATTTTCAAGATTTTCAAGATTTGCAGGATGAAGAGGCTCTTTTCGTAATCCGAAATCGACGTTTGAGGTAGCGAACATCACCTCGCTGATGGAGATGCACGTCGGATTCTCTAAATCCGCGGCTGTCGTTTTGAGTGCATCGTTGGCATAGCCGGGTGTGCCGCTATGCTTTCCACCTGCATCCGTCGGCGTAATCGCTCTGTCGTAACCGACACCGGTGTAAGGGGCCTGGACGAAGGCGTTCTCACAGAACCCATCGATATGCGTGTTATCCCGCGCCCATACTTCATCGCTGCGGAAGTTGAAGTTGGAGACATCGCGGACATCTAGTATCAGCGGCCACATCAACGTCGGTTCTGCGCCGACAAGAGCAGGTTTGTAGTAATTGCCGGCGACATCGCGGAGGTGTTCATCGGTACCTTCCGCTGTCGCGCTATCGCGCAGGATGAGCAGGAAGTCGCCATCCGGCAGCGAGAGCCCGGCATCAACGTGGCACTGAGACAATGGGAGTGCCGGGGTCAGCGGTTTTTGCCCAGGCAGCGGTTTCTCAGGCGGCGTTGCTAAAGCGATACCTCCGGCCAACGGATGCGCTTTCGCCAGCGGTTCGCTGTGCATCACTAGTAAATAGCCGCGCGCCGGAATTGTGATGTCTGTCTTAAAGTGGACGAGTTGCGCATCGTGCATCGAACCATCGCCTGACTCCAGTGCATCTCTCGCGACATCGTGCACAACGGATTTATCAACGAGGCTGAGACTCCAGTCTTTGAGGCTGATGTCCTCGTATGTGCGATTGAACAACTCTACCCAGTCGTATTTATCCTCGCTGCGGTTGCCGATTTCGTTGATGACGACGGTTTTATGCTCGATGATGACGGGCACGGCGGGCGCGCCATCTGGCGGCAATTCGCCTTCTTCGTCCGGATCCCCCGAATCTGTGTCAGGGGCATCCGCAATTGGCGGGCCGCTCGGGGAGCCGGTACCGTCGGGCGACCAGGGGCTTATGCCTTCGCTATTTCGCGCGCGCACTTGCACGAGATAGGTTTTCTTCGCGGCCAACCCTGTCAAGTCGGTGGTGGTGCCGGTGCCATCATACTTCGCGTTTGTCCAAGCGCGAGCAGGATTTTCAAGATTTGCAAGATTTTCAGGATTATACTGCCGATATTGCACGTCGTAGTCGGTGAGCGGCAGGCTGGAGCTTTCTGGTGCGCGCCATTTCACGCGCAGTTTGGTGGTGCTGCCTGCAACGGATGAGACCTTCGGTGCCGCCGGTCTTTCGGGTCCGGATACGTCGGTGACGCGCACGGTCACCATCTGTGTCACAGTCCGTTTGCGGGCACCTTCTCCGCTTGTGGCCATGACTTGAACGAGACATTCGTTGTTGTTGGCGGCGTTCGCGGGTTCAATGCTCTCTGCATCGCCGGGGTTCTCGTAGTCCTGTGCCTTTTTGAACCACAACTCGTTGTCATTCTTGATGGTAAACGCTCCCTCATCGACACCGCCGGTGATTTCATAACCGATGATTGCGTCTTGTTCATCATCGACGGCGACAAGCGTCCCCACCGGCATGGTATTTTCGCGAACAGACATTTGTGCCTGGCTCATGAAGCGCGGCGGGGTATTCTCACCGTGGTCGGGTGGCGTTCGCGCTTTCCCCGGGTCAGACCAGGGGCCGTAACCTTCCATGCTTCCCGCTCGAACTTCTACCTCATATTCGGTGTCCGCTTTCAGCCCTGTCAGCGTTAGTGAGGTGCCGCTCCCTTCGTATTCTGCATCGCGGAAAAGCCCTTTTTTTGTTGTTCGCAAGGCGTTCGGCGAATGTTCTTGGTGCGAGGACGTATCTCCTCGTAATCCGAAA
>PYJE01000045.1:20184-37334 GCA_003635305.1 Candidatus Poribacteria bacterium | reverse complement strand
GACCGCGGTACGATAGGCGGCTACGGAAAAGGCGATGGACAGTTCACGTGGCCCGTCACCATTATCGCCGATAGCGCGGAAAACCTCTACGTCTCCGATGAATTTCTGCATCGCATCGTTGCTTTTGAGCGCGAAGGGGAACATCTCGGCACATGGGGAGAGCACGGCACCGACGCAGGGCAACTCAACGGCCCAGCCGGTATCGCCTTCGATGCTGATGAGAATCTCTACGTCGTAGATAGTCTCAGTCACAGGGTGCAAAAGTTTACCAAAGAGGGCAAGTTCCTCCTGCAGTGGGGCAGTTATGGCACCGGCGAAGGCGAGTTTAACATGCCGTGGGGAATTGCCGTTGACGAACTCGGCGATGTCTATGTCGTGGATTGGCGGAACGACCGGGTGCAAAAGTTCACCGGCGAAGGCGAATTCCTCTTCGCGTTCGGTAAATCCGGCAGCGGCAACGGCGAATTCAATCGTCCAGCAGGCATTGACGTAGACGCGCACGGCGATATCTACGTCGCTGACACCGGGAACGACCGGATACAACTCTTCAATGCGGAGGGACGCTACGTGCAAAAGTTCCTTGGCGATGCGACGTTGTCAAAAGTCGCATTAGATTATATGATGACGAACGCGAGCCCGAACCGCATGCGCGATATGGCGGATTTGGAACCGCAAAAATACCTGCGGAAACCGAGGTCTGTCGCTGTCAGTGACGACGGTTTGATGTTCGTGCCGGACAACGGTTCGTATCGGGTGCAAGTTTACCAGAAGCAGGCGGTGCCGTTGACACCGCAGGAATTCAGCCCGCCGCGCCGTTCGGTGACGCTGCATCAGGAGTAGTATCCGAGAATATCCGCGGCCCGCAGAAAGAGGGCCTGGGACAGGTGCCGCTATGCCACGGCTGGACTAAGCGTTTGCGAGGGACAGGCCCTCGCGCTACAGGCCGCGGACTAGGGTGAACGTTCGCGAGGGACAGGCCCTCGCGATGCAGGTGTATGTTCGGGCTCAGGCGAGCCCGAACTACAGAGTTCGCGAGGGACAGGCCCCGCGATGCAGGCCACAGTCAGGTTATCTGAAAAAATTTAATCTTGACATATTTTGAAAAAAATGGTATAATTGTTACGTTATGTGAGGAATAACGCCTATTCGGTTATTTCTCTCGGAAATTTTTGTTAATGACCGGAACTATCTTCCATATAAATTTTGGAAAAAGGAGGGCAACGCAGCGTGTCACTTGAAGCCAAACACGAAGTGCTCCTAACCATCCCGATGTATCCGGATATGGAGCTTGCTGCCGCCAAGATTGCCTCCGTCCTCGCCGAATTGATGGACTTTGAGGAGGGGCAGATTGAAGAGATTCAACTCGCGCTCATCGAGACCTGCATCAACGCGTTTGAGCATAGCCAGAGCGACGATCAGCGGGTGTTCATCGAGTTCATCATGAAGGATGATGCATTGGAGTTGAAAGTCACCGACCAGGGTGTCGGGTTTGAATCCGATGACCCGGATGCCAGCACATCGCAGCGGCCGGGGCTCTATCCCGATATGCACAAGCGCGGGTGGGGGCTGGAAATTGTCAAAACCCTCATGGACGAAGTTGACATTGAGAGCGGCCTGAACGGTACGACTGTCAGTGTCATTAAGAAGAAAACGGTTTGAGGCGTAAGTGCTGCACACGTTATGCAGTGCTTATGCCCCTTCCGGCAGGAACAATCGCTGGTGCGCGATGCCTATTTTCTATAGGCGCGATTGCCATGCGCGATTCCTACTTCCTCGCCTACGCTACAGAGGAGAAGGAGGCTTCTGTTTTGTTGAACAAATTTGATATCCAGATTCGCGATGCACAGGATTATGCGGTGATTGAGACGGAGGGGTACCTGAACGATGCCCTTGGGGAGGCACTGTCCGCGAAAGCGCACACCCTCATCCAAGATGGGCAGACCAGGCTCGTCATCAATCTTGAGAAAACCGCACTGATTAACAGTATCGGCATCTCAATTCTCATCGAAATTATTGAGACGCTTGACGAACGCAACGGGACGCTGAACTTCTGTGGGCTCTCTGCCACGCAGGAGCGCACCTTTCGCATGATGGCGATTGCGAAGTATGCGGGCATTTTCCCGGACGAACAATCCGCCATCGATAATCTATAAGGCGGGCGCGCACGGGGGAACCCCTCTCGCGGGGCTCCCCTCCCGATACCTTCCATTTCCCGCCACGAAAACCCCGCAGGCGCGAACGAAACGAGCGGTTCCGTACAGAGACGAAACGAACCTGCCGAAGCGAGTGTAATGGGAAATGAGTGAGGACAAGAAACATGCAGCTCAGCACAGCCGAAGAAACAATACAACGGCTCATATTCAGTCTGTCCGAGTTGGAGCAGCTGGGGCAAACGCTTATCTCCGGACATAGCAACTTTAGCGTGTCCAGCAAAACCTATCTGCGGATTGCACTCGGCACACTGCAAAGCACGCGCGGTGCAATCTTGCGCTACCATCCAGTAGACAACCATCTCAGCGTTGCAGCAGCTGCACCTGAACGGCGCGATGGCGCAGAGGCACCTTTCATCCCCGTAAACCCGGAAGACGTGGCGGAATTACTGCAACATCCGTCTATTCTCATAAGTTCACCGCCAACCGGGCTTGAAGGGTTTTTCACCCGGCACGAGGAAGTGTGCTCAGCCATAGATGCACGTCTCTGGGTGCCCCTGAAAATCCACGACGAACTGCTCGGCATCCTGAGCCTCGGCAGATTTTTAGGCCGCTCCCAATTGGAAGAATGGGAGCACGAGCTGCTCACTATTCTGGCGCACCAAATCTCGATTGCCATCGCCTACTCGCGGATGATGGAGGGGGTTCAAGGCGAGAAGTTCAGGCTCTTTATGCTCGCCGAAAGTGCGCCGCTCATCTGCCAACTGCTTCAACCGGAGGACGCAGCGCAGCAGGTTGTGCATCAAGCAGTCTCGCTATTAGATGCAAACGCTGGCGGACTGCTCCTCCGGGATGCACAGCACGCTGAAATTGAGTGGAAATACACCTTTCCAGAGACCCTTGCCGCCGAGTTTCCATCGACAATTCCTCTGGACGTTGACGGTGATGCCGATGGCGCATGCAGCACAGAAAAGGTGTTAGCCGATGTCGCGAAGGAGGGAAAAACGACGCAAACCGACACCAGCGAGGACGCGCGGCTCGCCGCAGAGAACATCATGGCTGTGCCAATCCTCGGACGCGATGGCGACGTGCTAGGTGTCCTCGTTGTCGGTGACAAGGAGGAACGCGGCGGTAGAATCACGGCGTTCACCGACGAAGATGCGATTCTACTAGACTCCTTTGCCAAACAGGCTGGCGTTGCTATTGAGAATGCACAGCTGCACCAAGAGGCATTGGAAGCGCGCGAATTGCAGGCAGAGATGGACGAAGCACGGAAAATTCAGGAGAACCTCATCCCAGAGACGCTCCCCGATATTCCCGGCTATGAAGTCGCCGGGCTTTACGAACCTCGCGGGGCCGTCGGCGGCGACTATTTCGATTGCCTTGAACTCTCTACCAACCGCTGGGGGCTCACTATCGCTGATGTCTCCGGGAAAGGGATGCAAGCCGCACTCCTCATGGCAACACTCCGAGCGGGGCTCCTCTCCGAAGTCGCAAAAACTGCTGATGGCGTAAATCCTGACGAAGACACAGCGAAACAACTCTGTGATATGGCTCTCACCCTCAATTCACTGCTTTATGCAAGCGGAACAGAGGAGAAATTCGCGACGTTCTTCTACACCTATCTAGACCCGGATACGGATACGCTCACTACGCTCAACGCAGGACATAACCCACCCCTGATAGTCCGGAAGGATGCAAGCACGCAGTGGATAGGTGAAGATATCGGTGGTTTGCCCCTCGGTATGTTCCCGAATGATATGGTGCCGCTCATCGCCGACTATGCCGCAGAGCAAGTGCAACTCAACAGCGGCGACATCGTCATCTATTATACCGATGGGGTGACTGAAACGGTTAACATCGCCGATGAGGATTATGAAAAGCGGCTTGAACCGGACGCGCTGGAAGCAAGCAAACTCCCAGACCCGCAGGCCTCGAACATCATTAAGCACATTCACGACGCAGTAATAACGTTCCAAGGCGAGGCAGATCAGTTCGATGATCTGACGCTCCTCGTCCTCAGAAAAAAGTAGTTTTTAGTCGTTCGCGAGGCGTTGTTTAACTTTCGCATGGAAAACAACGTTGTCTTGTCATGCCGCATTGACGTTGTCAATGCTTGCTGGTGCGCAGTTTGCAACTGCACCACCTGGTAGAGAGGTCCGGTTGGAAACCGGGATAGCTCAAGTAGGAAGAACAAGACTATGAGGGACAGTCGTAGATACTTAGCTCCTGAAATCCTTGCCAGCATCGGTAATCTGGAATTGATTGCCAAATTTGTGGTGGAAGGGTTTATCTCTGGGCTTCACAAGAGCCCCTATCACGGCTTCAGTGTGGAGTTCTCGCAATACCGCCAGTATATGCCGGGTGACGATACCAAGCATATTGACTGGAAGGCTTACGCGCGCACAGACCGGTATTATATCAAGCAGTTTGAGGAGGAGACGAACCTCAACTGCTACTTGCTGCTGGATACCAGCGAGTCGATGATGCATCCAGTGGCTGATGAACGTGAAACGACAGAACCGGCGCAGCGCATCCCGATAACGAAGTTGCAGTATAGCAGCTTCCTCATCGCCTCCCTCGCCTACTTCATGGGGCGACAGCGCGATGCCATTGGGTTCGCCTATTTTGATGAGACGCTTCACGAGTATTTTCCGGCCCGCAGCAGTGCTTCACACCTGCACGCGATTCTGTTAACCCTGGAGACGCTCCAGACTGCGAAAGGGACACAACTCGGCGTGCCGTTGCATCAAATCGCCGAACGCCTCACGAAGCGGGGGCTCGTCATTCTCATATCCGATCTTTACGACGAGAACCAAGCCGAGGTTATCAAAGGTTTAGAACATCTGCGCCACGAAGGGCACGAGGTTATCGTTTTCCATGTCCTCGCGCAGCAAGAACTCGCCTTTCCGTATGAACGTCCCATTCGGTTCGTTGATGCCGAGACTGGCGCGGAGATACTCACAACCCCAGAGGCGATTCAGGAGAGTTATCTGAGCCATTTCAACCAGTTTGTCAACGACTACAGTTTGGCGTTACGGCAGGCGGATATCGATTACAACCTCATCAGCACGTCAACGCCGGTAGATTTCGCGCTCACCTCCTATTTGGCAAAACGCCAAGGGCTCTCCTAATTTTCGTATTCGCGCAAGGAAGGCGAGTCAGTTGTTGGAGAAAATAGCATTGGAAACGTAGTCATTGACAATGTCAGTGATGGATGGACAGCAACAGTTGTTCCTGCACAGGCAATGTCATCGAACGCCTTGCGAAAGACGAAAAAAATGCCAGGATTTTTGACCCCTTTATTTGTAGCAGCAGGCGCGATAGGTGCAGCCCTGCCGCTCATCATCCACCTGCTCAATCGGGAGCGCGCACGGCGGCTAGTTTTCAGCACCCTGCGCTTCATCCAGATGTCGCATCAGACAAACGTGCAACGGCACAAGTTGAAACAGATGCTGCTCCTGCTGATGCGTATCCTCATCGTCCTGCTGCTGGGGTTTGCCTTCGCACGCCCCTATTTCGCCGAGGACCCGGTGGCAAACACGCAGCAGACAGGCGGTAAGCGGAACGTCGTCATCGTCCTTGACACCTCTTACAGCATGCAGTATGCGGATACGTTCGCGACTGCCAAGAAAGAGGCGTTGAACATCCTAGACAGCCTTGACACTGCGGATGCCGCGTGCTTCATTCTCTCATCGGATAAAGCGCGCGTCGTGGCATCCCTTGGTTCCGAGTTTTCGCATATCCGAACCGCTATCAACGGTGCCGAAGTGACAAACGAGACGACTGACTATCTCGATGCACTGCAGACAGCCGATGAAATTCTGCAACCGCTTCTCATTGGACAGAAACAGATTTATCTGGTGGGGGACATGCAGAAGAAGGGGTGGGAGAGCGTCATTGAGACAGATAAACTGAGCCCGGGTGTTACCATCGCCTTTGTTGATGTGCGTGCCGAGAATCCGCGCAACCTCGCGATTACTGGACTCAGCGTTCCGCCTGTTGTCCTTACCGAACAGAAAGCGGCACAACTCATCGCGCGCATCCACAATTTTGGCGACGAGCCGCTAGAAAACGTGCCGGTGAACCTCGTCATTGACAGACGAACCCTCGGTACCGCGCAGGTGGATATTGAACCTGATGACATCGCCGATGCAGTCTTCAAAGTGCCGCCTTTACTAACGGAGGCGACACATACGGGTTGGGTGGAAATCCCTGACGATGAACTCGCTGTTGACAGCAAACGCTATTTTATGTTACAAAGTTTAAAGGCGATTAAGGTGCATTGTGTCAATGGTGAACCCGATGCGCAAAATGGCGATGAACTCTTCTTTTTGAAACGCGCAATTGAGGTGGGCAACGCTGCCGTGCCGATAGATGTGAAGGTATCAACGAAATTGCCCGATGTGGCGGAACTAACGAAGGCGGATGTCGTCATCCTTGCGAACGTGCAGGGGCTAACCTTGACAGAGGCACAACGCTTGGAGAGTTATGTCAGCGCGGGAGGTGGCCTGATTGTTACCGCGGGAGACCGGGTGGATAGCACCGCGTATAAGCAGACGCTTGCCGACTTAATGCCTTGCACCTTTGTCCAGATAGTCGGCGATGCCATTGCGCGCGAGCAGTTCCGAGTCATCGCCGCCGTTAACTACGAGCACCCGATTTTCGCGCCGTTCAAAGAACCGAACCACGGCGATTTCGGCAAGGCACGCGTCTACCGATATTTTCAGGGAATGGTAACAGGGGATACCACCGTCATCGCTACGTATGACGATGGCAACCCGGCACTCCTTGAGAAAGCCCACGGAACGGGCCGCGTCCTCTGCTGGACATCCACGATTGACAGGGAGTGGAACGATTTGCCTATCCGTGCTGTCTATTTGCCGTTCCTGCACGAGTGCATCCGGTATCTCGCGCTAGTTCAAGCGGAGGATGTGCCTGAACACCGCGTCGGCGATAGCATTCCCCTGCACGGATTTGAGGAGCAAATCGGCACCGAGGTGGCGATTTTCGACCCGGGCCAAGCGGAAACGCGCCTGCTTCCCGAAGAAGATGTCGTAATCTATGAAACCACGCACCTCCCCGGCATCTATTCGGTGCATGCATCCGGGACAGAACCCCGGTATTTCATCGTCAACGTCGATGCCACTGAATCGGACTTGGGCTCTCGTGACATTGAAGAACTCACCAGCATGCTCGTCGGAACGCCAACGGACACCGATGGCGCAAGCGGCGCGGCTGCAGGAGAGCTGGTAGCGCAGTATCACAAAGACGTTGAAAAAAATCAAAACGTGTGGACATATCTCCTGTTTGCAGTCCTAGCACTCGCAATCATTGAGATGTTTTTTGCCAATCGTTTATAGGAGCGTGAAACCTTGAATCGCGAAGAAACCCCCCTCAAGGCAGGCGCAATCGCCGATGGCACTGCCATTGAGGTACCGAAAATTGTATCAGACGTGCAGACGCAGTTTTTTGTGGACAACGGCTATCTTGTCGTGCCGGAACTGCTGTCGCTTGATGAAATCGAGGAGTTGCGACAAGACGCTGCCACCCTCGCGCGAGGCGGGTATCCGTGCGACAGCATCCAACCGCTTCCGGATACCGTCAGCGATGAAGAGGCAATCAGCAGCATCCTCTGCATCCATCAGCCGCACTTCGTCAGTCCAGTGATGGAGAAATATGTCAAGCATCCGGAAATCTGCGGTGTCCTGAGCCAGATAACCGCCGCGCACCTTCCCTATTGGGATGGCAGTGTGAAGTGCATGCAATCGATGCTCTTTGTCAAGCCGCCCAGTTTTCAGGGACAGGCGTGGCATCAGGACGAAATCTACATTCCGACTCGCGACCGGTCGCTGATAGGCGCGTGGATTGCGATGGACGACGCAACGGTTGAAAACGGATGCCTCTGGATTCTGCCCGGTTCGCACCGGCGAGGGTATCTCTATCCACAGAAACCGCACGAGAACCCCGATGAATTTGACTTCGCCGAGGAGAGTTTCGGCTTTGATGAATCGGATGAAGTGCCTGTTGAAGTCAAAACCGGCGCGCTCGTCTTTTTCAACGGGTATCTGCTGCACCGTTCGCGTAAGAATCGCGGCAATACGTTCCGGCGCGTTTTAGTGAGCCATTACTGTAACTCCTGGTCGTTGTTACCGTGGTCTCTCCGAGAAGGTGAGCGTCCGGCGAGTGCGGACAGGCGATGCATTGTCCCGGTTTCTGGCGTTGACCCTTATGCATGGAAGGGGTACGATGCGCCGCCGAAAAATGTCCACCTGCGCACATGCAAAGCGGTGCAGGAGATGGAGAGTCAAAATGGTAACTGATACCGCGTTGGAGCTCAAACAGACGTTGTCCACGATGTTCAGGCGGATTGAAGCGGGGGAAGACATCACGCACCAGTTGCTGCGCATTGATACGCTGGCGCGGGAGATTTCTCCCACTGCCCCGACGATGCTTAAGCACTACCTTGAACGCCGTAGTTACACGAAAGCGTTGGCGTTTTTGGAACACGAAATGGCATCGACAACGTAGATATCGACAAAGTCGTTATTGAACGCATTGCGAAAGACGAAAACGCGAGAGACGAAAAGAGGAATCGACAGATGAAAAGAGTTGATGGCCGCCGTCCAGACGTAATGCGTCCGATTACCATCCAGCGGCACTACATCAAACATGCGGAAGGTTCTGTCCTCATTACGATGGGGGATACCCGGATCGTTTGCACTGCCTCTGTTCAGGATTCGCAACCCCGGTTTATGCGCGAGCAGCGGATTCGGGATAGAGGCTGGGTGACAGCGGAGTATTCCATGCTCCCGCGTTCTACGTCCGAACGGATGCAGCGCGAAGCGACGCGCGGGGGACTCGGCGGCAGAACACAGGAAATCCAACGACTGATTGGACGTTCCTTGCGCGCCGCCGTGGATTTGGACGCGCTCGCGGAACAGACAATCTGGATAGATTGCGATGTCATCCAAGCCGATGGCGGCACACGTACCGCCGCAATCACCGGCGGCTTCATAGCTCTCTGGGACGCATGCCAATACTTGGTGGAGCGAAAGCGAATCAAGGCGTTTCCGATACTGGATAACATCGCCGCCACAAGCGTCGGGATTATCAACGGCGCACCGATGCTAGACCTCTGTTATGCTGAGGATTCAACCGCCGATGTTGATATGAACATCGTCATGACAGGAGGCGGGAAGTTCATCGAGGTGCAAGGCACCGCCGAAGAACAACCTTTCACGCGCGAGGAAACGGACAAACTGTTGGACCTCGCCGTAGGCGGTATCCAGCAGCTCGTCCGTTTGCAAAATCGCATGATGTTGGAGAATTTAGATGAAGCTCGTCTTGGCAACCCGTAACCTCGGTAAAGTGCGCGAGTTGATGGACATGCTAAAATCGCGGTGCCCGCAGATTTGCTCCTTGCAAGGCTTTCCGGACGCACCGGAAGTCGAGGAAGATGGCGAAACCTACGCGGAGAACGCCTGCAAAAAAGCGACAGCCATTGCCGATTACACGGGCCACCTCGCCCTCGCCGACGATGCAGGGTTAGAGGTTGTCGCACTCAACGGTGCCCCGGGTGTCCATTCAAAACGTTGGGCAGGCGAGGATGCCACGGACGAGATGCGCATCGCAAAATTGCTCGCGGCACTTGAAGGAAATCCGAATAGAGACGCGCGTTTCGTCGCGGCCGTCGCCATCGCGAAGCCGAACCCTCTGAACGTAGGGCGGGGAAAACCTGTGCCACGCCAGGCTGCTCGGTTTGTAGGGCGAGGGCCTGTCCCTCGTCATGCGGATAGCACCCAAGTCGTTATCGGGGTTTGCGAGGGGCACATCACACTATCTCCGGCGGGAAAGGGCGGTTTTGGCTATGACCCGGTTTTTATCCCCACCGGATACGACAAAACGTTTGCAGAATTAGGCGAGGAATGCAAGAACCTCATCAGCCACAGGGCCAAGGCGTTGGAGTTAGCGATTCCTTTGTTGGAATTATTGTTAAGCCGTTAGGCGCGCGTTCCCAAGGATGCGCGGTTTCAAACCGCGCCTACCGAGAAAATTGTAATCCGTAGGCGCGTTCCCCGCGCGCGTCCTACGGATGCGCGGTTTCAAACCGCGCCTACTGAGAAAAAGTAATCCGTGCCTACCGAGAAGATTGTAATCCGTAGGCGCGCTTTCCAAGCGCGCACATTTCCGAAAAAAGGAAAGGAACATTTATGGCAGCACTGAACGATTTACGAAATGGGTTAGTCATCCGACTTAACGATACCCTCTACACGATTGTAGATTGCCAACACGTTAAACCGGGGAAAGGCGGTGCCTTCGCTCGGACAAAAATCAAGCGCATCACCGATGGCGCAGTCTTGGATCGGACGTTCCGAGCCAGCGAAACCGTAGAGACTGCACGTCTGATGGACCACGGGATGCAGTATCTATACCGCGATGGCGAGGTGTTGTGTTTCATGGACAACGAGACCTTTGAGCAACACTCGCTGCCGGTGTCCCTTATCGGCGATAGCATGAAGTTCCTGAAGGAGGGTGTTACTGTCACCGTCAAGATGGAGGGGACGGTGCCGCTCGCGCTGGAGCTGCCGAATTTCGTGGAACTCCAAATCGTTGAGACAGACCCGGGATTGCGGGGTGACACGGTGAGCGGCGGTTCTAAGCGCGCTACGCTGGAGACAGGCGCGGTAGTCAATGTGCCGCTCTTCGTTCAAAACGAAACTACCATCAAAGTTGACACACGGACAGGTAAATATGTGGAAAGGGTTTAACTTATGAACCGAAAAAAGCACGAGCAGGATGAAAGCTATCTCCTGGAGCTCGTTGAGAACCTGATTACTATCGCCGAGCGCGCCAAACTTTCGGAGTTGCGCGTGCGGGATGGCGAATTGGAGGTGCAGCTCTCGCGACAGCCCGCGGCGGCACCGCTGCAGCCGCAGCCGACGGTGCCTGTTGAAACAGCCGCCGGCACCGCTGCACCGGAAAAAGGGGAATTTATTAAAGCACCGATGCCATCACGGTTTTATCGTTCGCCTGCCCCTGATGAACCTCCCTTCGTTCAGGTAGGCGATACCGTCAGCCCCAATGCCCCTTTAGCCGTTTTGGAAGTGATGAAAACTTACAACCCGGTTGAGGCACCTTTTAGTTGCGAGATTCTCGAAATCCTCGTTGAAGATGGCGCAGCGGTTGAATATGGGGAACCGCTCTTCCGAGTTTCGCGCATGAACTAGACACAGTCTATCGACAACGTCAATGACAGATGACGCAGAGACACATTCTCTCACCAACACCGCTAATCGAACGCATTGCGAACAACAAAAATGTTCTTGACAATGTCAAGGAATAGCATCGAAAACCGAGTCATCGACAACGTCGATGACGGATGACGCAGAGACACATTCTCGCACCAACATTGCTAATCGAACGCATTGCGAACAACAAAAGTGTTCTTGACAATGTCAAGGAATAGCATCGAAAACCGAGTCATCGACAACGTCGATGACGGATGACGCAGAGACACATTCTCGCACCAACACTGCTAATCGAACGCATTGCGAACAACAAAAATGTTCAAAAAAATCCTTATCGCCAATCGGGGTGAGATAGCCATCCGCATTATCCGTGCGTGCAAAGATATGGGCATTAAAACCGTCGCTGTCTTCTCGACGGCGGATGCCGATGCGCTGCATGTCCAACACGCCGACGAGGCTTACTGCATCGGGCCGCCCCCGTCTGCAGATAGTTACCTGAAGTATGTCAACATTATCTCTGTCGCCGATTTTGCGAACGTCGATGCTATCCATCCCGGTGCAGGGTTTCTTGCGGAGGATGCCCAGTTTGCTGGGATATGTGAGGCGCATCAAATCCGCTTCATCGGTCCTTCTATCACCGATTTGGAGACGATGGGCGACAAAGTCCAAGCGCGGGAGAAAGTTGCGAAGGCTGGGCTGAAACTCGTCCCTGGCAGCCGGAGCGGCAAACGGAAAAATAGCAAGAAAGGCACGGTAGCTACGGCTGAAGAGGCCATGCAACTCGCAGAAAAAATCGGGTATCCTGTCGGTATCAAAGCCGTTGCGGGTGGTGGCGGCCGTGGCATCCGCATTGCGCACAACCGGCCGAGCCTTTTCAACCTCTTTCACACGGCGAAGGCGGAAGCGGAGGCGGCCTTCGGCAATGGTGAAGTTTACGTCGAAAAGTGGATTGAAGAGGCTAAGCACATTGAGGTGCAGGTTTTAGCCGATACACAAGGGAACGCTGTCCATTTCGGCGAGCGCGAATGCTCCATCCAACGCAATCAACAGAAGTTGCTAGAAGAGGCACCCGCTGCATCAATTCCGCCGAAACTTCGCGCCGAAATCTGCAAAGCCGCCTTGAAGGTGGTAAAATCGATCGGATACACGAACGCTGGCACGATTGAGTTCGTCGTGGATACAAACGACAATTTCTATTTTCTGGAGATGAATACCCGTATCCAAGTGGAGCATACGATTACCGAATGCATCACCGGCACAGATCTGATTAAGGAGCAGATTCGGATAGCCATGGGCGAAGAGCTCGGCTACGGACAATCCGATATTCGCCAAGAGGGACATGCCATCGAGTGCCGCATTAACGCCGAAGACCCGGGCAACGGGTTCATGCCATCGCCGGGATTAATAACGGCTTATCACCCGCCGGGGGGCATCGGTATCCGCGTTGATGGTTATATTTACGCCGGCTATCGGGTGCCGCCGCATTACGACTCGCTCGTCACAAAACTGATTGCTTTCGGGCGCGACCGGAACGAAGCGATTACCCGCATGAAACGCGCGCTTTCGGAGTTTAAAATCGAGGGAATCAAGACGACAATCCCGCTCTATCAGAGCATTCTGAACGATGAACGCTTTCTGAATGGGCATGTCTTCACCAATTTTTTAGACACATGCTAAAAATAATAGCGTTGCTCTTCATCTTTTCTTTACCGTTGATGGCGGAGGTTTCCACAACCTTTACCGATGTGACGCGCGAGGCAGGCATCGATTTCCAGCACGCGGGCACGCAGCCAAAACGCACGTCCCTGCTACCGGAGGATATGGGCTCTGGCGCGGCGTTTGCAGATATTGATAACGATGGGGATTTGGATGTTTACATTGTCAACATTCCTGGGCCGTTCGGTGTTACGCATAGGAGTCCGGCGCGTAACGCGCTCTATCGGAACAACGGCGATGGCACGTTTACTGATATAACGAAAACCGCGGGTGTAGGGGACATCGGCTACGGCATGGGCTGTGTATTCGCTGATTACAACGGTGATGGGCACCTCGATTTCTACGTTACCAACTACGGCCCAAATGTCCTCTATCGCAATAACGGTGATAGCACCTTCACGGACGTAACCGATGTCGCTTTTCCAAATGCCGTAGGGGCACTTTCCACGCGCGCGCCGTTGTGGAGCACGGGTGCCGCTTTCGCGGATACGGATGCCGATGGCGATTTAGAGCTCTACGTTTGCAATTACGTTACCTACGATTTGGAGAAGTTGGAGGAGATGAAAGCCGAGTCGTTACAATCCGGTAAACCGGTGCCGAGCGCGCTGAATCCGCACGTTTTTGAACCGCAAGACAACGTCTTCTACCGTAACAACGGCGATGGCACGTTCACCGATGTCACTGCCGAGGCAGGCGTTGCGGCGGCCGGGGGCAGAAGCATGCAGGCAGTCTTCAGCGACTTCGATGGGGACACCGCTCTGGATTTGTATGTCGCGAACGATACCACCGTCAACCATGCGTATCGTAACAATGGCGATGGCACGTTTACCGATGTGAGTGACGATTCGTGGGCGGCGGATTTTCGCGGCTCTATGGGTGTCACCACGGGCGATTATGATAACGATGGCGACACAGATATTTTTATGAGCCACTGGGTGGACGAGGAGAACGCGCTCTACCGCAATCTTTTAAAAGAGGGAATCGAAAACGTTGAAGACAGTTCTATGCAGAAGGACGTTCATGCACAGAAACCCTTATCAAACGCCTTGCGAAAGACGAGAATCCGATTTGTCGACGAGTCTTATTCGGCAATGCTGGCGGAGGTGAGTATCAAGCAGATTGGGTGGGGCACCTCCCTTTTTGACTACGACAACGATGGCGATTTGGACATCTTCGTCGCGAACGGTAGCACTTTTCAAGAATTGCATCGGCCCGAAGTGCTCATTGCGCAACAGGACGCGTTATTCCGCAATAACGGCGATGAGACGTTCACCGATGTCAGTGCCGAGGCTGGCATTGCGCAGTTGCCCCGCCGTGTCGGACGCGGCACTACCTTCGGCGACTACGACAACGACGGCGACGTAGACATTTTTATCGTCAATAATCACGCGCCGCCGACGCTTTTGCGAAATGAGGCCGCGGGTATGAATTGGCTGCATGTCAAATTGCACGGCACGGGGGCCAACCGGAACGCCATCGGCGCGAAAATCCGACTCAAAACGGCGAACGTCATCCAGATGCGGGAAATTTGCGCCGGTGAGAGTTACCTGTCGTCTAGTAGTTACCTCGCCGAATTCGGTTTGGGTGCGGCAACGAAGATTGAGTGGCTTGAAGTCACATGGCCGAACGGCGAAACGCAACGGATGCCTGATAAGATAGCAATAAATCAGCGGATAGATATTCACCAAAAACCGGAGCAGGATTTCCAAGATTAGCAAGATTTTCAGGATTGGCGTTTCCGTTCTCGAACAGGGGCCTCGGTGTGGGAGAGGGCTATGAACGAGGATGGGATAGCAGGAGACTGGCCGGGAACCGGAGCAGGATTTCCAAGATTAGCAAGATTTTCAGGATGAGCGTTTCCGTTCTCGAACAGGTGCCTCGGCGTGGGATAGGGTTACGAGCGAGGATGGGAGACAAGGAGACTGGCCGGGAACCGGAGCAGGATTTCCAAGATTAGCAAGATTTTCAGGATTGGCGTTTCCGTTCTTGCACAGGTGCCTCGGTGTCGGAGAGAATGACGAGCGAGGATGGGAGACAAGGAGACTGGCCGGGAACCGGAGCAGGATTTCCAAGATTAGCAAGATTTTCAGGATTGGCGTTTCCGTTCTCGAACAGGATCCTCGGTGTGGGAGAGGGAACGGAATTTTGTCCATATCAGCAAACCTACTCGCGAACAACTAGAACTATGAAAATGCCACATTTCGTTACTTTATCGGCCTCCGAGAAAACTGTCAATGCCCTATTTCCTGTAGTCCTGGAAATCTTGTTAATCTTGCAAATCCTGCTTCTCTTTGGATGCGGCGAAGACCCGGGTATTAAGCGCGGCAAGGAGCTCGCAGCGACAGGGGATACCGCCGCCGCGGTCCGGCAGTTTGAGGCGACGCTTCAACGCGAACCTTCCAATGCGGAGGCATACTATCAACTCGGCATCATTTATGCGCAGTTAAGGGAAGACGCGCAGGCTGTTACGGCGTTTCAGAATGCGTTGCGCCTTGCACCGAAGAGAGCCGATGTCAGGTTTGCCCTCGGGCGCGTCTATTGGTTTGGCAATCAACGGCAATTGGCACACGAGCAGTTCCATCAGCTGCTAGTTTCCGGTTCATTGAAGTCCGATGTGCTGGCGCAATTGGCTGGGCTTACCGGTGATGCGTATCACGTCCAACGCCTCCGCACCGAAGGAAGCGATGACTACGAGCAAGCCTTCACCGAAAAGGGCAACATCATGACGTTCACGGCGAAATATGCAGACGATTACAGCCCCGCGATTTCGCCTGATGGGAAATGGCTTGCGTTTGCCTCCTATCGGCTTCAAAACGGTGAGATTTACCTGATGAGTTTAGAGACGCGCGCACTTCGGCAACTCACGCACACCGAGGAATTTGACGAATACATGCCTACCTTCTCACCCGATGGGAAGACGCTCGCCTTTGTGGCAGAACGCACCAAGGGGATGATGATGCTGCCGCCGATTCAGGCGAGCGGTTCGGTGCCAAGTACCGCCAAAATCTATCTGATGGACGTTGATGGACGACACCAAAGGCCCCTCGTTGAAATGCATGGGATGCAAAGTGCCCCCGCCTTTTCGCCCGATGGCAAGAAAATCGCCTTTGAATCCAACGAAAATAGCGATGAATTGGAAATTTACGTCATCAATATAGACGGCACCGGTAAAGTGCAGCTCACTCACAATGAGGGTGACGATGGGCATCCCGCGTGGGCTCCCAATGGCAATCAGATTGCTTTCATCTCCAACATTGATGATGCCTATCAACTCTGCGTTATCGGTGCAAACGGTGGCAACGTGAGGCAACTCACCGCATCATCGGATAGCCATTACCAGCCGATTTTCACGCCAGATGGCAAGCGAATCATTTACATATCAAACGAGCACGGGCACTATACCCTCTGGATAATGAACGCCGATGGCACGCGCAAAATGCAACTGACGAACCATATCGGCGCGCACTTTGAACCAAGTCTGTCACGAGATGGCAAAAAACTGGTGTTTAGTTCTGACCGGAGTGATCATATGCGGATTTATCTGATGGACTTCACGCGGCCTGTCCAACCCGAAGAATTACAAACCCGCCTCTCCAACCTTTAATGTTGGTAGAAGAGAACTCCTGTCTCGATACGCCGATAGATGAAACTCAAACCACGACTCGCTCTTTATTTTTTAATCCCCTATCTGCTCGGTATCGTTGTAGGAGAATACACGTCGATGCCGCTGCTCTGGACGTGGCTCTTCACGCTGATATGTCTGAGTTGTGCTGTGTTACTTCAGTGGGTTGCGCGCTTCCAACGCGGAAAAAATAAATGGCTTGCGCGTCTGAAAAGCAAGGTGACACTCTACGCGCTGCTCCATCTCGCCGTTTTCGCGAGCGGCATCCTGCGGTTAGATATCGCCGCGCCATCTCCAATCCCCGCTCATTTCTATAATGCACCTGTCAGTTTTTCAGGACAGACTGGGTATCAACCCGAACGCGGCAAGGAGTGGGAGGCTTGCTACGCGAGCGGAACACTGCAACTGCTT
>PYJE01000045.1:19648-20164 GCA_003635305.1 Candidatus Poribacteria bacterium | reverse complement strand
TATCACGTCCAACGCCTCCGCACCGAAGGAAGCGATGACTACGAGCAAGCCTTCACCGAAAAGGGCAACATCATGACGTTCACGGCGAAATATGCAGACGATTACAGCCCCGCGATTTCGCCTGATGGAAAATGGCTCGCGTTTGCCTCCTATCGGCTTCAAAACGGTGAGATTTACCTGATGAGCTTAGAGACGCGCGCACTTCGGCAACTCACGCACACCGAGGAATTTGACGAATACATGCCTACCTTCTCACCCGATGGGAAGACGCTTGCCTTTGTGGCAGAACGCACCAAGGGGATGATGATGCTGCCGCCGATTCAGGCGAGCGGTTCGGTGCCAAGCACCGCCAAAATCTATCTGATGGACGTTGATGGACGACACCAAAGGCCTCTCGTTGAAATGCAGGGGATGCAAAGTGCCCCTGCATTTTCACCCGATGGCAAGAAAATCGCCTTTGAATCCAACGAAAATAGCGACGAATTGGAAATTTACGTCATCAATATAGACGGCACC
>PYJE01000045.1:0-19628 GCA_003635305.1 Candidatus Poribacteria bacterium | reverse complement strand
CACCGATAAAGTGCAACTCACTCACAATGAGGGTGACGATGGGCATCCCGCGTGGGCTCCCAATGGCAATCAGATTGCTTTCATCTCCAACATTGATGATGCCTATCAACTCTGCGTTATCGGTGCAAACGGTGGCAACGTGAGGCAACTCACCGCATCGTCGGATAGCCATTACCAGCCGATTTTCACGCCAGATGGCAAGCGAATCATTTACATCTCAAACGAGCACGGGCACTATACCCTCTGGGTAATGAACGCCGATGGCACGCGCAAAATGCAACTGACGAACCATATCGGCGCGCACTTTGAACCAAGTCTGTCACGAGATGGCAAGAAACTGGTGTTCAGTTCTGACCGGAGTGATCACATGCGGATTTATCTGATGGACTTCACGCGGCCTGTCCAACCCGAAGAATTGCAAACCCGCCTCTCCAACCTTTAATGTTCGTAGGAGAGAACTCCTGTCTCGATGCGCCGATAGATGAAACTCAAACCACGACTCGCTATTTATTTTTTAATCCCCTATCTGCTCGGCATCGTTGTAGGAGAATACACGTCGGTGTTGCCGCTCTGGACGTGGCTCTTCACGCTGCTATGTCTGAGTTGTGCTGTGTTACTTCAGTGGGGTGCGCGCTTCCAACGCGGAAAAAATAAATGGCTTGCGCGTCTGAAAAGCAAGGTGACACTCTATGCGCTGCTCCATCTCGCCGTTTTTGCGAGCGGCATCCTGCGGTTAGATATCGCCACGCCATCTCCAATCCCCGCTCATTTCTATAATGCACCTGTCAGTTTTTCAGGACAGACTGGGTATCAACCCGAACGCGGCAAGGAGTGGGAGGCTTGCTACGCGAGCGGAACACTGCAACTGCTTGAGACAGGCGAGACGGTGCAGGCGAAAGTTCTCATCCGATTTCAGAGGCTCGTGTCACTCCGCTATGGCAACCGTTTGACATTGAGCGGCACGCTACGTCAACCCCAACCGCAGCGCAATCCCGGCGGTTTTGACTATCAAGCCTATCTCTCGCGGAAAGCAGTTTTCGGGATAATTTATCATCAAGGACTCCTGGAAATCGGCGAGCAATCCGGATTTCCACCACTCCGATGGATAGAGGCACTGCGTCTTCGCACCGAAGAGGTTATTGATGAGGCTTATGGGATTGACTCGTTGGACGCGCTCCTCATCAAGGGCATTATGCTCGGCAAACGGAGCAATTTACCAACGGACACGGTGGAAACCTTCCGCAACAGCGGCAATCTTCACGTCTTGGCGGTATCGGGATTACACGTCGGTTTTGTTGCAACGTTCTGTTACTTCAGTTTGTTGACATTCGCGTCCATCCTCGGTATCCGTTCCAAGCATCCACACCTGACAAAAAAGGTGATAGTGCTTTTAACCATCGCGGCGGTGGTGATTTATGCGTGCTTAGTCGGATTTCGTACTTCCGTTTTCCGCGCTGCCCTGATGGCAAGCCTCTTTCTGTTTGCAACTGTCATTGACAGGGATGCCGACATCTACAACCTACTCGCTTTCGCCGCCTTAATTTTGCTCCTTTTGAACCCAACGCAATTGTGGGATATCGGTTTTCAGTTGTCGTTTGTTGCCGTAACAGCGATTGTCTATTTTGTTCCGAAAATGGAAAAGCCGTTTTGCAGGTTCTGGGAGGTTCCTGACTCTTCAGCTGATGACGGTTCCCGAATCGGGAATATCAGCGCAACTTTGGGACGGAGTGCGTTAAAATGGCTGATTCTCTCCTATCTTGTGACATTAGCGGCACTCCTCGGCACTACCCTTATCATCGCGTTCCACTTTTTCCGCGCATATCCCCTTGGTATCATCGTCGGGCCTTTTGCAGTCGGGTTCGTTTCACTTATCCTCGCGTTCGGGATGGCCTCGGTAGGCGCGGGGCTTGTCTCGCTGCTGCCGTTAGCGAAACTCTTCGCGGGGCTCAACCATGCAATCATCTATTTCTTTTTAAAGCTCCTCGGTTTGTTTGGAGACGCATCGGTTGTCATGAAGATGAAACCGCCGACATTTGGCACCTTTGTTGTTTACATTGCTGTCTGTTTAGGCGTAACGCATTGGCGGCTCGTCTATAAAAATTGGAGGGTTGCTACACTTATCGGGCTGTCTGTCATTGCAATTTGGGTATGGGACGGTGCGTTCCACGAAGAAGGTAGACTCCTTGAAGTCGTCACTCTGGATGTTGGGCAAGGCGATGCCGCGGTGGTGAAGTTTCCTGATGGACGCGTGATGCTCGTTGATGGCGGCATCCAGTATTCCTATGAGAATAAAAAGAAGAAGCGGCAGGTGGAATATGACGCGGGCGAACGAGTTGTCGCGCCTTACCTTGACGTGAATGGGGTGCGGGAGTTGGAACTCGTGGTGCTATCCCACCAAGACATCGACCACGGTGGCGGGCTCGCGCATATTTTGAAGAATTTTGAGGTGAAAGGTGTCCTTGGTATAGCGGAAAAGGCCAACTATTCCGAAACGATTGAGAGGTTGCGCGAGATTGCCCAAGAGGAAGAGATTCTCTATGAGTTTGAATATGCAGGAGAAATCGAAGTGACTCCGACAGCCACGCTCAATCTTCTGCATCCTATTGATGCTGCTTCCACGAATCTGATGGACACGGATACGAACGACGATTCTCTCGTTATGAAACTCAGTTATGGCGAGGTGGACATCTTGTTTACAGGCGATATTGAAGCGAAGGCAGAAACGCGCCTCATCACCTCCGGGCAAGATTTGCGCGCCGAAGTGTTGAAAGTGCCGCATCATGGCAGCCGAACGTCAAGTACCGCGCCGTTTATCGCCGGGGTCCAACCGAAATTCGCCCTTTTTTCGCTCGGCATTCGGAATCGATATGGATTTCCGGATGCGGGTGTCGTTGCGCGGTATCAGAGACGGGGATGTGTGATATTGCGTACAGATGAGTTCGGTGCGATTACACTGAAGACAGATGGGAGGCGGTGTTGGTTTCGGTTCCATGTTGCAGAAAATTGACCGAAGATCTCTTGCATAAAACTCCTTTTTGAGGTATCATTAACGGGACAGACGCAAATGCCAGAATCCCCTGCTGGGTTTCGGCTGCGTAAGTCCTAATTAAGTGACGAGACAACGCGAGACAACGGAGGAGTATCGCAATGCAGGAGTGGAGAGAAGAAAACTTACTGCAAATCATTGAAGAAGGCGAGGCAGACCGGGTTGAGTTCAAGGCGAATCTGTCCGGTAGTGCCCCGGAAAGAATCAGAGAAGCCATCTGCGCTTTCGCCAACGATTTGCCTAACCACGGAAAAGAGAAACCGGGACTTATTTTCATCGGCGTGAACGACGATAAAACTATCCCCGGTCTTTCGGTTACAGATGAATTGCTCATGCAGTTAGCGGATATGAAGACAGATGGCAATATCGTGCCGCCGCCATCGCTGACTGTTCAGAAGCGAGTGCTTCAGGGCAAGGAAGTTGCCATTGTGACGGTGCAGCCATCCGACTCACCGCCGGTTAAGTATAAAGGGACTATTCGCATCCGCATTGGGCCTCGCCGCGGCATTGCCACAACACAGGACGAACGGATTCTCAACGAAAAGCGACGATCCGGTGAACATCCATTTGATCTCCTGCCGGTCCCTGTTGCCGATATATCCGATTTGAATCTGGCATACTTTGAACATGAATATCTACCGCAAGCATTTTCTGCCGAGGTTCTTGATGCCAATGACCGGAGTCTCCATGAGCAGCTAGCGGCGACGAAGATGATTGATGCCGCCGACCGGCCTACACCTACCGTGCTAGGTATCCTCATACTCGGAAAGAATCCGCAGAATTTCCTGTATGGTGCTTACGTGCAGTTCCTCAGAATTAACGGCGTTGAGTATACAGACGAGATTATTGATAGTGCAGAAATCAGAGGCGCGATTCCGAACCTCCTCCACCGATTGGACGATAAACTCTTCGCGCATAATCGCGTCGCTGTGGACATCACCTCAGGGCCGGTTGAGAAACGGACAGCACTTTACCCGATGGAGGCGGTGCGGCAAATCACGCGGAACGCCATTATGCACAGAACTTACGAGGGAACAAATGCGCCGGTCCGTGTGTATTGGTTTCGCGACCGGATTGAGGTTTTAAATTCGGGCGGCCCTTACGGAGAAGCGACAACTGAAAATTTCGGACTGCCTGGAATTACGAGTTATCGCAACCCTAATCTGGCAGAGGCGATGAAAACCCTCCGCCACGTGCAGCGGTTTGGCGTGGGAATACCGATAGCGAGAAGGCTCCTCAAGGAGGCGGGGCATCCGGATTTGGAGTTTGAGGCAAATGGTACCTACGTTCGCGCGACGATAAAAGCAGTGTGAATATTGACAATAACCGGAGAATCGGTTAGAATTCGCTAAAAACGCGGAGGAAAGAAAACATTCATGAACAGAAAAGTCGTAATGATGAACGAAGCCGGACACATCTGGACAGAAGAACAAGAAACGCCTGCACCGAAACCAGGACAACTGCTCATTGAAGTTCGCGCATCCATGGTGAGCCCCGGCACGGAACTCGGCGGAGTCAAACGACGCAGGGAGAACCCGGGCTCTACCAAACGGCAACGGCCATTCGGGTATACCAATGCCGGTGTCGTCATCGGAAAAGAAGGCGACTGCGACGAGTTTGAAATCGGCGAACGGGTTTCGGGCATGGGAGGCGGTTACGCACTACACGCCACTTACGCCTGTGTCCCACATAACCTCTGTGCAAAGATTCCAGAGAACGTCAGCGACGCGGAAGCCGCCTCAAACCATCTCGCCGCGACAGCACTGCACGCCGTGCAACGCGGGCGCATCCGCATCGGCGAAAACGTCGTCGTGGCAGGATTGGGCATCGTCGGACAATTCGCGTGCCAGATAGCCAAAGCAGCAGGTGCCTACGTTATCGGCTTGGAGCGGCTGCCGTTACGCATTAAAATCGCCGAATCTGCCGGCATCCATCGCGCCATAAACGTATCGGAAACCGAGCCGGTGCCGATTGCACAGGAGTTCACGAACGGATACGGCATGGATTGCGGCATCATCGCTTTCGGCGGCGATGCAACCGGCGCGTTTCAGCAGATTCGCGCGATGCTCAAGACTGCACCCGACACGCATAAAGTCGGCCGCATCGTTATCGTCGGCGGCGCGAGCATTACGCACGGATTTGCGGCGGGGCTCGGCAATGTGGACGTTATCAGCGCGGCGCGCACCGGCCCCGGCTACCACGACGAAGACTATGAACACGGCGCGGATTACCCCCCGGTTTTCGTTCCATGGCCGACGCAGCGCAACTTGGAACTCTCGCTACGGCTGATGTCGGAAGGGAAAATTCAGGTGAAGCCGCTGATTACAGATATGCTGCCAATCGCTCAGGCGGCAGAAGGGTGCGAGAAGTTAATCCAACACCCAAACGAAGCGTTAGGGGTTGTCTTTACAATGTAGGTGTGCTTTCCACGCGCGCCTGCGGGGTTTGTCCCGCGTCAATGTTGAAAAATGGAAATCAGAGCAGCTCACGAATCAGAATTAGCACAGGCAGTTGAACTTTCATGTCTCGCCTTCAATCCCGATGGGCATGAACGCTATTGGCAATACGTGCATGGCGACAGCAGTTATCGTCCCTCGCAAACGCGCGTTGTCGTCGTCAACGAACAGGTGGTGTCAACACTTCGCGTCTGGGAACGGCGCATCCGGATAGGCACTTCCATTGTGACAATGGGCGGCATCGGCGGAGTCTGCACACATCCGAAATATCGCGGTGTCGGCTATGCATCCGCGCTGATGCGGGACACTATCGGGCATCTGCGGACAATCGGATGCGACATCGGCATGCTTTTTACCATCATCCCGAACGATTTTTACCATCAATTGGGATGGACAACGTTCCCGTTGCAAGGCTTCCACATCGCACGAGGTGAGGCAAAGGCTGTCTTCAACGGCAACCTCGGGCAAGTTGTCACCTTCGATCTGGAATCTCATTTAGATTCGGTAGCGCGGCTTTATGATAGATGCAATGCGGTGCAAAGCGGCAGCCTCGTTCGGACGCGCGCTTACTGGGATATGCAACCTTCCCGCATCCGTGAAGTTCTCCCCACTGTTGTAGCGTATCGCGACAGGGGAGCCGCTCCTACTGATGGGTATCTCAACTATTGCCTGGATGGCGAGACTGCGGAGGTGCGCGAGGTAGCGTATCGTCACGAAAAACCGACGGTTTTAGACGCGCTCGCCTCCCATCTGTTGCGCGTGTGCGAAGAAGGAGATATTCGCGACATAAGCGGCACATTTTCGCCGAGTCATCCGCTTGTAGCGCGCCTCGCGAATAAATGCAACGGTGCTGTTAAACAAAGCCAGGATTCCGCGATGATGCTCTACGCCGTCAACTTTCAGGTGCTCCTGCGACGATTGGGGTTGGAATGGCAATCGCGGCTTGCCGAGGCCGGCGAGAAGTTTCCCGCGCTTGCTGTCAAGTTTGCGCTCAACGGACAGCAGGCGGTGCTTCGGTTTGATGGAGATGAGACGTTGCAAATCGTGAACGACGATGCCGACGCGGTTGAATTAGGCATAACCGAAGACGAACTCTGGAAACTCCTATTTGGAGAATTTGGATGGGAACAAGCGAACCCCGGAAGTTCAATACCCCCGGAAACTGTTGCGTTTTTAACCGCGCTGTTTCCGAAACGCGATGTTATCTTCTGGGCTCCAGACCGGTACTGAACTTGACGCTGTCGGGCGTGCCCCGGTTATCCGTCTTCGCCTTAAGAGCGCGATGGACAGGTTTCCCTCGCCCTACCGGCCTGTGGAAGTTCTTTATACGCGCGCGCGAAGCAGATAGGTTTTCCCCACTTCCGTTTGAAACTTCACAACTGCCGCTGTCCGCACTGTCTCAACCGCCTCGCCATCACAGGTGACGTTAACCGCCGATGCACTCCGCACCGTGCAATCTCTCCCAAGCGTGGAGTGAATCTTTGCTTCGGTGAGACTGCCATCTTCCCACGCGATGTCCACCGTGAACCCGCCGCGGGCACGCAACCCTTTGACATGTCCAGTGCTCCACGCTTTCGGCAGCGCGGGCAACAGGTGAATTTCCCCTGCATGACTCTGCAGCAACATCTCTGCGATGCCAGCCGTTCCGCCAAAATTGCCATCGATTTGGAAGGGTGGGTGTGTATCAAACAGATTCGTCAAGGTGCATTTCGCCAGCAGTGCTTGGAGGTGCGTGTGTGCCTCCTCGGCATCCTCAAGGCGCGCCCAGAAATTGACAAGCCACGCGCGACTCCATCCCGTATGCCCGCCGCCGTGTGCCAACCGATATTCCAACGACTTCCTCGCCGCCGCTGCCAGAGCGGGTGTGCCGCGTAGCGTGATTTGGCAGCCGGGATGAAGCGCATACATGTGCGACATGTGCCGATGTCCCGGCTCCGGCTCATCGTAGTCAAATACCCATTCCTGCAGCCGCCCTGTTTTCTCGCTAATCTGCAGCGGCGCGAGCCGTTCCAACGCATCCACGAGTTCAGCGCGAAAATCAGCCTCTTCCAGTAGGAGAGCCCTCCCTGTCTCGACTTCTTCCCGCAAAACGTCAATGCACGCGATGCAATTCGTCAACAACTCGTGGATAATCTCCAGATCCATGGTAGCAGCGTAGGTGAAAAGCGAGCGCGTTCCATCAGGCTTCAAAAAACTATTTTCGGGGGAATGCGACGGATTTGTCACGAGTTTCCCCGCGACAGGCGTGCCTTCCGGTGCCTCAACGAGGAAATCGAGGATGAAACGGGCAGCACCTTTCATCAACGGGTAACCCTGTTTTGCGAGAAAATCCGTGTCCCCACTGAAAAGGTAATGCTCCCACACATGCTGACATAGCCACGCCGCACCCACCGGCCAGATGCCCCAGATGCCATCCGCCGGCGTTGTGAAACCCCACACATCCGAGAGGTGATGCACCACCCAACCATCGGCACCGTAGTGGCGTTGCGCCGTGCGATTCCCCGATTTGACGAGCGTGTCCATGTAATCGAACAAAGGCGTGTGACACTCGGCGAGGTTGCAGACTTCCGGCACCCAATAGTTCATCTGGAGGTTGATATTGGTATGGAAGTCGCTGTTCCAAGGCGCGTTCATGTGTTCGTTCCAGATACCTTGCAAATTCGCAGGCAAGCACCCTGCCCGCGAACTCCCCATCAGCAGATACCGGCCGAACTGGAAATAGAGCGCGATGAGGTGCGGATCGAACCTGCCTGCCTTCACTGCTTCCAAGCGTTCATCGGTTGGGAGATGGATTGCGTCGGTTGTCCCCAAATCCAACGCAACGCGCCGGAAAAGGGATTGATGCTCGGCGACATGGTCTGCCCTAATCTTTTCATAAGGTTTTCCACCTAGCGTTTTGAAAGCGGCTTCACAGCGGTTGTGTGGCTCGGCAGTAGCATCGTTCTGATTGACATAACTCGTTGCCGCGGCGAGCAGGAACGTGACGGCCTCCGTGCCGATGATAACAATCCAACCTCCATCCCGGGCTGGCACGAACCCGCTTTCTTCCCACATCTTCACGTAGGCAGAAAACCGCATTCCGTCATCGCTACATTCTCCATCAAGTCTGAGGGTATCTTGGGAGATAGCGTTGCATATCGCGCCTTGTTACCGTGTCATTGTTGCGCGAATATTGAGTTGTTCTGCCCTGTCACACTCGATTCGGACAACAATCAGAGCGTCCACGGCTGTCGCGAACACTTCGCGTGTAAAGGTTGCATCGCCGCATCGATAGGTTGTCCGCGCGATGCCGGTGTCTAGATTGAGTTCGCGCCGATAATCGGTTACCTCGCCATCGTGAGTGAAATCGAGAACTAGTTCGCCCAAGGATTGGTAAGATTTGATGCGTTCGGGGATGCCGAGCATCGTTTCGCCGGCGAGTTTCGTCGCCTCGTCGTTTTTGTCCTCAAAGAGGAGTTGTTGCACCTTCGGTAGTGCCGCGAGTGCTTTCGGGTTCGTCGTATCGCGAGGGCCGCCGTCCCAAAGCGTCTCTTCATTGAGTTGGATGCGTTCGCGTTCCACACTACCGAAGACCATGGCACCGAGTCGTCCGTTTCCGACGGGCAGCGCGGCTGTCCATTCTTCGGCAGGTTTTTGATACCAGAGGGTGAGGGTGTTTGGGGGTGTCATTGGTTAGTCCTTTTCGGCTGTTTGACTTTCAAGACAGCGACAGCTTAGTTGAGGAATGCCTGAGTTAAGCAATTTTCCAAGCCTCAATATAGGTTTGTAGGCTTCGTCCGAGCTCGGGCTTGAGACGGGTGGCTTCATCCAGATCGGCGAGTGCAGAGGCTTGTTTACTGAGATATGCGTGCGTTACGCCGCGATTCCGATACGCCTCGGCGAACCGCGGATTGAGGCGTATCGCTTCGTCGTAGTCCGCCAAGGCCGCCTCATGTTGCCGCAGGTTATTTCTGATATTGCCGCGATTGTTGTAGACATGAGCGAGGTTGCGCTGTGCAACCGACGTGCTGTGTCCAAACAGTGCCGGCATCCGAATTGCCTCGTCGTATGCCGCAAGTGCCTTTTCCGTTCTACCGCCTTCCCAGAGAATGCAGCCGATCGAAAAGAAGGCGTGCGCCGCCCACTCGTTGATGTCCAATTTCGGGACATGTGCTATGGGCTCGCTCTCATCACGAAAGGTATTCCGCAGGTGTTTTTCCTCGTAGTCTTCTATAAGTAGGCAAGCGAATGTATCCAAAGAGGCTAGAGGGTCCCTCGCGTTCTCACCTACGATATAAAACAATTCGCTGAGCAGCGCAGACACCCAGGGCTTTACCTCTTTCGTCAACGTGAGGTTCCCGCGATGTTCGCACCGATGCACGAAATCGGTTAACCCATCAAGCACCTCAATAAGCCACTCGTAGTCGCTATCCGAGTGGGGCGGCGGCACCGATGGTTCCGATGCCCGCGTTTGAATCGGTTCAGCTCTATGCAGTTGAGAACTGTGTGGCACGACATCGGCAAGGGAAAGTTCCTTCCACGTTGTCGCATGGCTGAAACCGTCAGGACGTGGTATTAATGCCACTTCAGGGTTTCCCGTATGTGTTCCGGCTAGCATCGTTACTTCCTCCATCTTCCTTTATCATATTCGGGATGCGGCTCCACGCTTTCAACTGTGACTCGCTGGATATCATATTTGATGGCAGCCATAAGACGGACTTTGTTACCGCCAATGTTAAACACTGTCACTGTTTCCCGGCTGCGCGCCTGTCCAAAACGTTTTTTAGGCACTTGGACCGGCTCCGCGGACGAAAACGTTTCCCGCAATTCAACAGGTGAACGAAACGTGCCTTGTTCGATCAGATTAACCCACCGCTTAATCGCGCTTCTGACATTGGGATACCGCTGTGCAAATTTCTCAAGTTTTTCTCGCCCTACGATATGCATTCAAAGTTATCCCTGGCTCCGCCGCGGGGGCAAAAAGCGCGAAGTCAATTTCGGACAAAACATGTCCAACACCGGTATTTATGAGACGGATGCGAGTCTACACACGTTTCGCGTAATCTTTATAGATTCTGGCTGCATTGACAAAAACCCCGTGCAACTGACATTCCAGCAAACGTTCCCAGTAAACGATACCATGAGAAAATCGGAAGCAGTCCGGGAATAAGGATTTAAGGTTTTACATCCATCGCGCAACGAAAACCGAGGCTGCCGTCAGTGACCTCTGGCGTATTCCAGCCGCGATAGGCGACATGCAGGTACAGCGCGCCGTAACTCCACGAGCCGCCGCGCAACACCCGGGAGGTCTTAACGCGCCTGAATTCATTTACAATTTGAGAGGCACTAGCATCTCCTGCAATGGGATTCCAAAACGGGGATCTGGCATAGAAACGAGAATCATATCCATCAAGACACCACTCCCAAACGTTACCTGCCATATCGTAGAGGCCGTAGCCGTTAGCGGCATAACTGCCTACAGGCGTAGTCTTGCCAACATTATATCCGAAGTTTGTCCTAGTGGAACCAATACCATTTCCCCAAGGGTAGTTCTGCCCTACTAATCCCCCGCGGGCTGCTTTCTCCCACTCCGCCTCTGTCGGCAAGCGTTTCCCTACCCACTGTGCATACGCCATCGCCGCATACCAACTCACATAAACGACTGGATAGTTGCCCATCCCCTGCGGATAAATGTTGTCATTCCAATAGTAGAGGTAGTCCCCATCATGGTAGTCGCGAGAGATACGGGCTTTCTGCCATTGCGGGTTGGCATCGACAAACGCCTTGAACTGTGCATTCGTTACCTCGTATTTGTCCATGTAGAACGCATCAACATAGACGGTATGCACCGGTTTTTCATCGTCGTATGCTTCTCTGTCACTACTACCCATCTGAAATTCGCCGCCGGGGATGAGCACCATGCCAGCGGACACATCAGCACGCGGAATGGTTGGCCTTGAAGTCTGAACCCCGCCGACAGATCTATCAAGGTTCCTTTGCACGGATCTTTCGTTCACCGGCGGGCGGAACGTGATGAATAGTATAATGCCGAAAACTACAGCAACCCAGACCCACCCCACTGCTCTAGTTTTAGCGGTTGATTTTTCCGGGGCGGTGGTTGCAGGGTCCTGAGAGCTGCTTGTAGAAGGTGCAGTCACGTCAACTGGCACACAGGAAATTGGCACCCGCAACTCACTCCCGTTCGTCTTGATGACAAGCGCGGTATTATGCGTCTGATTTACCGCAAGGCGGCTCGTGTCAAGCGTGACAGTTAAAACGGCTTTTCCTCTGATAGTGGTTGAAGACAGGCGCAGCCCCGGCATCGCCTTTGCCAATTCGACTGTGCCGTAGAGGTAGCCGCGGCCCGTATTCTGAATCTCAACACGGACGGTTTTTTGGGACTTTCTATCCACCTTCCCGAAATTGATGCTGGTGTGACTCGCTTTAAGCACCGGATGCCCAATCTGCGGGTGGAGTTTTTGAACCAGCCTCTCCAAACCGATATCTGTCTCGTTACCGAAACGGTCGATGATGTCCATCGCCTCGTTCGCAAGTTGCGACTGTTTGGTGTATTCAAACCAGAGCGGGAGGAAGCCGCCATACAACAGCGTTTTTGCCTCTTCCCAATTCTGATCTATGAGCTGTGCTAGTTGCTGCGGCGTGCTGGCTTCACCACCGCGCGCGAACTTGACTTTTCCGCGGAGAATCTGCACCATTGCCCATAACCCGAACTCTGGCGTTTTAGCGTATACACTGGCGACTGTCCGCGCCGCCTCGGCGAGATGCATTTCGCCTGCTCCTCCCAGACTTTGCTCAAGGTATCCGCGATAAAGGGCAATGGCGGCTTCTTGCGGATGTTTCTCCATCAACGCTGCCAACTCGGAAATGTTGGTGGCTTCGTCACCGTTAGTGAATTTGAAGATGGGGCGCGTTGTTTCCCTTGAAGGCGTGTCAGGTCTTTCTCCATCGGGTTGAAGTGTGGCGAGGTGTTCGCGTCGCTGCTGCGGATCTTTCAAAATGTCCCGCGCTTGATTCAGGAGGGTCCGCCACTGCTCCTGAGTCTTCCCATCCGGACGCGGTAATCCACCCGCGCGCAACGACGCACTATACAATTCCTTGTGAGCAGTATCGACACGCGTCGCGATTGCTGCATCGGGTTGGTTCTGGAGTTCTTCAACGGCGAGCCCCAACACCTCAAAGTAGTTCACCACATCGCCGACGACTAAGCCGGACGCTTTCAGAATCTGTCGCGCCTCCTCAAAAGAGAGCCCGTATTGTTGCTTCGCTTGCCGAAGGAGGCCCTTGCGCTGTGCGTCGGTAATTGCCGGGGAGGCGGCTTTGAAGGCGTTAACGATTGCAATGAATTCGTCACGTTTGGACATACGTAGGTCCTTTTAAGGCGCGCTGCCAAAGCACGCCTACCGGAGGTTAATGATTCTGCCTACTCAACTTCTAGAGTTTGCAACTCTCTGGCAGCCTGCGCGACTTCCTCTGCATCTAGGGTTTGACGCTCAATCGTTGCCGTTGCGGTGCGGCCGTCCGGTCCCTGTGCGGTTACCTCAAGCGTCTGGTCCAGATTGTATTTGTAGGTAACGTCAACGCGTGCTCCTCGCGGCAACCCGGAAGGCAGTTCAAGAAGACACTCCCCTAATTTGTGCTCTTCAAACATGGAGCCATCGGTTTCCTGCTGGTCCTGCTCAAGTCCCTGCACGACTTGGATTAACGCCGAACTTTGGTTGGCATTCACGGTTCCAAAATGATCTGCCATTTCACAAGGGACGTTAGTCATTTTGGGAATCATGACGTGGACAACTTCTTCGTGTTGCGCGTTAAGAATAACGAGTCCCAGATTATGCGTCGCACCATCAGTCACGGTGACTTTTGCTGTGCCATCTGCGCCGAGGAACCGATCGACAACGGCATCCGGGAGGTCTGCAGCAGATTCTTCGGAGATTTGGCGGAGGGTTCCCTGAAGTGCCGCGCCAATCGCGACTGCTTCATCGGGATTAACTTCCATCGGGTTAATCTGTTTTCCGCTAATCTCGGAGATCATCGCCTGCACCATCGGCATGCGGGTTGAGCCGCCTACCAATAGCACCGTGTCAATCTGGTCCCACGTCATCTTGGCCTCCGCGAGGACGACTTCGCACAGCGAACGGCACTTTTCAAGGAGTTCTGCGGTAAGTTCTTCAAACGTTTCGCGCGTCAATTCTACACGAGTCGTTTTGCCGTTGTAGCCGCAGATGATGCGCGCCTTTTGCCGCTGGGACAGAGACTCTTTCGCACTGATAGCGATCGTTTGGAGATCTTGATACGCGTGCAAGTCTGTCAACGGGTTTTCGCCGTGCTCCAGATCGAAATTTTCCGCGATATACCTGATGATTTGATCGTCCCAGTCTTTGCCGCCGAGCCGGTGGTCTCCGTTTGTCGCAATCATTTTGATTGCCGATTCAGAGACTTCCATGACGGTTACGTCAAAGGTGCCACCGCCGAGATCGAAGACGAAAACATTCTGATTACTACCGAGCCGGTCTATGCCGTATGCAAGTGCTGCCGCTGTCGGTTCATTCAGCACTTGCAGGACATTTAAACCGGCGATTGTGCCAGCGTTTCGTGTCGCTTCCCGTTCGGCATCATGGAAATAGGCAGGCACGGTGATGACAGCATCGGTAATCTCTTCACCGAGATACGCCTCGGCATCCTGCTTGAGTTTCGTCAAAATGAGCGCGGAGAGCTCTTCGGCTGAGTAATCCTTGCCATCAAAGTTCCGGAAGAATTCCTCCTTGGATTTTCCCATTTCGCGTTTGACGAATTCCACAATCTGCTCTGGCACGGCTCGGGCGTTTTGCTTAGCAATTTTCCCGACGGTGACGAGAGCGTCCTCAAACAGAATCACCGATGGCGTAATCCGTTCGGTTTCGGCGTTCGGGATAATCTCCGGTTGGCCGTGTTCATTGACATGCGCAATCGCTGAGAAGGTTGTTCCCAGATCGATTCCAACAACTTTACCCATCTGTTTCGTTTTCTCCTTCAGTATCGGGGGCTTCACCTGCAGTATCCGAGCCTGAGGTTGCTCCTGCTGCATCGGTGGATGTGTAACGGAAGATAGTTACCTCTTCTGGGCGAAACACTTTCCCTCGCCAAGAAAACCCGATTTTGTGAACCTCCGCTACCTTCCAATCCTGGTCCGGGGTATTCGCTGGGATTACTTTGAGCGTTTTGTGCAACTGCCGGTCCAACGTTTCCGGGTGTTCCTCATAAGGGGTTACGTCCATGCGGTATAGCACTTCTTCCAATTCAAAGCGCGCGTTCTCCAGATTCTGCCGAAATTGTGTTAGTTGCTCCGCCATTGCTTTCGGACGAACCCTTTTCGCCGTGCTAAGCATCCCTTCTAGTTGCGACTCCAGCAACACGAAACTATCGTAGACGCTGAGCAGGTCCTTGATGATAGGCTTATGGAGTGCCTCCAGCAGGAAGTCCTCCTTATAGTCCTTCATCTCGCGATAGAGCGCGTCGAACATCTTTATTTGGTTCTGATTGCGGGAGATCTGCTTCTCAAACAGTGCCTGCAACGCCGCCAAAGTCTGATGGATTCCAGCCAATGCGTCTGGCTGCGCCGATGCGGTTTCAACGACAGCGGCGTTCTCCGCTGCCGTTTTCGATTCTAGTGTTGTCTCATCGGTTACGGTTTCTTTGCACAAAATTGCAATCTCCTTCCCTTCCCGCGAAAAATTAACACATCAATTAGGATACCTAATTTCCGCGAAACGTGCAAGTTAATTTTTACGGTGCACCGCGCTGCCACGGAACATTCCCCGACTTCTGCGTCTCCGCTTGAAACAGCCCACTCATCTCCCTAAAGAGCTCCGCCTCTGTCTGCGCGTTGTTCGTTGTCTCTAGTGCATCGGTGGAGAGATTATAGAGTTCCAGCGGCTCAAACGGGCTGTTATGCAACAACTTAATATCGCCGAGGCGGACAGCGTGTTGGCACTGCCCCAAAAACCGTTGACTCCCCTCTCGGCGCAACCAATAGAGGACGCGTTCGGAGAAGTCTTGCTGTTCGCCTTGCAGTGTGGGCCAAATAGAACGTCCCTCAAGCTCGTGTGTGAGCGGGACATCGGCTACTTCGCATGCTGTCGGAAACAGATCTATGAGCATTGCAACCTGGTCTGTGACATATCCTTCGGGAATATGCCCGGGCCACATCGCACACGCGGGGACTCGGATGCCGCCTTCATACATATCACCCTTTTGCCCACGCAGCGGTCCGTTATGCGCGCCGACCTTCATATCGCCACCGTTGTCGGAAGTATAGATGACGAGGGTGTTGGACAACTGCCCTGTCTCCTCAAGCGTATCCAACACGCGGCCGATGCCGGCATCCATGTGCTCAACGAGCGCGATGTATTTCGCGCGCTGTGGAGAGATATCCGGTTCGCGTTCACGGACGCGCGCTACCCACTCATCAGGAGGTTGGATGGGGGTGTGCGGCGCGTTATAGGCAAGGTAAAGGAAAAACGGCGACGATGACTGCGTTTGTGCCTGCAGGAATTCCGCACTCCATTCTGTAAAGAGCTCTGTGGCGTGCCCTCTCGGAGTAATGGTGTCAAACCCGCGGCGCATATAGTTGTTATTGTCCCGGAGGTGCGTGTAGTAGTCGTCCATCATATCGCCGAGGAAGCCGTGGAAATGGTCAAACCCTCTTCGGCACGGGTGGTTTTCGGTTTCAAGCCCAAGGTGCCATTTGCCAATGAGCGCGGTGTGGTAATCCTTCCGCTTGAGCATTGAAGGGAGCGTGACGGCATCTTGGTGGAAGTATCCCCAATTGTTTTCAGCGTGCGTCCGAATCACGCCCGGCACGCCTACCTTATCGGGAAAGCGGCCTGTCATGAGGGAAGCACGACTCGGAGAGCAGACTGAGGAATTCGCATAAAACCGCGTGAACCGCGTGCCGCCCGCGGCAATTCTGTCAAGGTTCGGTGTCTGGATAGAAGGTCCGTTATGCACGGACAAGTCGCCGTAACCGTGGTCATCGGCGAGAATCAAGAGGATGTTCGGGGATTGCGCCATAGTATTTCTTCCAAGTTGGAATCGGTTTTGGAGGGATTGTATCAGAATTTGGGATTTGGATCAAAGGAAATTGGCTGAATCCTGAATCGCTCTGGGAAACTTAAGGGCGCTGTTGAAAAACATTGAATTCTATGCTATGATGCATATTACAGAACGATAGTCAAACTCTCACCTAACAACAGGAGAATTTTCATGGCGACTGAAGACTATACCTCGAAAGTGCCTCACTATACCTTTGCGGAGACGCTGGAGGCGCAGGAGGCACAACTCGCGACGAATCCGTTGTTACAGCGGATGAACGCGGCGCGCAAGGCGTTTGAAGGCGATGCGCATCGTCCGATTTACCATTATGTTAACCCTGAACATACGCTCAATGACCCGAATGGGCTCTGCTTTTGGCAGGACCGGTGGCATCTCTTCTATCAGGCGTATCCACCGGAAGATCCGAGGCAGCATTGGGGGCACGCCATCAGCGATGACCTCATCCATTGGCGCGACCTGCCGTACGCGATTTATCCGAACCCGGAACGGTGCTGTTTCTCCGGTGCAACCCTCGTCGAAGAAGACAGAGTGGTTGCAATGTATCACGGCACTGTCGTCGGTAATATGGTGGCGGTATCCCGCGATCCGCTCCTGCTGAATTGGGAGAAAGTTTCTGGCAAGGCGGTTATTCCTGCGAAACATGCCGATGGCACAACGCCTGTTTACCGCGTTTTTGACCCCTGTATCTGGAAAAAAGATGGCATGTATTACTCGCTGTCGGGTGGGACGCTTCCGCACGGACCTGGCGGCAAACGGGTTCGCGCCAATTTCCTCCTCCGTTCCGCGGATTTGGCGAATTGGGTTTACTTGCATCCTTTCGTTGAGGACGACATGTATACGCTGGTAGGCGATGACGGCGCGTGTCCCTATTTCTGGCCCATCGGCGACAGGCACATGCTCCTCTTTTTCAGCCACATGAGCGGTGGGCAGTATCTGCTCGGCGATTATGACACTGAACGCGACAAGTTCGTCGTGACAGCGGGGGCGAAGAACAATTTCGGTGCTGCATCTCCTGCCGGCGTGCATGCTCCTTCCGCAACCCCCGATGGCAAAGGCGGGCTCATCGTCATCTATAACATGAACCCTGCGAAGCCGACGAAAGGCTGGAATCAGATTATGACGTTGCCACGCCGCTTGACGCTCCTCTCCAAGGACGAAGTCGGCGTTGAACCGGCTGGCGACATTGAATCGTTGCGCTATGCGCATCAGCGTGTGGATGCGATGACGCTCCCTGCGAACGAGGAAGTCGTTCTTGAAAATATCAACGGCAACGCGATGGAACTTGAAGTCGAAATTGATGTGAAGTCCGCGCCGATGGTTGAACTGAACGTTCTGCGTTCGCCGCAGAAAGAGGAGTTTACCCGCATCGCCTTCTTCAGAGAGCGCGGTTTGCGCAATCCTGATGCGCGAGAACGCGTTCGGGATAGCCTGCTCACGCTTGATTCCTCTTATTCATCAATTGCCCCTGATGTGCTTTCGCGCGCGCCTGAGACAGGTGCGGTTTCCATCGCGCAAGACGAGACGCTCAAGTTGCGCGTGTTCGTTGATAAGAGCGTCGTTGAGGTCTTCGCCAACGGGCGGCAGTGTGTTGCGATGCGTGTCTATCCGGACATGGACGAAAGCATCGGTGTCTCGTTGCGTTCGCAAGGCCAAGCGTGCGAGCTCAAATCGCTGGATGCGTGGCAGATGCAGAATATCTACGCCTAGTCTGCACATCTAAGGGGGGATGTGATGGATATAGACATCCTCCCTTGCAGACGAACGTGCTGAACGTTTCTCTTGACACCCTCCCAGAATTCTGATAGAATATTTATCAAAACAGGAGGAGAACTGATGGAACGGATTCATCTGACTTCGCTCGGGCCAATTTCCGAAGCCGACATCACCTTCGGTGACATGACGGTATTTGTTGGGGAGCAAGCGAGTGGGAAGAGTCTGCTGCTCCAACTGGTGAAGTTAATTTTAGACGCAGACCCTATCGTCCGCACCCTCAAAACGCACGGGTTTGATTGGCACAAGAAGCCTGCGGAGTTCCTATACCTCTATTTCGGGGAAGGGATGGAAAGCACCTGGTCGGACGCGACTCAGGTTGCCGTTGATGAACAAGAGTTTGCGCTGGAGAGGGTCTTCGCGAGAAAAAGCCGGAGAAAAGCGGAGTCAGTCTGCCTCATTCCGGCGCAACGAGTTGTCACGCTCAAAGATGGCTGGCCGCGCTGCTTCACCGATTATGCAAGCGGCGCTCCTTACGCCGTGAAACGATTCAGTGAGCAATTGCGGCTTCTGCTTGATATGGATTTCGGCCGAGGTGACAGGCTTATCTTTCCGCAATCGCGTTTTCTGAACCAAACAATCCGGAATGCTGTCGGTGAAAGCGTCTTCGGAAGGGCCCAAGTCAAATTGGACCGGGAGGGACTGCGGAAACGCATCGTTCTGGATGTTGCGGGCAATTGTTTACCGTTTATGGCCTGGTCTTCGGGACAGCGCGAGTTTACGCCGTTGTTGATGGGGCTTTACTCCTTAATGCCTGCGAGAGGCGAGGCGAACAAAAATCAGCGCAATTGGGTTGTCATTGAAGAACCGGAAGCGGGGTTGCATCCGAAAGCCGTTTCGGCACTGCTTCTACTGCTTTTAGAACTCTTGAAGCGCGGCTACCGAATCGTCGTTTCTACGCATGCATCACAAATCGTGGAACTGATATGGGCCATCCAATTCCTTGCCGAAGGAAGTGCCGGCCCAAAATGGCTGTTGAAATTGTTGGGATTAAAACCTGACCCGGGTTCCAAAAAGTTGGCGGAGACGGTATTTGAGAAGACCTTCAAAACCTACTATTTCTCCCCGGCAGACGAAGCCGTGCCTGTCAAGGATATTTCAACCCTAGACCCGGACGATACAGACGATGCGGTATCGGATTGGGGTGGGTTGACGCTTTACAGTTCAAGAGTGTTTGAGATAATCGCGCAGGCGATAAAGGAGGGGGAGTTGTGAGTTTTGCCGACGCGGTTCGGGACACTCCTGAAATTGCCCAGTGTCTGAAA
>PYJE01000044.1 GCA_003635305.1 Candidatus Poribacteria bacterium | reverse complement strand
CTCCTGTTCATCTTGAAAATCGGAGCAGGATGGACAGGATTGAGCAGGATGGACAGGATTGAGCAGGATGGATAGGATAAGAAAGAGGCACTCGCTTGTGCTTTCTTCATCTGGCTCCTTTTGAGCAGGAGCAGGATTATAGGATTTACAGGAGGGACAGGCGAAGAGGATAACCTTTCATGAGAGGAATCTTCTTAATCCTGAAAATCTTGCAAATCTTGCACATCCTGCTTGCAAATCCTGCTGTTGAACGCCTCGCGAACAACAAAAAGAAGGAAAAAAAATGAGCATGCAACAACGGCGCATGCGGTTTACGGCAAGAGACGTTCTTTCACGAACGCCTGTTGTTGAACGCATTGCGAACTACAAAAAAATCTCCTTTTTTCTGATTATCATGGTGCTGATACAACCCAGGGTTGCCGCCTTCCGTTGCGGCACGCCTGTGTTCAAAGCGCGCTTGCAAAGTCCGCCTACCGATGCGGAAAGGCTCGCACCTACCGCGCCGGTGCATCCAGCCGCACCCGCGCTCCCCATCGGTACCGAACGCACCTTCTTCGCGCCCGACTTCCGCAGCCTGCAACAATATACCGTCCCGGCTGTTTTACGCGGTGTAGGCGAGTTCTGTTATCTCTACGTCGAAGAAACTGAGTGGGAACGCCGCGTCACACCGCGCACCGTCGATGCCATCATCCGCGCCTTTGACGAAAGGACACCGGCGGGTCCGCGCGGTATTTATCCTACAGTCACGGAACTCTTCGGCGCGCCACCTGATGTCGATGCAAACGGACGTGTCATCTTACTCCTGCTTAACATTCGCGATAGGGCTGATGTTACCGGCGGCTACACGGCGGGCTTCTTTAATTCCGCCGACCAGGGACGCGGCGTTCTGCGCAATCCGGGTTTCCGCGGCCTCGCCATCCGCAGCAACGTCGCCGATATGCTCTATATTGATACGTTCCCGCTTGATATTAACGGCGAAGCGGCACATAACGTCATTGCGCACGAGCTCCAACATTTAATCCACTGGCGGCACGACAGCCGAGAGGAGATTTGGGTAGATGAAGGATGCGCGGATTACGCGGCGTTCGTTTGCGGCTATGTTTCGCGCGAACATCTTGCAGCCTTTGAGAAGACACCTTCCATCTCCCTGACGACTTGGCCCGACGCATCGGGGACAGCAATGCCACACTACGGTGCGGCGTTCCTCTGGATGCTTTACTTGCACGAACGCTATGGCGGCACGGATACACTGCGGCGCATTGTCCAACACCCCGGCACTTCTATGAACGGCATCGCCACGGTACTCGCGGGAGTGGGACATACCGCGAACTTGGCGGATATCTTCTCGGACTGGAAGATTGCTAATTACGTGTCGGATTACGCGCACGTGAAACTCGCGTTATCGCCAACCCGTGTGCATCGTCTCCCTGTCCCTCGCGGCGATGGCCCAATTGCAGTCACTCGGCAAACCTTGCCCGATTTCGCGGCGGCGTATCTCGTCTTTGAATCGACAGATGTTCAAACCGCAACCGTAGAACCCGCGCTACAAGGCATCACCCTCGGCTTCTCCGGTGAAACGCCGGCGCACGACTGGACAGTGCACGTTATTGAATATCAGGACGATGTCACCTATACGGTTGCAGCCGTGCCGCTGACGCATGCAGGCACAGGTGCCGTTGCGTTATCCGGGGCAAGAACGAAAGCCGTCCTCATTCCCAGTTTGCATTCTGAAATACCGCGCGTCTCCGCACGCGTGGCAACGTATGACTATAGTGCCACGCGCGGCGCAAACATCACGTTTGTCGCGTCAGTTCTACCCAACCCTGTCTTGCCTCGGTATTGGGACATCGTCGCGGAGCCGAGTGAACTGCTCGTCGGCCTCGCGCCGACGGTGACGTTGAAGCAGGAGGCGCGGCTCTATCAAGCCGCACAGCCGATGAAGGCACTCCAAGATGGCGAAAGGTATCGCTATACGTTTCACCTTGCGCCAACCATCTCTCCCGAGGCTATCACATGGGAACTGGTTTTGGAGGGAAGGACGGTTGGGGAAGGCGTATTAGAACAAAACTAAATTGTCAGCGGATAGAGACATTCGCCTTTATCAGATAGGTTACGCAGAGGGATGTTCTCGCACCAACACTGCGAATTGAACGCATTGCGAACGACAAAAATTTTTCTTGACACGATTTCGGATTTTTTGTAAAATGATGCAATCATAAATGTAGCGCGAGGGCTGGTGCCTCGCACGGAGGATGAGTTATGAAACTTTATGCAGGAACAATTGGACAAAGCGTCTGGCGCAGCACGGACAACGGCGACACATGGAATCGCGCCAGTAGCGGCATTTTTCCGGAGGCGGATGTCCGCGCCATCGCTGTCAATCCGAACAACGCCGATGTCGTTTACGCTGGCACCGATAAAGGCGTTTTCCGCTCAGAGAACGGCGGTGACGCGTGGCAAGCACTGCCGAGTGAGATGGACGCACTGGAAGTCTGGGCACTCGCCATTGATACAACCGCGCCAGAGACGCTCTACGCGGGCACCTGTCCCTCGGCCTTTTTCAAATCCACCGACGGTGGCGCATCTTGGCGGAAACTGAACGTTGACTTAGCGCAGGAATGCGAAGGCATCCCTATCATCCCGCGCGTGACGACATTCATCATTGATGCTGAGGATAACCAGACGCTCTACGCCGGCATTGAGATTGATGGAATGCGCCTCAGCACCGATGGCGGCGAAACGTGGACAGAACGGAGTGAAGGGCTCAGCAGCCTCGATATCCATGGCCTCTGCGTCGTACCCGGTGCCCCGAAAACCATTGTCGCAGCGACGAACAACGACGTGTGCATCACAACAGATATGGGCCAGCAGTGGACACCTCTTAAGGTGAAGGAACACTATCCGTGGCCCTACTGCCGAGCGGCATTTTTCCTGAACGGCGATGCCGGACGCGTCTTCATCGGCGCAGGCAACGGCCCACCCGGCGATGAAGGCGGCATTTTCTCCACCCGCGATAATGGCCAAAGTTGGGAACGTGCCGATATCGGCGGCGTAGCGAACAGCACCATTTGGACGTTCGCGCATAACCCCAACGTCAACGACTTCATCATCGCATGCAGTGTGAGCGGGCAACTTTACCGCAGCACGGATACCGGCGATTCTTGGACGAAACTCGCACACGAATTCGGCGAAGTTCGCGCATTAGCCGTCGCCGGTTAAAAACTTGACTTTTTGTGTCCGCTGTGTTATGCTATTCTGGACAGCGCACAAAACCGATTCACGCACACAAATTTCGAGAAACGGAGGCATCGACAACGTCGATGACGGCTCTATGTCAAGGAATGTTCATGCACCAACCGTGCTTATTGAACGCCTTGCGAACTGCGAAAAAACAGGAGACACATTTTTATTATGCGTTTTTCGACCTTTTTCTTACTACCGCTCCTCCTCATCGCACACATAGGATGTGGCGGCAACGGTGAAGTCAATATCGACACACCACCGCGGATTAGCGAAGCCAAGCGCATCGCGCTTACACCCTTCTTCGCCGAAACAGAGGAAGTCAATCAACTCGGCAACCGACTCAGCGTCAACTTAGCCACTCGGCTTGAACTCATATTCAAAGAGGCAGAGTGGATTTACGACATCTCTAGAAAAGTCCAGCCAGTTCAAGATAAACTGACTGAACTCGGACTCACGTTGGACCAGGTCTACGCAGACCCGGCCCTCGCAGCCAAACTCGGCCAAGCGTTGAACGCCGATATGCTCATCATCGGCAAGGTGGAGAAGCCCAAGTTGACACAGCAGGACTACAACCAGCTCCTGATGAAACAGGGACGGCAAGGCGGTATCTCTGGAACGTCAACTTACATCCGCACCCGGCTGACAGCACTCGGCAAAGCACGCGTGAAAGTTGTCAATACCGCATCCGGACAACTGCAGTTTAGC
>PYJE01000043.1:54685-57125 GCA_003635305.1 Candidatus Poribacteria bacterium | reverse complement strand
GGGGAGATTGACAGTTGAGAAAAACTTCTTCACAACAAAATTTTGGTGCGACGTGGCGCGCTATTTTCATCGGCACTGTCTTGATTATCCCGAACGTTTATTGGATTTTGGATTCGGCGGGACAAGGGTTTCCGACGACCGTTTCGCTCTATTTTAACGTTATTTTCTGCGTTTTTGTGTTAACAGGCGCGAATTTGGTGTTGAGGTGGGTGTCAAGAACGGGAGGTTTCGCCTACGGCTTGCGGCAGGGAGAATTGCTGACTATCTACGTCATGCTAGCCATTGCCTCCTCGCTGGCGGGGCACGATGTGCTGCGCGTCTTGATTCCGATGATTCCGTATGCGTTCTGGTACGCGACACCTGAAAACGACTGGGCAGATTTGTTCCATCGGTATATCCCGGATTGGATGGCGGTGAAAGAGCGCGCCTTCTTGACAGAGTATTACCGCGGCGAGACGACATTTTACCAGTGGGAAGTGGTTGAGGGATGGCTGACGACTACGGCGGTGTGGGGTGGTTTCTTGTGCGCGATGGTGTTCCTGATGGTGTGCATTAACAGCCTCGTCCGCAAACAGTGGACAGAGCATGAGAAGTTGAGTTATCCGATTATCCAACTGCCGCTGGAGTTGACTGGCCAGAGCCGGTCGAACCTGCTGACGAACAAGATGATGTGGTTGGGGTTTGGGATAGCCGGGGCGATAGATATTCTGAACGGATTGCATCACCTCTATCCCACCGTTCCGAGTTTGGGAGGCAGGCTTTACGATTTACGTCCCTTTTTCACACAAAAACCGTGGAGTGCGATAGGGTGGACACCTATCGCCGTGTTTCCGTTCGCTGTCGGCATTGCGTTTTTTATTCCGCTGGATTTATCGTTTTCGTGCTGGTTTTTCTATCTGTTTTGGAAGGCGGAGCGCGTTTTGGGGGATGCGTTAGGCGTGCGCGGCATGCCGAACTTCCCGTTCACCGATGAGCAGTCGTTCGGTGCGTATCTCGGCTTGTTCGTCATCGCAATTATTGCGACGCGCAAACATCTCGCGCAGGTAGGGAAGAAAATTTTTAGGAACGACCGGCGTGTTGACGATTCAGATGAACCGATGTCCTATCGGGTTACCGTGCTTGGGCTTCTCGTGAGTCTCCTCTTTATCGTGATTTTCTGTAAAATGGCGGGGATGTCGGTGTGGGTGATTCTGGTTTTCTTCGGCATTTACTATGCGATTTCAACGGCGGTGACGCGGATGCGTGCGGAGCTGGGTTCGCCTGTCCACGATTTGCATTTCATTGGCCCTGATGAGATGATGCCGCGCATTTTCGGCACGCGCCTCCTCGGTGCGCAGAATTTGACGATGTTCGCCTACCTCTTCTTTTTCAACCGCGCCTATCGCGGGCATCCGATGCCGCACATTTTAGAAGGGTTTAAATTGGCGGAGCGAACGGGCATTTCCAACAAACGCTTGCTGATAGCGATGTGCGTTGCAATTGTTATCGGCACGTTCGCGTCGTTTTGGGCGTTCTATCACATCTCCTACATTGAAGGCGCGCGAGATTGGTTTGCGGGGCGGCCGTTCAATCGGCTGCAGAGTTGGCTTGTTGCGCCGAAGGCACCGGATGTGCCTGCGGTTATTGCGATGTGCCTCGGGTTCGCGATTACCTGCTTGCTGATGACGATGCGGATGCAACTGTTTTGGTGGCCGTTCCATCCGGCCGGGTTTGCGATTTCCAGCAGCTGGTCGATGAACGTGTTTTGGTTCTCAATCTTGGTGAGTTCGGTGCTGAAGTGGATTATCCTGCGTCACGGCGGTGTGAGCGCGCATCGGAAGTTAATCCCGCTATTTCTCGGCTTAATCTTGGGCGAGTTCATCGTCGGTAGCGTATGGAGTCTGATAGGGATTACGGTAGAACGTCCGATGTATCGGTTTCTGTTCTGAGTTAGGGCATCGCGTCTCCCCAGATGAGACATGGGCGGCCACCCGGGCCTGCGTAGGGAAAGTTCGCCCGAGTTTGCCCTCAGATAGAGAAAACTGAATTCCTCTATGAAATGGTCCTAAAGAATTGACAAATCCATAGAATTGTGGTATAATTTCTTCAATTTCCAATAGCTATGCTTAGTGGAACGTTTCTGGCAGATTCACTGGCCGAGTGCGGCCGGAAAACTGGGGTTATTCATGCAGATCACGTATTCGCATCAGGAGCTCGCAGCATTCATCCAAGAACGCAAGCCTTTACCGGCAAACTGGCGGAGTCAATTTCTTACGAAATTGAAGCGGAGTCACAAGGAAAAGCACCTTGTCCTCACTGGTGATTCAGGAAACACCTTCCGCGTGATTATCAGGCAGAACTTGTTCAATCCACTGGACTTTTCTGTCATCTTGGCTGTTCAAGTGCCGCACTCAAACGAAATTTTTCGCCTGCGTCGCTACAACGGTGGGAGCCACGAACA
>PYJE01000043.1:32605-54665 GCA_003635305.1 Candidatus Poribacteria bacterium | reverse complement strand
GGCGCGCGAGATTGGTTTGCGGGGCGGCCGTTCAATCGGCTGCAGAGTTGGCTTGTTGCGCCGAAGGCACCGGATGTGCCTGCGATTATTGCGATGTGCCTCGGATTCGCAATTACCTGCTTGCTGATGACGATGCGGATGCAGCTGTTTTGGTGGCCGTTCCATCCGGCCGGGTTTGCGATTTCCAGCAGCTGGTCGATGAACGTGTTTTGGTTTTCAATCTTAGTGAGTTCGGTGCTGAAGTGGATTATCCTGCGTCACGGCGGTGTGAGCGCGCATCGGAAGTTAATCCCGCTATTTCTCGGCTTAATCTTGGGCGAGTTCATCGTCGGTAGCGTATGGAGTCTGATAGGGATTACGGTAGAACGTCCGATGTATCGGTTTCTGTTCTGAGTTAGGGCAGCGCGTCTCCCCAGATGAGAAATGAGCGGCCGCCCCGGCCTGCGTAGGACAAGTTCGCCTGAACTTTTCCTATTTGCGTTCGTTTGAGTGCAACCTACAGACGGAGAGAACTGAATTGCTCCATGAAATAGCCTAAAGAATTGACAAATCCATAGAATGGTGGTATAATTTCTTCAATTTCCAATGGCTATGCTTAGTGGAACGTTTCTGGCAGATTTACTGGCCGAGTGCGGCCGGAAAACTGGAGTTATTCATGCCGATCACGTATTCGCATCAGGAGCTCGCGGCGTTCATCCAAGAACGCAAGCCTTTACCGGCAAACTGGCGGAGTCAATTTCTTACGAAATTGAAGCGGAGTCACAAGGAAGAGCACCTTGTCCTCACTGGTGATTCAGGAAACACCTTCCGCGTGATTATCAGGCAGAACTTGTTCAATCCACTGGACTTTTCTGTCATCTTGGCTGTTCAAGTGCCGCACTCAAACGAAATTTTTCGCCTGCGTCGCTACAACGGTGGGAGCCACGAACATACAAACCAGATTGAAAAGGTCAAGTTTGTCGGATTTCATATTCACTCTGCGACGGAGCGATACCAAGCCGAAGCCCTATTGCCAGACGATGGCTATGCCGAGCCGACGAACCGCTATAATGAGCCCAACGGCGCGCTTCAGTGTCTCTTTGACGATGCCAATTTTGAAGAACCATAGGACTGACGCAGACAAAATTTTTCAACCATCCCGGTAGGCGCGGTTTCCAACCGCGCCTACTGGTGAGGGATTCTGGCCTTCGCGTCTATTCCTGAACCATAAATGCACTTTTTTCGGAGGTATCCGCAATGCCCCTTAAGACAATAGAGCAGGACTTTCTTGAGAACGTTTCGGCACAGATTCGGCTTTCCGCCGAGGGCACCGAGCGTTTCCGCGTGTTTACCCCTTTCATGTTTAACGATGGAGATCACTTGGTTATCGTCTTCAAAAAGGAAGGCGGGAAGTGGCTCCTCTCGGATGAGGCGCATACCTACATGCACCTCTCCTACGATATTGATGAGAAGTCGCTGCATCGCGGTACCCGCCAGAAGATTATTGCCGGTACCCTCTCTATGTTCGGGATGGAGGACCGGGAGGGGGAACTTATTCTTGAGGTGCCTGATGCGGATTACGGGGATGCCCTCTATGCGTTTGCGCAGGCACTTCTCCGGATAGCCGATGTAACGTATTTATCAAAAGAACGAGTTCGTTCCACGTTTCAGGATGAGTTCCGCGCCTTGTTGCACAAGGCTGTTCCGGAAGCGTGCATGACTTTTGATTGGAGCGATGCGTCCCGGGATCCGCACGGAAAATACACAGTAGACTGCCGGATCAACGGCACCACGCTTCCGCTGTTAGTATACGCGCTTTCCAATGACAATCGGACCCGGGATGCCACTATCGCGCTGCACCAATTCAGGCAGTGGGGGCTTCCGTTTCGTTCTGTGGGCATTTTCAAGGACCCGAAGGCAACAAGTCGCAAGGTGGCCGAGCGATTCCGCGATGTATGCGATCAGCCGTTTTCCGACATTGCACTAGAACAGACTCGGATTCTGGCATATCTCGGCGAGAATATCTCTGTATGAAACAGGCGCGCGTTTCCTTGACATTCGTCACGCGGCTGATCTATACTATCCTTGATGAAATAGGAGGAACATTACGTGATACGCGAAGCAATTCAAAAAGTCATCGAAGGAAATTCACTCACCGAAGCAGAGATGAACGGTGCCATGAACACCCTCATGGAAGGCGAGGCAACAGATGCACAAATCGCCTGCTTCCTGACAGCACTTCGGTTGAAAGGCGAAACCGTCGCCGAAATTACCGGCGCAGCGCGCGTCATGCGTGCCAAAGCCACACCTGTCCAGACAAAACACTCACTCGTCGTGGATACTTGTAGCACCGGCGGTTCGGGACGCAACTCGTTTAACATTTCAACCACTGCCGCCTTTGTCGTCGCGGGTGCAGGTGTGCCGGTAGCCAAACACGGTAACCGAGGTGTGACGCGCCAGAGCGGCAGCGCGAACGTCCTCGCAGCACTCGGCGTGAACATTGAAATTAAACCTGAACACGTTGGACGGTGCATCGATGAAGTTGGCATCGGGTTTCTTTTCGCACCGATGTTGCACGGCGCGATGAAATACGCCATCGGGCCGCGCCGCGAAATCGGCATCCGCACGATTTTCAATGCCATTGGGCCGCTTACCAACCCAGCCGGCGCGCAGGCACAAGTCCTCGGCGTTTACGCGCCAGAACTCACCGAAACACACGCAAACGTGCTTAACAACCTCGGCAGCCACCATGCCTTCGTCGTGCACGGTAACGACGGCCTTGACGAAATCACGACAACCACGACGACGCGGGTATCGGAACTCGTTAACGGGGCCGTGAAAACCTACACTCTCGAACCGACTGAATTCGGCATTCCGCGGGCTGATGCAACTTCTCTCCTCGGCGGCACACCGATGGAAAATGCTGAGATAACCCAAAATATCCTGAACGGTGAAAAAGGTGCACGGCGCGATATTGTGGTGCTGAACGCCGCGGCGGCGATCGTCGCAGGTGGGAAAGCGGAGAACCTTGAAACGGGGTTGGAACTCGCAAAGGACTCTATTGACTCTGGAAAGGCATTGGAGAAATTGGAGAGGCTCAAATCCATATCCAACGCCCAGTAACCTGATGATTCGCGAGGGACAGGCCCTCGCGCTACGGTTCAACCTGCCCTCACAGCGTAGGGCGCGGGACAGGCCCTCGCCATGCATCCATTAGAGAAAAACCTTGATATTAGACACGATTATTCAACATAAATTAGAGGAACTGAAAGCGGAACAGGCACAGGTGCCGCTGGCGGCATTAAAAGACGCTGTCGCAGACTTGCCTCCACCGCGCGATTTCCGAACCGCTATCTCAGTCCCCAGCACGGTGAATCTCATCGCGGAGGTGAAGAAGCAATCGCCAAGCAAAGGTATCATCCGTGAAGATTTCCACCCGGTGGAGATTGCCGAAACCTACGCCGCAAACGGCGCAGCCGCCATCTCGGTATTAACCGACAGCCATTTTTTCGCCGGAGAGCTCGGCTATCTCTCCGCGATTCGTCAAGCCGTTGACGTGCCGCTCCTCCGGAAAGATTTCACGTTAGATGCGTATCATATCTATCAGGCGCGCGCTGCGGAGGCAGATGCTATTCTCCTCATTGTGGCGGCGTTGACTCCGAGTCAGTTGCGCGAGTTTATGGATATCGCGGGAACATTGTCCCTAGCATGCCTCGTCGAGGTGCATACGCAGGAAGAATTAGCGGTGGCTTTAGACGCAGATGCGCAGATTATCGGCATCAACAACCGCAATCTGCGCACCTTCCACACCGATATTGAGACGACGTTCCGTTTACGCCAAGCGATTCCGGAAGACAAGGTTGTCGTCAGTGAAAGCGGGATTCATGCACGTAAAGACGTTGTGAGTCTGCGCGCGGCGGGTGTTCATGCGATGTTGGTAGGCGAATCGTTGATGCGGAGTGTGGATATTGGCGCGCAGGTCCGACGGCTACTCGAATAACCCGTTAATCCAACGTTTCCCCAACCTCCAACTTGACGATTTCCACACCCTGGTCTGCCGTTAATTCGCGCAGTTCTTCCGGGGTTCCTGTTAACAACGGAAACGTCCCGTAGTGAATTGGCACGACTGTGGGGATGTTGAGCAATCGCGTTGCGTAAGCCGCCTCGCGAGGGCCCATCGTGAAGTGATCTCCGATAGGCAGCAGCGCAATCTCAGGTTGGTAGATTTCCCCGATGATGTGCATGTCGCCGAAGACGTTCGTATCCCCGGCGTGGTAAATTTTATAGCCATTCGCGAATTCCAGCACGTAGCCGGCAGGTTCACCGAGATAAACTGTCGTGCCATCTTCCTCCGTGAAACTACTGCTGTGATTCGCCGTTACCATCGTGGCTTTGATGCCGCCGACGGTGACGGTGCCGCCTTTATTAATGCCGACAGTATTCTCAATGCCTTTCCTATCGAGCCACGCTGCAATTTCGACGATAGAGACGACGGTGGGCGCGTGCGCTTTTGCCAGTGCAACCGCGTCGCTAACGTGGTCCGCGTGGCCGTGCGTTATTAGCATCAAGTCAAGTTTGTCAAAGGTTTTGAGGGCATTAGGACACACGGGATTGCTCATTACCCACGGATCGATGAGGAGGGTTTGTCCATGCGCTTCGATTTTGAACGTAGAATGCCCCAGCCATGTGAGTTGAATGCCGTTGTTGAGTCTCATATTTTCAAAATTTCCTTTAATCTGCGGGCGATGATTTCCACTTCGCCCGGCATCAATGTCTGTCCATTAATCAGCACGCCGTTCGCGCCTGCGCCGGCGATGTCAATCGAAGGTTCTCCTTCCGCGAGTTTGTGGAGAATTGCGTCCCGCGTGATGCCCAACCGACTTTCGTCAAAACGGATTTCCGTGCGCGGCATCGGCTGTCCCGCTTCGGAGGGAAAACTGCGATGCACCGTCACTTCTGGAACATCCGCGAATTCTTGCGCGAAGTAGACAACCTGCTCCTCGTAAACTTGCTGGAACGTGTCGGCGTGTTTCAGATACCATTTCACGGCGGCGAGCAAGCCTACCATCTCCTCTTTACCTACCTTCATGCCTCTGCCGATGAACGGATGCGGCGGACCGTTGAAGGCGATGGCATCAATCAGTTGTTGCGTGCCAACAATTAAACCGCTACTCTGCGGGCCGCACAACCCTTTTCCACCGCTGAACATCACCACATCCGCGCCCATTTCTGTGAACCGCCACAGATTCTCTTTCGGCGGCAGTTGCGCGGCGGCATCCACGATGACAGGCACACCGTGCCGTTTTGCAATGGCGATGCCTTCCTCGTAAGGCACCCAGAGATGTTCTCGACTGGGATTCGCGAAGTAAAAGAGAGCCGCGGTCCTGGCAGTAATCGCCGCTTCCAACTCGTCCGGTGAGGTGCCGTTTTCGTCGCCAATCTCCACGAACGTCACCCCTACCTGCCGCACGGCGAAATCGTATCCGACGCGCCCGTATCTATGAACGATGACTTCACTTTTCATCGTTGCGAGGTTGCGCTCGCCTGAGCCCAACGGCAGTCTCTCGCGTTTGCTGGCATCGAGTCCAGTGATGCACGCCGCAGTGCTGAGCGTCAACGCCGCCGCTGCCCCACATGAGACATACGCCGCTTCGTTGCGCGTCAGCCGCGCGAGTTCTTCGCCCACCCGTTTTTGGAGCGCGATGATGTCAACGAAGTGCTTCGATGCCTCTACCATCGCGGCGACAACCTCCGCGGGCATGATGGAGCCGCCGAGGCGCGTCAGCGTCGCATTGCCGTTGATGATGGTGCGAATGCCGAGTTCGTCGTAAACGTTCATAAGTCCATTTCCACTCTCCGTAAGCGCGGTTGCAAACCGCGCCTACCGGAACGGTTCTAACGCAAGCGCGGTTTCAAACCGCGCCTACCGGCACTGTCCTAACCGCGCCTACCGGTACTGTCCTAACCGCGCCTACCGGAACGGTTCTAACCGACCTCTTCGCCATCTAATTTGCCGACGTGCAGGTCGATCTCGTCACGGGACTCTATTTTATCCACTTTGCCATCTGCCATGTGGAAAATCCGGTCGGAAACATCCAACATCTTGTGGTCGTGCGTTGCAGTGATGATTGTCACACCGTTCTCGGCGTTGAGACGACGCAGCAGCGCGATGATCTCCAGTCCCGTTTTGGTGTCCAAGTTCCCTGTCGGTTCGTCGGCGAGGACAATGGCTGGGTTATTGGCTAGCGAGCGCGCAATAGCGACGCGCTGCTGTTGTCCACCGGAGAGTTCTAACGGCTTGTGTTGCACCCGGTCGCCGAGTCCAACGAGGGCAAGAAGTTCCACGCCGTGTTCTCGGCTATCATCGGCACTCATCCCCGCGAAAATCATCGGGAGTGAGACGTTCTCCAACGCTGTCATGACAGGAATCAGGTTAAACGATTGAAAGATATAGCCGATTTTGCGGCAGCGAAGCCACGCGAGTTCATAGGCATCAAGTTGCGCGATGTCAACTTCGTCAATGTAGACTCTGCCTTCGGTGGGTTTGTCTAAACCGCCAATCATGTTGAAAAGCGTTGACTTCCCGGAGCCGGAGGGTCCCATAATCGAGATGTATTCGCCGCGTTGGATTTGGAAATTGACACCGCGCAGCGCGTCTACGGTAGTTGTGCCCATCTCATAACGCTTGATGAGGTTCCGGACGCGCACGGTATTCTCTTTCGGCAGGATGCGCTGGTGCCGTTCCGGGGTTTCGGCGAGGACCGGTTGCATATCGCCATTGCCTTGTATGTTCATTACTTCTCTCCTTCCGTGAGTGAAACATGATGGGGGACAGGCCCCCACCCTACGAAAACTGCCGTGCGGAGGACAGGCCCCCACCCTACGAAAACTGCCGTTAAACCGTAGCGCGAGGGCCTGTCCCTCGCACGCCCACACTTTTCTCCTTCCGTGAGTGAGACATGATGGGGGACAGGCCCCCATCCTACGAAAACTACTCTGCCGTTAAACCGTAGCGCGAGGGCCTGTCCCTCGCACGCCCACACTTTTCTCCTTCCGTGAGTGAGACATGGCGGGGGACAGGCCCCCATCCTACGAAAACTGCCGTTAAACCGTAGCGCGAGGGCCTGTCCCTCGCACGCCCACACTTTTCTCCTTCCGTGAGTGAAACATGATGGGGGACAGGCCCCCATCCTACGAAAACTGCCGTGCGGAGGACAGGCCCCCATCCTACGAAAACTGCTCTGCCGTTAAACCGTAGCGCGAGGGCCTGTCCCTCGCCTGTCCACATTTTTCTCCTTCCGTGAGTGAAACATGATGGGGGACAGGCCCCCATCCTACGAAAACTGCCGTGCGGAGGACAGGCCCCCACCCTACGAAAACTGCCGCTGAACCGTAGCGCGAGGGCCTGTCCCTCGCAATCCCGCAAACGGCGATAACTTACCGACGTTTTGGTAAAAACCCGAAACGCTTTTGGGGTTCTGGTTCTGGTGTTGCGGGTGCGTTCGGTTTATTGTCTGTCGGGATTGCGAAGCCGATGTAGTTCCGCTTGCCGAGTTGCTGCATGAACGTAAAGAGCGAGGTTTCCGCTTCCTTCCGGGTGAGTTGGTGTTGCTTTTGGATGCCCCTGATGATCTGGGCAATCGTATGTTTTCCATCGCACAGCTGCCAGACAAAGGTGCCCATCGCATCCAGCACGATGACGCGTTTATTCGGGAGCATGAAAAGTTTACTCGCGAGGCGCACCCACAACTTGTCCTTCTGTGGCACGACGAGGGATGCCTCACCTTTGTCGTCCACCTCCCACGTGATGAGTTGGTTCCGAACGGGGAACGCCTTCATGATGCGTCCCCGGTCCATGTCGGGCCGTTTTTTCAGTTTGAGCGTATATAGAAGTCTATTTAGCATTTTTTCGTATTTTCGTAAGTCGCAATGCGTTCGATGAGAGATTCAATGGGCTGTCGACACGATTTTTCGTAGTGCCGTCATCGCCGTTGGCGATGTCTACTTTTCCGATCTTCGTGTTCAACATGAAACGTGAAACCGCGCCTACCGGGGAATAATGTTAATGGCAGCGAATACTCGCTGCTACCTGCTGCACGGTGCCTTCGGCATCCACGTCGCCGACAGATTGGATAACGTAGATGCGATTAGAATGATGGCATCGCCACAAGTGAAACGCCAGCGTCGCCCGTTTTGACACCTTGTCGAGTGCCAGCACCGGCGAGAACGGCATGCTGTCGTAGAGACGCGTCTGTTGCCCGATGAGCGTGAGTTGTTCATCGTCAGCCTCGGTGTGAGAGGTTACCTCAAATCCGTAGCCGCGAATGGCTTTGGCATATTTTGCGCGAAACCACGCCTCTAACGGGTTGGGTTCTGTCTTGAAATCGCCGAGCATGACTTCCGCGGGCCCGTAACGTTCAACACTGAGCCGCTGTCGTTCGGCGAGGATAGGCACGCCTTTCGCCGCCGGAATAACGTGCCGCAGCCGCGAACGCTTCGCGACAAAGGCGAACAACAAATAGCCGCTCAGCAGTTTCTGCCGTTCCAATTTGTATTCGCTTGGCACGGCGAGCGCGAGGCCATAAGCACTCCACAACGTATTCTGCGCACTGTTCTGCGTGGAAATAGAGCGGAAGATGCGCAGCACAGTCGGCCGCCAATTCTCCTTCAGCCGTCCCATGACTTGGACGATGGTAATCCGTTTGCCGGCGTGCAAAATGAGCCCATTGGCGCGGACGCTCCCTTTCCAACTGAACCCGATGATGGTGCGTCCTTTAAAGAATTCGGGTTCTTTAATAAGGGTGACGTTGCGGCGGAAGGAGAGTTCCTTGCCCTTTTTGTAATTCTTGCGAATGAGTTTGAAGTATTCGTCAAGCGTTGCGTGCAAGTCTGGTTTCTTCTTCCGCGTGTGCGCCCATTTGAGTTCAAGACGCGGCATTTCGGCATCGTCAAGGCGGAGATAGCCGGTCTTCTCGTCGCCACTGAGTCCGCTCAGTTCCCACTCCTTTGGAACTTCCAGTTGTGTGCCTGCCCAGCCGAAAACAGTCCAGTCTTCCATATTTTCCTCGTTCGCGAGGCGTTAATCAGCTGCTACTGTGCAAAGCAGGTTGTCTCACCAGGCCGCATTGCCGTTGGAGATGCTTACAGTTCTGGTATGTAAGTCTTGACAACGTCAAAACGGCCAGGTAAGTCAACGTTCTTTGCGTAATTGATGCGAAATACGCTTTTGGCTCTGCTAAAACGGTTTCACAATCACGGCTTTGGAGACGAGTGCGATGGCCACCGTGCCCATGCCGATTAAGCCGACACCGCAGGCGAATCCCGCCGCCAGCACTGGGTTAAACATATACCACCGGCGCATGCCGAACCGTTTGATCATGTAGAATCGGCCGATGACTGCGCCGAGTAAGCGTGCCACCATGCTCCCCGGGTCGGCAAGGGCACCGCCGGCGATGCCGTAAAACCACATCGAGGGGAGTTTGAACACCCAGAGCAATCCGTAAAGCGCGAGCATAGAGGTAAAACCGGCGGAGACATAATCGCCGCGGATTGCCTGAAGCATCTCGCTATTCCCATCCCTGAGCGATGTTTTCCACAGACATTCGTTCGTGGCGTTGATGGGCCACATCATCTGGGCGAACGGGTATTGCGCGCTCGGAATTGGCGCGATTTGCCAGATAAAATGCATCACCACAATCCCACTGACAAGCAGAATCGGCATAATCAGCAGCGTGCCGGCGAGGTTTGACGTGAACGTCGTGCCGGTTAACTCCAGCACGCGCCAGCCCTGCGTGCCTCTGCCGTAGTCTTCGTCTGGGAGCGGCGCGAACCAGATATCCACCTCTTCATACCGGCTCAAAATAAAGGTAATCTCGTGTAGATACGGGATTTCAAACAGGTCGCGGCCCAGCACACCGAACGTTCGTGCCGTGATATACGAGTTGATCGGTGTATACAGGAACGCATACCCGAGCAGGAAACTGATTGGGAAGTTCGGCACCATCCAATGGATAAGCCAGACGAACCCGCCCATACCGACAAGCCACATCGCGCCCATGAGCCAGATTGGGAAATCACCGCGATTCGGCGGCGTTGCGAATGAACCGCGTTCGCCAGCCTTTTTGCGCGCTTTCTGCATCTTAAACAGCATTGGAATAGAGGCTGCCATGCCCACAACCGCGAAGCTGAACGATTTGCCCATCCCGAAACTCATCTCGAAGTCAAGGCTGTTGAACAGATTGGTTGCCCGCACGTCAAGTCCCGGATTCCATTGATACAAGATTTCAGCCGGGTAAAGGATTTGCGGTTTTAAGATAAATTGCGATGCCATCGCCGCGATGAACTCCGACATCATAATCGGGAACGGCATAACGAACCCGATTAGCATCTGTCCGAAGTCTGTGCGGAGCGCGAACACCCCGGTCGGCGCGAACCCTTCAATGCTCTGCGTGAAGTCTATCCACGGAATCTTCAGAATCTCGATGGGCTGACTCATCATCACGCCGGAGAGTGCGGGGACTCCGATATAGAGGAAGCCCCATATCAGGCCCGCCATGGAGCCGATGGAAAAGACGCGCCACCGCCAAGTCTCCTCTTTACCGGTGGTTTCTGCGAGGGCAGTTGCGCCTTGCGCGCTAATCGGTGCCATCGGATACGGGAGCCGCTCCAGATCTGCCGTGAGTCTGAACAAGATATACTGCCCACTCACAAACCGCAGCGTGCCGAGCAGTTTGCCAGCGAGGTAGACAGCAATCGGCAGGAACCAGTCGGGGTGCAAGAGGGTCCGGGTCAGCACCGCGGCCGAATCGCCTGCGGGGACAATCCATGCCGGAATTTTATCGGCGATTTCGTAAGAAGCCGCCTGCGGCGTATTCACGAAATAGGCATACCAGATGAAGTTGCGGTATTGCATCCCGCTACCGACAGCGGCACCGGTGAGGCCGAGGAGCATATAGAGCTCCTGCCGCCGGGCTGTCGTAAAGGAACGCCGCGCGAGTTCAGTGAACAGAATCACTGCTACCCACGGTGCAGCTTCCGCGCCGGATTGGCCGGATACATAACTGAGATAGATGGAGCCGGGCATCATCAACAACCCTACAAAGAGCGCGCCGATGAAGACTTTGACGGTGAGACCGGACTCGAACGTGCGGATGCCGCCTTCGATGTCATAGCGTTTCGCCCAAGCTTGCCATTCATCTGCTTGTGATACTCTTTCTCTCGCCAAATTATGTTTCTCCTATTTTTTATCTCGCAAAGCATTGAACCAAATTGTCGGACGCTCTGCGAACCGGGACATCGCGCCTACTCCCCCGGCGTATCCCCATCTCCAACATCTTGAAACTCGTCTCCGGAACCCTGTTCTCCGTCTCCGGAATCTTGAAATTCTTCCCAAAAATGGGCACAGAAGATGCCGACTGTCAGCACGAGCGCGGACAACATCTGCCACTGCCACCGGCCCTCAAGCGCGAAAATGCTGAACAGCCATAAAGCTGTGCCAAGAATAATGATAAGACTCGCTATTTTTTCCACGTTGGTTTTCCTTTTATTTTTCGGAGCGTGATTTTATGCGGGTATGCGCGCTTTGCAAGCGCGCATACGGAACGCTAACCCGCCGACGTTACCGCCGGTTCTAACCGCGGTGCTGCGCCTGCTTCTTCGTCCGCCGGAACTGCACTTTCGGTTCTGCCGCGTTCGTGGAACTCGGCACGGATGTCAACACTGAATGTCCGCCAGATGAGGAGCTGCTTCCGCAGCAGGTTGAGGAACCGTCGATTCACACGCTTCCACGATGCAATCTCGCCGCTTTCGCGATGCACCTCCAGCGTGATTTTGTAAAGGTCTTCCTCCTCACCGCCGACTGGCGAAGTGACGAACTTGATCGACTGGCTCACGCCTAAATCGTAAGGGGCTAGCCATACCATCATGCCGATTTGGTAGGAATCCTCGTCCGCCTCGCTGAATGCCACCTGGTCTGTGTAGAAATCACTCGCTGATTCGTCTGCGTGCGCTTCAAAATAGTCGCGCATGAAGACGTTCAAGCCGAGTGCCTCTTCCGCAAGCACGGTGAACGGCAGGTTGAAATGCCACACGTCGCCTTCCGGTTCAGGCAGTTTCCATTTCCGTTCGATATCCGGCACTGCCATCCGGGATGCCTTCAGCGCGGGATACATCGTGCTGAGCAACACGACTACCATCACGATAATCGTGGCGACGACGGTGGACATTGACGAGTAGTTCAATGTTAACCCCGCGAGCCAACCGAAGTTGACGAGGGTTGTCGCAATCGCCTGTCCCATCAGATACCCCAGCACTGCGCCGACGATGGCGTAGACGCAAGCCTCCGCAAGGAACAGGAATGCAATATGCACCGGCGCGAGCCCGACAGAACTGTAAATCCCTATCTCGCGCACGCGCTCGTAAACGGCACCGAGCATCGTATTCAACACAATCAGCGCGGCGATGAGAATCGGCACAAACAGATTGCCCATCCCACTGAAACTTGTCATCCCGATACTGCTATAGAGATAGGTATCCTTGTCGCGCCCGACAAAGAAATCCAGCGCGATACGGTTCATCAGCGGTGCCATAATCAGGTCCAACTTGTCAATCGCGCCGAGCAGCTGCGGATCTTCGTCTCGCGGTTCCATATTGACGGCGACGCTGCGGAGGGTGCCGCCCTGGTTCATGACTACCTCGTAAGGCAGAATCGCGACGCTGTCGGGAGTGAGATGCAGATATTTCTGCAGTTCGCCTTCCAGCGTCTCGTCACCGGTTGCACCGCGGCTCCGTTGCTGTTGCATGAGTTGGTAGTCAACCGGGGTGAGCTCCTCGCCATCGTTATCGGTGAGGTCCTTGAAGCCGATGCCTAGCACACCAACGACGGTGAAGTCCGCACCGTAAACAGAGACGGTGGCTTTGCCCATATCACTTTCAGTGATTTTGAGCAGTTCCGCCATCCCTTTCGGCAGCACGATGGCATAAGGCCACTCGGTCGGCCAGGATGCCGAATCGCCCGGGTCGAACCATGTCCCGTATTGGAGGTATCTGTCGATGCCGCTGACACCGGGCTCATGTTCATTCATGCCGACGAGCATGTTCGCGGCGAAGGTTAACGCCTCGCCGGTGAGGGGATGCGTCGGCGGTGCCGGGTCTGCCGGATTTTGGGTGCGTGTCAACTGCACAAATGACTGATCTCCTGTGCCAGAAGACTGATACCACGCCCGCGGTGCGACAACGTTCTGCACGGTGAGGACAGGTTCTTCGTCAACCTTCTCAATAAAGCCGTCCTGCTCCAAGGAAGCGAGGGCTGCCGCTGTATCAATCGGCTGCTGTCCCTGTTTCGCCAGCAGTTCGCTTTTGCGTTCCAGCAGCCGTTCCAACGCGCTCACCGTAATCTGCGTTTTCTGCATATCGTTTAGCACTGAGGTAAGCACGGGTTCTTCTAGCGGCCGCCAGTACTGGTCCCGGATGAGTAATCCTGTGTAACGCGGCGTGACTTGCGGGAGGCTTGTCCTGTTCGGATGCATGAACGTCCGCACCGATGTAAATGAGATGACGGTGAACGTCAAGATTACCAACGTGCAGCAGGTAAGGATAGTGCGTCCCTTCCGTTTCCGCATGTTGGAAATGCCGAGGCTAAACGCCGCCGCGCTGGCACTCAGCCTACCGACATCAGCCTTGTAGACATTGCTTCCCTCTTGTCGGATTTTCTCCAATTGCTCTTCAAACTTCCGCACGATAATGCTGATGACGATTACCGTGAGCGCAAGCACAACGAACGCAATCAGGATAATCACGGGTGTCGTCGTGATTTGGAACGCCGGATGCACCTGACTTAAGAAGAAGAAAACGAGCAGGAAGATGCCGAATGCCCCGAGAATCTGCCTGTGAATGTTCGGGAAGCCGAAGATGAGCCGTTCCATAAAGTAAGCGAACGGCATCAACAGCGCGAGATAGAACATCACACCGTTGACTACATCGTTTCCGGTCTGTTTGACATCAGGGTAGGCGCGCGATTCATATCCCCACGCCGCACGCGCCAGTTTCAACGCCTGCTGATAATCGTTTTGTAGGAGCTCGGTTTCGGCCCTGTCAAGGTATTCATTAGCAAACTGATGCAATTTATCTAATCTGTCACTGGAGATACCGAATCGCTTATAGAGGCGAGAACGGTTTTCATCGAGCCACCACATATCGCGGACAACGACGTAAGGCGTGAGGCGGATTTGCCCGTTCTCCCTGACGACGAACCCTTCGCCAGTGTAAAGCGTCGGGTTTTTCATACCACTCTTTGTGGCTTTGATGAGGAGCAGTCGTTTCCCGATCTGCCCGTATGCCATGCCGACTTTGATGCGGGTTTCCGGTTCGCTGTAAACGAGCGCGATGGGTTCGGCGGCGGAAACGCCTTCTTGTTGCCACGGTTTAGACATCCCGAATTTTTCAGGCGGGCTGTCTGTGAGTGCGTCGTAAACCTCCAATTCGCGTAAGGTTCGCAGATACCGCTGATCTACCAGATCATAGATAGTTGTTGACACACACGGGAAGGTGACAACGCGACAGCCGCGCCGGCGCGTATTGATAGGAATCTTATTCGGCAGCAACTTCGCGCCGTAATTCCCCAAATCGGGTGCATAGACGATGTCGCCAGAATCCGGATCGAGGATGTATGCCTCCACTTCCTGCACACCGCCGAGTCTGCTAGTGGCTCTGCCTTCCATGGCGAGCCCTGCCATCTCGAAATTGCCCTTGTTATCGCCCATGACAAACAGATCTCCGCGCACCCCCATCATCGTCTTGTTCTTGCGGCGCAGCGTCAAAATGGGATAGGGGACAGGCTTATTCGGCAGTGCTGACTCGCGCGCGTCGAACTCAACGACATCGCCGAAGAGGTTGCAATAAAAATTGCCGACACGGGCCGCCGTGGGCATCTCGGCATCCCGCAGTGCTTGGATGAGAAGCGATGCCAGCGTCTGTGCCTGTTGATGCAGGTTGCCGCCCTCACGTAAATCGACTCTGTCAATGGTATCTAGCGGTGTATCCGTTAAGACGCGCGCATCCTCGATTGTCGCAAACGCGATGCCGGTTTTCCCGACGAGCGTGGCGACTTCACTGTCAAACGCAATTTTGCCGGGAATGTAGGTTTTCCACGTTTTTCCACCGCTGGCGGAGATGGCGTTGACAAAGTTTGACTCGCCGCCGAGCCCCACGATGCCAATGAGGGTTTTGATGTCCTCAATCTCCTCTTCGCTGAAAGTATCCGGGTCTTCGTGACGGAGTCGCAGCATCGCATCCAGCTGCTCGCGGGTGCGAATGTTGTTCTTGCGGTTTTTCTTCGCCGTGCGGACATCGTTTCGGATGAACCGTTCGACTTCCTTCCGGACGTAGTCCATATCCTTCAGCATATCCTCGGAGGGTTCGCCGCGGTTGCGCCACTGCTCAAACTGCATTTTCATCAGCCGACTTACGCCGCTGAGCCCTGTCAGTTTACCGTAATGCGAGCTGAGCAGCGTCTCCAGCGTTTTGCCTTCCAGTGCCGCTTTATCGGAGATACCGCTTGAGACACCCCACTGGCGTGCTAAGACTGCCTGTCGGATCTGGTCATCCGTCCACTGCCATAACTTCCGGACTCGCACGCCGAAATCGGCATCCTCCGCATAAGAGGCGAGTTTATTGCCGATACTGGCAAATTCGCGGCGCAACACAAACTCCGGCTGCTGGTCATAGAACCAGCCTTTATTGAACACGCCGAACTGATTGGACTGTGACGACAGGTCGATGCTGACATAGAGGGAGGTATAGTAGCGGTTAAAGAGGTCCTGCAACGCAATCGCTGAATCAATCTGTGCGAGTTTTCGGCTATACTCGTCCGCGTCAATCCGCGTCATCTTTTCAACACGGCTTTGGATGTTGCGGAAACGTGCGTTCCGGAGTGTCAATAGGTTATCGCGCAGTAGCACTTTCGTTTCCTCATCCAGATCGGTATTTAAGGTAGGGAGCCGTTCAATGAGGTTATCAAGTGCGACGATATCCGATGCGGCGCGCCGTTTGACGATTGCCAAGAGTTCTTCTTCAGTCATGTGCGCGGCGACGATGGAACGCATCCGAAGCACCTCTTCTACTTCATCGGAGGAGAGGTAGTTTTTCAGGATGAGTTGTTCCTCGTCCAGATACCCCCGGTCCAACGTGGCATGCGTTGCCAGCAGGTGTTGGATGCGGGTTCGTTCCAAGCGCGCGTTCCGCAGCGCGATTTCAAAGATGCCTTGCTTATCCTTGAGCAAATCGGCGATGAGGATGGCCGAATCGCTTGTGTCATCGGATTCGGTTAACCGCTGTTTGAGTTGCGCGTCGATGGCACCCAGACGTTCCAGTCCTGCTACCGATAGATACTGTCCGTCGTAAATCACGCCGGTAGCGACTTGCACCATGGCGATATCCTTGAGTTTTCGGATGCTCGTCTTGATTTCGTCTTCAACCGGCTGGCTGTCTTTGATTTGAGATAGCACCTTTTGCAGGAGTTCCTTTTCCCGCTGAGTCGCCGTTTCGCGCGATTCGTTTGCGTCCCCGAGGACTTTCCGTGCCGCTTTGGCGCGGTTGAGTGCATGAAGATCGAGGTGCCGGTCCAAGATTTTCTCTGGTGTCCACATCAGTGCGAATTTGCGCTTGTCGCTCATCTCCCAGTCGGCAAGCGTCTGGTTCATCATCTCAATTTCGGCGGCCAAGTCTGCCGGCAAGTCTGTTGGCACAGGGACATACCAACCGTCTCCGCGTTGTTCAGGGAGGAGATAAGCGTCATTCGGATGCGCGCTGTATCGGGATTGCGTGGCGGTTTCGACGCTGCTGATGAGTTTATCGATTGCCCAAGTATCCAGCCGTGCTATCGGCAGTGCCAACGTCTCAATGAGTTCACGTTGCGCCTCGCGGCTCGTATCTAACGCTACCGTGCGCACTTCTGCCAAGCGTTGGACGATGTCACGGAGGAAGTGCGTCGTTTGTAAAGCCTCCTTCTTGGAACGCGCGAGGTTGGCTAACAGCAGACTTTTCTCTTCATCGGTGAACCCTTGCTTCTCGCGTTTTCTATTCCGGTCCGCCTGTTTTTTCTGGCGTTCAGAGAAATCGCGCTGTTTCGTGTTCAAGTCTTCGATTTGCGAGCGCGTTTCTGCGAGGCCGTCTAGCGTTATCGCGAGGGAGCCCAGGTCAGCCTTGATGGAGTGGATGTCGTAAAAGAAGTCGCCCGGCAAATCAACGAGCACGCTTCTGTCAATAGAGAGGAGCAATCGCCTGCCGAGTTCCTCAAATTCAATAATATCGGTAGAGAGCCCGCGGCGGAGTCCGTGCATCGTCGGCGTGCCGGGGGAATCGGTGGCTGAGCCGACGATGTCCTGTCCGATACCTTCCATAAAGGCGCGCATGCCGGCGAGCCCTTGGAAATGCGCATCCACGGCGACAAAGAGGACGGAGCGGCCAGGACGGTATTCGGGCTGGCTGAAAAGCCGTGCGAGTTCCATCAACACGGCGATGCCGCACGTTGGATCTGCGCCAGGAGCCATCGCTGGCACGACAGACATTGAATCGTAATAAGCTGTCAGCACGACGAGTTCGTCGCGGAGCGTCGGATCACCGCCTTCCAAAAAGCCGCGGATGTTCTGCCCGATGCCGCGCTCCCACGCCATCTTCCCTCTCACGCGAACGTTCACGTCGGCATCGGTGTTCGTCTCTAACATTTCCCTTAACGCCGCACCGTCCGCCTTGGATATCCAGAAGCGTGGGATGTTTGCAGGCACGGTGCCGAATTTGTTTTCCGCTTCGCCACGAATCGTGGTTTCCGGTTCAATGAAGATAACGGCGGTGCCGCCGAGCATGGCGGCGTTGATGTAACGGGTGCTGGAATTGAAGTCAAGCAGGACTATCGCGCCTTTCGGGATGAAGACGTGCGCTTCACTGGCGGCGATAAATTCGCCGGATTCATCGATTTCGCCATCTCTATTGTTATCAATGCCGTCGGTATCATCGCCGGGGATTTCGTCGGTTGCGCCATCGGCATCGTTGTCAATACCGTCGGTTGCCCAGCCGCGAATTTCGGATAAGAGCGGAATCTCACCGTATTCGTCTACCGTGCCATCTTCGTCGTTGTCAATGCCATCGGATGCCTTCTGGAGGTGTCCGTTCAGCACATCGTCTGTGATACTTGCTTCGGTGATGCGGTTGCGACGGGCGAGAGAGGTGAGGGTATCGCCATCCTGCAGTTCATACCAATAGCCGCCGATGTTCGTGCCGTTGAAGTCGGAGAGTTCTGCATCGTCGCCGTAAAGGAGCGGCCCGGACAACCCGCCTGTCGGGACAAAGACGGTGCTACCCTCAACGACAGGGGTTGCGAGGAATTTGTTCTTTTCATGCACGCGGATAATGTCGGCGGGGACTTGGTAACTCTCCGCGATGTCCTGAAGCGTTTCGCCGGGAAGGACGGTGTGTTTAATTCCAGATGCCAGCAGTGACGTGCGCACGAGGTTGGGCCAAAGCGGTGTCAGTTTAAAGGTGTGCAGCACGGTGCCTTCGGCGGAAAGCACCTCAATGACACTACCTCCCTGTTCTCCTGGGAGAGCACCGTGGTCGATGGGGACAGTGACGGTGAATTCACGGCTCTCTACGTTTTGCAAACCGATTTCGACGAACCGGTCGAAGATGTATTTGCTGCCGCTCGCGGCTTGCGGGTAGCCTGTGACGCGACTCTCCAGACTGGATAGCCGCGCGATGTCCTTTCGGAGGTTGCCGATGGACAAATCGTCTCGGATTTGAATAGCCGTGGTCTTCATCCCTACGGCTGACTCTGTCTCTTCAACAATCTGCTGTGCATCGGCACGCTCAAACGGTGTGGCAACGAAGCAGAGACTGAGGCAGAATAGCAGAAGCAGTATCTGCACGTTATAGTTGCGTTTCATAAGGTTCTCCTTTCAGCACGACGGGTGCCATCTTTTTCAGGCGGCGAAAAGCCCCCGCGTGTCCCATGTTTTTTCTGGCAAAATGTTTTTATCACGGTGTTTTCGGTGCATTTAAACATATTATAGCAAAATTGCAATTTTTTGTCAAAATTAAATTTGCATGGGCATGCCGCGAGTTCCAAAATCCTTGTTCCGTAGGTGCGGTTTTCAACGGCGCACGCGCGCAGCCCTTTGTAGGGCAAGAGCACCCGCTCTTGCCTTGTTTGCGAACGCTGAGAGAAGTGACTTGCAACCGCTACAATTCCTGCACGAGGCACACTTTCCCGAAGTTTTGGCGATTTTCCAACAACGTATGCGCTTCGCTGGCACGCGACAACGGCAGCACCCTATCAATAATCGGTTCCAACTTCCCCTGTCCGGCGAGGTGGATGAGTGTGCGGAGTTCTGCGACGGTGCCGAGCGCGGAACCCATCAACGTTAGTTCCTTCTGATACATCTTCCGGATGTCAATCTCGCCGATGTTGCCTGTTGTCACGCCGCATGAAACGAGTCGTCCATTTTTGGCGAGACTGGCGATGCTCTGTCCCCACGTCGCCGCACCGACATGTTCTAACACTACATCAACGCCGCGGCCGTCTGTTTCTTCGAGTACTGCTTCCGAGAAATCTCTCTCCGTGTAATGAATCACGACATCTGCACCGAGTTCGCGCGCGCGTTCACATTTTTCCGTGGTGCTTGCCGTGGCGAAAATCCGCGCGCCAGCCAGTTTCGCAATCTGCAACCCCGCGCTACCGACGCTTCCACCGGCACCGAGGATTAAGATGTCTTCGCCGGGCCGAAGCTGCGCGCGCGTCATCAGCATGTGCCACGCCGTTAAATAGGCAATCGGCATGGCGGCGGCGTTGACAAATGATAACGCATCCGGCATCCGAATCGCGTTTTGTGCCGGTGCTTTGACGTATTCCGCGTATCCACCGTTCGTCTGGAAGCCGATGAGTTGTTGCGTCGCGCAGAGATTTTCGGCCCCGCGATGGCAATCGCTGCACGATTTGCACGGAATGCAAGGCGCAAGGACTATCCGAGTGCCGATGGACACCTCCGCGCGCGTTGTGTTTCCCCTATTTTCAACGACTACGCCGGCGATATCCGAACCGAGAATGTGCGGCGTATCACCACGGCGCAATTTCTCAGCGATTTCGGGCCGATTGCGTCGCGCATGGATATCCAGATAGTTGACAGCGCACGCCTCAACCTTCACGAGGATATCGGTAGCATTTAGCGTTGGTTTGGGGACATCTGTCCAGCGCAACACCTCGGTGCCGCCTTGTTCTGAGAAAACAACTGCTTTCATGTTTTTTGTAGTTCGCAATGCGTCCGGCGGACAGTTCTGGTGATTTGACATTTCTTCGCCAGTGCTGTTGACGTTTCTGGTGCTAATTTTTTTTGCACGGGGAGGCACTTTCAAATCGCGTTTACCGATTGTCTCCACCTTTCGTAGGGCAAGAGCGCGAGAACTTGAGTTGTTGAGAAGGAACTGCGCGCTTACAAAGCGCGCCTACGGATACGTTTCGCGTTTAACCGTCAGCCGCGTGATTAAGGAACTTGAGTGCGCGCTTACAAAGCGCGCCTACGGGGCAAGTTTAACCGTAAGCACCGTGATTAAGGAACCCGTTGCGATCAGGCGATCGCAACCTACAGTGGCGGGTTTAACCGTAAGCACCGTGATTAAGAAACCCTAGCAACCGCTGCAAACGCGGATTCGCATCCTTGTAAACAGACATCGGCATTGAATAATTCATAAACGGATAATACTTGTGTCCAACGAGCCGGCGCGCATACGTAACCTGCGTGATGTGGCGCGTCCGCTGACTCTTATTGGGACCGCCGCGATGCCAGACCTGGTTGTTGAACATCACCACGCTACCCGCTTTGCCGAGGTTATACTGAATCTTGTCTGCCCACTCTGATTCTTCCAATGCTTTCGGCGGCGATGCGCCGAAAAGATGCGAGCCCGGAATTACCTCTGTCCCCCCGTGCTCAACCTCGGTGACATCGGTGAGGTAATAATTCGCCGTAAACAGCAGGACCGGCAGTCGCACGTTCGTCGGCGGTTTCCCGTCAAGGACGAGGTAGTGCGGCGCATCGTCTTGGTGCCACGTCGTAATCCCGCCGCCGGGGAAGGTCTGGAACGAATTGTTATGGATAACGTGGCAGTTTTCGGCGACAAGTGCCTCCGCAAAGGTGACGATAGGCTCCATGTCAAACAGCCGGCGATTTGCTTCGCTGTGCTCAAACATTCGATGGCTCAGGTGCATGCGTCCGCCGGGGTTGCCGCTGTTTAAGCCGTTCGGATTGTTTTCAAGGGCCCATTCCAGATCTTGGCGAAGTTGCGCGCACCAATCGGGCGGCAAAACGTTCCGCAGGAAGAGGAAGCCTTGCCGATGGAAAGTCTCCACCCATTCCTGAATTTGCGCGTCGCTGACGGTTTGATGTGCCAAATAAGTTGTTTGTGCCATGTCGTTCGCTCCTTGTCTGAAGCAGGATTTTCAAGATGAGAGGATTAACAGGAGTAGGGAGTATTGTAAGGCGCAGACTCTATAGCCGCCACTCCTACTTCACGATGAGCATCTTCCGCGTCGCGCGAAATTCGCCTGCTATGAGGGTATAGAAATACACGCCTTTACAGAAACGAGGAAAAGCCGCAAGATTGCGGAGAACAAACCCCCGCAATCCGTAAAAGTGGGGGTACGGGGGACAGGCCCCCGCACTACGGTTTATCGCGTCACATCGGGTTAGGGGACAGGCCCCCGCACTACGGTTTATCGCGTCACATCGGATTAGCCGCCCATTGCTGCAGCGACGATAATCCCCAACGCAATCAGCACACCCGCTACGGCGACACCCGCGGCGGTGTTATTCTCCTCCGCGATTTGGCGGTTCAAATCGTAAGGTGTCGCCCAATCGAAGACTTTGTAGCCGAGCATCAGCACAATCAAGCCGACGATGCTGAAGACGACTCCCTCAATGATGAGCCCCGCGAGGACTTTGAAGTTAATCATCGGCCCCTCTTCCGGCACGGCGGCGTTTTGGGCATGCGCATGCGTCCCCAAAAGCGTTAGCGCAAAGAGCGAGACGATGACGAGACA
>PYJE01000043.1:18863-32585 GCA_003635305.1 Candidatus Poribacteria bacterium | reverse complement strand
AGGAAGAGGAAGCCTTGCCGATGGAAAGTCTCCACCCATTCCTGAATTTGCGCGTCACTGACGGTTTGATGTGCCAAGTAAGTTGTTTGTGCCATGTTGTTCGCTCCTTGTCTGAAGCAGGATTTTCAAGATGATGAGGATTGACAGGAGTAGGGAGTATTGTAAGGCGCAGACTCTATAGCCGCCACTCCTACTTCACGATGAGCATCTTCCGCGTCGCGCGAAATTCGCCTGCTGTGAGTGTATAGAGATCCCCGCCCTTACAGAAACGCGGAAAAGCCGCAAGATTGCGGAGAACAAGCCCCCGCCCTATGTAAAAGTGGGGGTACGGGGGACAGGCCCCCGCACTACGGGTTCTAGCGTCACATCGGGTTAGGGGACAGGCCCCCGCACTACGGTTTATCGCGTCACATCGGATTAGCCGCCCATTGCTGCAGCGACGATAATCCCCAACGCAATCAGCACACCCGCTACGGCGACACCTGCAGCGGTGTTATTCTCCTCGGCGATTTGGCGGTTTAAATCGTAAGGTGTTGCCCAATCGAAGACCTTGTAGCCGAGCATCAGCACAATCAAGCCGACGATGCTGAAAACGACTCCCTCAATGATGAGCCCTGCGAGGACTTTGAAGTTAATCATCGGCCCCTCTTCCGGCACGGCGGCGTTTTGGGCATGCGCATGCGTCCCCAAAAGCGTTAGCGCAAAGAGCGAGACGATGACGAGACAGAACGTGGTTGATACAATTTTCTTAGCCATTTCGTTTCCTCCTCTGCTATAAACATGTCGGGTTTTCCGAATGGAAACCCTGTTGACGGGCGCGGGGGACAGGCCCCCGCACTACGGGTTCTCGCAACGATATGGAAACTCTGTTAACGAGCGCGGGGGACAGGCCCCCGCACTACGGGTTCTCGCAACGATATGGAAACCCTGTTAACGGGCGCGGGGGACAGGCCCCCGCACTACGGGTTCTCGCAACGATATGGAAACTTTGCTAGCGAGCGCGGGGGACAGGCCCCCGCACTACGGGTTCTCGCAACGATATGGAAACTCTGTTAACGGGCGCGGGGGATAGGCCCCCGCACTACGGGTTCTCGCAACGATTGACAATCGCGGGGACAGGCCCCCGCACTACAAGTTTATTACGACGATTCAAATTGCACATCCGCGGTGGGGTGCAGATGCTTAATGAGGAGTGTATCCTTCTCAGCGAGATAGAGCCACCCGGAGCCTGTGTCACCGCTTTCTTCTTCCAGCGATTTTACGGCAGGGAGCTCGGTTTCAATGTCAAGGCTTCGGGAGCGAATGCCTTGCGGCGGGCGGCCGCACCCTGCGATAAGCGTCCAACTGGTTTCGTCTTCGGCGTAACTGAGGTTCCACGTCAGTTTGCCACCTTTGGCGAGGGTGACTCCCTCCACTTTGGCACCGGAACTGATATGGACATTGCCGGTGATAACGGTTTTCACGCCCGGGTCTAGCCCGAGAAGCGTATAGACGTTCACCATAATATCCTCAGGGTTGAGGTGCGGGCCGCGCCCCTCGGTGCAGAATTCATAGAGCCCATCTGGATAAGTGCCTTTGCGCTCACCTTCCGTCCACTGCTGATACATCGCGCTGACGGTGATGCCCTCCGCAATCTTTTCCCACCGCGCGCTATCTGCACGCGCGTTTTTCACACGTGCTAAGTGCTGCAGATAATAGGCGAACACCAAGCCGTTCCACTGCACCGGCACACCGAACCACGGGTGCGTATAGAATGTTGTCCCGAAGACTGGAATGGAGGCAAAGCGCATACTCGGCCGGTCTGGGAGATGCCAATGGTAGAGGAACGGTAACCCCGCCTTCGCCCAATATTCGGCGCGCTTGAGATACGCCTTTTCGCCCGTGATTTCATACGCCTCAAGATATGCGCCCAGGGCGTGGGCGGCAGCAAGCAGATCTGGCTGATACATCGGGCATTCCCACAGTTGCGCGCCGCGCGGCACGGCGAACTGGCTCATGTATCCGAGTGCCTCAAGTCCGGCCTCCCGCGAAGTCACGTCGCCTGTAATTCTGGCGTGTTTGAGGAGCGTCAGCGCGGCATTCGCACAGGTGCCGAGCACTGCCTCTCCCGCGTTACCGAGTTTCGCGGTTGCATCGCTCGTTGGATGCCACTGCCAACTGCCATCAGGCTCCTGTTCGCTGATGAGCCGCAGCGTCTCAGTTTTCATGAAATCCAACGCCGCCGCAAGGTATCCGACATAGAACGGAAATTCCCATCGCAAGATATGGCAGGAGCCGCGCGCGGCGAGACTCCCTGCACCAGACTCGTCACGCGTGCTTTTGAGAATGTGTTGAACCCGCCGCTTCACGTCCGCGTCTTCGGTTGCAAGGTAATCATACCAGAGCAATGTGCCGAAACCGGGCTCGTTATGTGCCTGCCAATCGACGCAGTGCCGCGATTTTTGCGTTTCGGCATCCCACGTGGTGTGCATGAAGCCGTGCCGTGAGAGCAGCAGTTCTTCTTCGTCACTTCGCGGCGGCTCAAGCGGTTCAGGTGTCCCGTAAGCATCGCACCAATGCGTTACTGCGTCCAAAACCGAAGTGTTTCCCGCAGCGATGAGTTCGGTTTTGATGGTGACAGGCTGTCGCCGTTTGAGGCGATAGGCGTTCGCCGCAAGCGTCTGGTTTTCTGTTACCCATTCAGGCACCGTCGGCAGAAACACGCCCATCAACGTATTTCGCTGATGGTGGTGCCAATTGGGAGACGCAAAGATGGCGGAGAGGCTATGATTGTCGCTATCCCACGTCTCCAAAGGATTCCAAATCATGCCGACGAGGCACTTCTGGATTTCCACGGCCATCACCGGCACGGTAATCTTATAGGGGTGCGGCACTAAGCGGTTATCGTGCGGAGGTGCGGCATCGCGCGGGTTTGACGAACGCTCAGCTCCTTCTAAAAATTCCAGCCCAGGAAATAGGGCGGCTGTCTTCTTCTCGCGATTGCGTGCTTGGCGCGAGGCGTAAAGCATCGGGCCATGGAAAGCGAGGAGCTCTCTGTCTTGAGCGACTTCCAAGCGCGCCTCGTTCCGAACACGCGTGGCGTTTTCGCCGAGCACCCACTCACTCCGATACTGCCACGTTACGCCATCGACATCGGTATGCTCGCCGTTCATATAGACGATGGACTCGCCTCGGTTATTCCCCGCGAGTTGGTATTCGGACGGCGTGATGCGGAACGTGTGCTGCGTCTCCGTTGTGCTATCTCCGTAGGTAACCTCGGACAACGCCGGACAAACGGCAACCTGCTGATACGTGCCAGTCTTCGCCGCAAACAGCGCGTAGTATTCAAAACCATCAGCACCCCGAACAAAAACAATGCGGAGATGCTTGTTTCCCATGACGAGGTGTCCATCTTGCGAGTAAGTGTGCAACTCCTTTACCACTTTGGCGGCAAGTTTCGGTTGCGCAGGCCGAATCTCAACGCTGCCAGATGCTGTGTGGCGCGTCTCGCCTGCAGACGTTTGACAGCGAAGCGAAGCGGATACCTTCAGTGAGTGTGACGAACGGCGCACGAGCCACGAAACGGAGACTTCCTCACCCGGTTTAACGTTTTTAATCATTTGCGCAGGGCGGCCGCGCCACAATCTCACACCGTTAATAGTGACACGCGCGTTATCCGCCTTGCCGAGCGGCGCGTCACCCACATTCCGGACAGTGCATTGCACCTCAAAATCCTCACCGGGGGTAACGACAGCGGCACTAGCACCGATGCTCACAATTTCAAGTTTCGGTTGCGCAGCATATAACGTTAAAACTTGTAAGGGGGCATCGCCAGACTCGCACCGCGCATGGATATCCTTGACCACTTTGGAAACGGGCGTTGAAATGTCTGTGTTGAATTCACATAGCCGATGGCTTCCATCATCAAATTGTGCGAGAGCAGTGCAGCCGAAAACTTCCGGTTCCGCGGCCCCTTTTGCCTTCCGTAGCGGACGCTGCGAGAGTTTGAGCAACTGCGGTTTCCCCCACAATGCCCACGCGTAGTTGCTATTGCCTTTGATGTTACAACGTGTCAGGAAAGAGATATTGACATCTTTGCCTGCGTATTGGGTGAGTTCAACAGCGTGTTCATCCCATTGACATTCGGTTGAAACCGCTTCAAAGCAATTGTATGGGCGAATTTCCGTATTCGCCTGCGCCGCAACTTCGATACCGAACCGCACGCCACCGGGTTGACGTTCAGCATCGTCAAACACGACACCGTCCCGCAAACCGATGCAGAAATGCAGAAAGAGCTTTTCGTTATCCGCAACATCGGGAAGCGAGAGTGCGTAGGTAATCCGCGCTGCGTCCATCGGCGTTGGGTGCGCAAAGAGCGCAGGCTTCGTTACACCACCGACAGTATCGGAACCGCTGGCGGATGCCTGCTCTGCACCTGACACCTCGCTTTCTTCAAACATGGCGACGAAGTCATACAGCCCTTCGCGCACGCCAAATTCAGGTTTTTGGTATTGCGCAATGTGTTCGTTCACGGCATCCTGTCCGATAGAGGTTGTTTCGCCAGAACCGTCATCGACGTTGTCCATGCAGTCATCGGCAGGGACATCCGCAGCTGCTTCTGGCGCGGCATCGGTTTGGGGTGCCGCATCGTCGCCGCGGCTTTCGCCCGTTTCAGGAGGGGTATTCTCGCTCCCCGTGTCGTGTTCGTCAGACGAAATCTCAGCGGCATCTTCCTCTATTTGCCCAATGCATGTCGCCAGAAGCCGTTCAAAAACAGTCAACATTTATTCCTTTTCACTCCATTTCTGTTTCATCGTGTGCGATAAAAGCCTTTGCGGGGAGCCCATCGATAAAGGGCATTTTCACGCCATTCCTGTCGCATCGCCTGCATTTCTGCGTTCAATTCGGGAACAGGTGCCTCGTGCTGCATCTGCCACGCACCCGACGCGTCCTTCCGAACCGGCTGCCGCTGCGCGACAGGCACAATGCCAAACGGACGGTGCGGCTCAATTTGATACCAGTAGGCGACAGACGACATCTCATTGCTGAGATGGTTACCGTGGCCGTGCTCAATCGTCACCCGAATCTCCTTCTCAAAACGGACAGGATTTTCGAGATGGTAGACGTAAGAAGTCTGGTATCCCTCGGTATCGTTTTCGTGGATAGACGAACCGTTGTGCGCAAACGCATTCTTCTGCATGCCCCAAGCCTGATTGAGATAATCTTCAGAGCCCGTGCCATGCAAATCGGGAGGCCACTTGTAGCCGTCAATCCAAATCATATCATCGCCTTCGCCCCACCACGTGCCCTGGAAGTTGGTAACAGACAGATTGCAGCCGATGTAATGCCCCTTGCCCTCGGCGGACAAGATAAGGTAGTTGTTCTCCCACGCGAGGCGTTCAGCGTTGACAATATTCGCTTCCGACGCATTGACACGGATTTCGTCTCCCCACCCATCGCACGGATTTTCGCGCAGAAACTGCGTATGGAAATAAGCGACATCGTCGCCATGCGGCGCGGGATACTGCTCGTAGTCAATGTAGAAGTATTGCCGGTGCGGTGTATCGCCTTCGTTGACGAGTTCGATGCGGGCGGCGCGGTTAAACGGCATTTGCAAGTAGCAATTCAGCGCGCAACCGGCGTTAAATTCGTTATTCCGCTCCGTGGACGCGGAGAACGCAATCGAGTCATAAGAATTGACGATTTCATTGCCGAGCCCGAAGAAGTCGCCTAATGGGCACAACACACTCGGATGCTCCTCATCGTCCCAAAACATCCGCATCAGCACGTTCCGATAGCCGTTCGGCTGCGTCATCCAAATGTGATTGATACACCCCGGTCCTTGGATATCGGCGAGCACTCGGGTCTCCCCGGGCGCGATATCCCATGCATCGTTATTGCGTCCGGTCGTATCCCACGAAGAGGCGCGGCCCGAACGCGCGTTTTTCACACGCGTCAGCGATGATAAAAGTCCTTCAAGGTAAGCCATGTCGTTTTCATCCCTCTGTTTTCTGCTATTATAGCACATTTCGGTTGGAAAGCAAGCCTTTTTTAGCCCGCTATCACTGCCTTCATCTTTTCCAAACCGATGCGCGCCACTTCCCCCGGGTCTTCCTCCCAATACGTCGGATTGAACAACTCCAGTGAGATAACCCCGTTATACCCCGCGGCTTCCAGAATAGCGAGCATCTGCCCGAGCTCCAGAATGCCGTCGCCCGGATAAACCCGGTCTGCATCGGTTTGTTCTTCGCGCGCGGGGTGCGCGGGGGCATCGTTGAAATGGAAAACCGCGATTTTATCGGCGGGAATGCCGCGCATATCGTCAATCTCTCCACCACCGCGGTAAAGATGGAACGGATCCAGCACAATAGAACTATCCGGATGGTCTGCCGCGCGTATCACCTCCCACGCGTGCTTGACTTTGTTGACTCCATCAACGAATCCGAGGAATTCCATCGCCGGTTTTACGCCAAAATCACGTCCCAGTTCCAGCAGCTCACGATAATTTTCGCCGCCTAACTGCAAATCTGCCACTTCGCGCGGGGGACTGGAGATAATGTAAGTCGCGCCGACAGCGGCGGCTTGCGCCATGCGCCGTTTTGCTTCTTCAACTGCCTGCTGATGTTCGGCTCCTGTTGTATTGAGCCACCCGTGCAAGGCGATAACCGTGGGGACAGAAAGCCCCTGGTCTGCCAGCGCGTTTTTGACATCGGCGAGGGAACCGCCTTGTTCCTCGTAAGCGGCGAGATCATCGTTCCAGAGCTCAATCGCCGAGTAGCCAGCCTCGCCTGCAATGCGGATTTTATCCATTAAACTCGCCGGACGAATAGTGCTGGTGTTGAATCCTAACTGAAATTGTGTCATTGTGTCCTCTCTCGCATCAAGACTGGGAGGGCTCTCCTACGGTTGCCATAAGTGCGCGAATGAAGCGGACATCTATCCGCGCCAAGTCAATGACGCTCTCCACGGGTTCACCACTATATTCGCTGTGGAAACTGATGGGACCGGAAAAGTCCATTGCCATCAGCGTGTTCACGGCAGTTTCCCAATCAACGAAGCCTTTGCCCATGCGGACAACCGCGCCGCCTCGCATCCCCGGCGAACGCGCCAGGTCTTTGAAGGCCATCACAGCGAGATGCGATTTGACAATATCAAGGGCCATCTGAATCGGTTCGCCCACGATGGAGAGATGCCCTGTGTCCGCGAAAACACCCACATATCGTGCGTCAAAGCCTTTGACGAGGTTCATCACCGCACAGGAGTTGAGTCCCATGGATGTCCCAGAATGGTTATGGATGCAGGTGCGCGGCCCGTATTTCTCCGAAAGTTTCGCGAATCCGGCCAATTGCCTGCGGATGAGATCGACCTGGCTCCAATAGCCGCCATCATCCGCGTGCCAGTGCCAATAGCCGAGTTTGATATTTTCAACGCCGGCTTCGCCTGCGGCGGCATAGACACGAATCGTCTCCTCATCGGTAGGTTCGAGAAAATCGCCGGGTGTCGTAATCAGCGGAATAGCCAGCCCTTCATTGGCGAACTGTTTTGCCGCTGAAGGCAACGCTGTCGTCGCGTTTTCCGGATTGACCGGATAGCCGGAACGCACACAGAGATCTGCGCCTTGGACACCTACGGAGTGAAGTGCCTTGATGATGTCCGGCACGTCCAAACCTTGTAGGTGTTTGGTAAACATAATAAATTTCATGCGAAAAATCTCCTACCAATCAACGACAGCCCCATCGTCGGGATGGAACGTCTCTGGATTCCGCCAATCGTGGTAGAGTTTGTCTTCCAACGCATCTTCATCGAGCTCAATGCCCAAGCCAGGTCCTGTCGGTAATTCCACAAACCCATCTTTGAAGATGAACGGATTCTTTAAATATCCTTCACCCAACGTAGTGTGTTCCTGCATCAGGAAATTCGGGATGGAGGCATCGAGCTGGATGCAGGCCGCCAGCGAAATCGGGCCGAGGGGGTTGTGCGGGGCGATGCCGCCGTAATATGCTTCCGCCATCCCTGCGATAATGCGCACCTCGTTAATACCACCGGCGTGACACAGATCTGGCTGCAGGATACTCGCCGCCTGCTTCTCCAAAATCTCACGGAATCCCCACTTCGTGAAGACGCGTTCACCGGTAGCGATGGGCAAATGCGTGCCGCGCGCAATCTCCGCCAACACATCCACGTTTTGACACTGAACCGGTTCCTCCACGAACATCGGTTGATACGGTTCTAACGCTTTAATGAGCAACTTCGCCGTTTGCGGGCTAATCGCGCCGTGAAAGTCAATAGCAAGATCGATCTCGGGGCCGGCGGCTTCGCGCAAGGCGGCGAAATGGTTCACCGCCCGGTCGACGAACGCTTTGTTCTCAATAATACGCGCAGGTCTTCCCCCGGCAACCCCGGTTTTAAAAGCGGTAAACCCTTTGTCAATCCATTCCTGAATGCTGTTGGCATCGCCGCCGCCTTTGTAGAGACGAATTTTGTCGCGCGTCGGCCCGCCGAAAAGCTGGTAGACAGGCACGCCGAGCGACTTTCCGGCGAGATCCCAGAGTGCTTGCTCCACACCGCTGAGCGCGCTTGTTAGAATGGGGCCGCCGCGATAAAAAGCGTGTCGATACATCGCCTGCCAGTGGTGGACGACGCGCCTCGGGTCTTCGCCGATGAGGTAAGGCGCGAGTTCGTCAACTGCCTGCGCGCACGTTTTAGCGCGCCCCTCTAAAATCGGTTCCCCGAGCCCGACTAACCCTTCGTCAGTATGGATTTTCAGAAAGAGCCAGCGCGGTTGCACTAGAAACGTTTCCAATTTGGTAATCTTCATGGAAGTTCCTCAGTTTTAGGTTTACGTTCTATCTTACCATTCCGCTCACAATTTTGTCAATAGATTTCTTTCAAAACCGAAATAACGCCGCGCCGCTTTCCTCACACATACTCCCGTAAATGCACCAACGTCCGTTCCACTGCCCCCAAATTCTCTTCTATCACCAGCTTCCCACGTTCTCCAGCCGCCGTTCGCGACTCTTCATCGGACAGCCATTCGGCAATGGCATCTGCCAACTGCACCGCTGTCTGCACCATCTTGGCCGCGCCTCTTTCCAGAAGCAGAGATGCCTCATAAGCGTTATGAATAGTCGGGCCGAACAGGACAGGCTTCGCCATCGCCGCGGGCTCCATTACGTTATGCACGCTGCCGTGAAAACTGCCGCCGACGAACGCAATATCCGCCAACCGATAGAGTTTCGCAAGATGCCCCACCGTGTCAACCACAATCGCATTGACGTGTGACAAAGGTGTCATAGTTTTGAGTGCTGAAAAACAGACGTGCGTCAGTCCCCACTCATCCAACTTGGCGCGAATTTCTGCTATCCGTTCCGGTGTCGGTTCATGCGGTACCAGAATTAGGTGTGGGACAGGCGCGTTTTCCGAGCGCGCTTGTTCCTGCAGCAGCTGATACGCCTCCAATACCACCGCTTCTTCCTCTGAATAAGTGCTACCGGCGATGAGAATCGGGTTTTTCAGCGTGGCTTGCCCCGGAAAAAATGTTGCATCGGGTTCAATTGCCGTAGCACGACGGTAGACTTGTTCGTAACGGGTATCCCCAGTGACGACAATCTGATTCTTCGGGGGAGCGTGTTTTCCGGTCGCGCACAATTGCGCAAACCGTGCCGCGTCTTCTTCAGAGATAGCGCAATGCAGTGTGATATGCCGATGCACTCTGCTAAAAAACGGCTTCGCGAAGGGAGAGAGCCGCTTCGATTTGGCGTGCAACGTCCCCGCCACGACGACAATGGGAACGCTGCGTTCGGCTGCCTTCCACACCAGATTGGGCCAAATATCGAATTTGGAAAACACGATGACAGAAGGCGCGATAAGCTGAATCAGACGTTCCGCGTTTGCAGGCGTATCAAACGGGAGGTAACCGGCGGCATCGGCGTGCGGGTATCGGCTCACATTCGGCGCGACAGAAGGGGAGAAGAACGTTAAAACAGTTCGCGTCTCGGCGTAAATCGCCTCAATCAGTGGTTTCGCTTGTTCAAACTCACCGACGGAGGTGAAGTGAAACCACGCGGTGTGCTTGAGGTTCCGCGCCGAACGAAGTTGTGTCTTCAATTGCTCAAAGACATCTCTCCGCCCGCGGATACCTTCCCGAATTTTGGGGGCGTAATAACCGGCCGCGTGAAAACCGACGAACATCGCCGGCACAGCGAGTGCGTTGTAAATAAATTGCCAAAACATGGGAGATGCCTATAGCGCGTGGAAGTTTGCCGAAGCCTCTCGGTGCCGGCAAACTTCCACGTAAACGGGGGTGTGGGATTAAAGCACGTCTAAGATTTTCTCCTTCAGTGCCTCTTTGGATGTCGCGCCGACAATCTGCCCCGCCACCTTTCCATCTTTGAAGATGAGGAGTGTCGGGATGCTCCGCACGCCGTATTGCATCGCCGACCGGCGGTTGTCATCGACGTTGAGTTTTCCAACCTTGAAGGTGTCCGCGTTTTCCGCAGCGAGCTCCTCCAAAATCGGCGCAATCATTTTGCACGGGCCGCACCATTCCGCCCAAAAGTCCACAACGATAGGCGTGTCCGACGTAAGCACCATGCCTTCAAAGGTGTCATCACTGATTTCAAACGTATTGCCTGACATGAGAATTCTCCTATTTCAGTTGATAAAATCGATTTTTAGCAGCGAGGCATGCACCGGCACGAACGCTGCTGCTTAACTCATTGGGAAATCCCAAAACGCGGATTTCCGTATCCGCGCATGCATTAATTAGGATACCCTATTCCAAAAATAATTTCCACAAAAAAATTGACATCCGAATCATTTTATGGTATTCTTGAGAGAGGCACTCACGTTTAATCTTGCCTGAACACAATTGGAGAAAGAAAAATGCGGCACACAACAGAGATTAAACTCGCTAATCTGGCAGATTTGATTCTAGCGAAAGAAGGCGTTATCCCCACCGAAGAAGTTCGGAGCATCACCGTCGAAGACGCACTCGTTGATACGGGAGCATCTCGGTTGTCTTTACCGAAACCGATTATCGAACAACTCGGGTTAATCCCAGTAGGAAGATTACCGTCGAAGACAGCGAACGGGACAGTGATGCGGACTGTTTATTCCGGCGTTGAGTTTACCATCATGGAACGCTCGGATATCATCCAGGTAACGGATTTGCCCAAGGACGCGCCTGTTCTCGTCGGACATATCATATTGGAAAAATTGGACATCTGTCTTCACATCGAGAAGGGATTAATCTACAACCCAGACCACGGTAACGAATGGATTGACGAAGCGTGGTAAGAACTATCTCTCTCGCGAACGAAACCCCGATACTAGCAAAATTTTTTGCTGGACAAAAAAATCCAAACGTGATAACCTATCGAAAAAAAGGAGGAGAATCATGGCAGACAAAAAGCAGAGCGCGCCTGAGAAAGTGGAGAAAACCTCTATCTCGCGACGGAACTTCTTGAAAGGGGTAGGCACCGGCACTGTCGCCGCGGCTGTTGCCCCGACGGTTCTCATCGGCGCAGAGAACGCGGCGGAAGCGCAGACCGGCGAAGCGATTACGAGCGCGACGATTCAACTCGACATCAACGCGAAGATGTATCAAGTAGAAGTTGAACCGCGCACCACCTTGTTGACAGTGTTGCGCGATAGCAGCGACACCAGCGGCAATCGCGTAGATTTGACCGGGGCGAAACTCATCTGTGACAGGGGTGAATGCGGCGGTTGCACGGTGACGGTGGATAACAAACCGGTTTACGCCTGCATGATGCTCGCTATTGACGCGCAAGGCAAGCAGATAACGACTGTCGAAGGGCTCGCAGAGGGTGACACCCTGCATCCGGTGCAAGAAGCGTTCATCCAACACGACGCGATGATGTGCGGTTTCTGCACGCCCGGCTTCATCGTCTCGGCGGCATCGCTGCTGCGCGAAAACCAGAAACCGACGCTAGAAGAGATTAAGATGGGGTTGTCTGGCAACACCTGTCGCTGTGGCACCTATCCGTTCATCTTTGACGCGGTGGAAACGGCCGCACGGAAGATGTAACGCATCTTACCCGCGTAGGGAAGGAGGTTAACGATGGCATCATGGGGAGAAGCGAGTGAATCACGCCTCATCGGCAAGCGGATAACCCGTTTGTCTGGTAAGGATAAAGTTACAGGCGAAGCGAAGTATACCTTTGACATCAATCGGCCGGGGATGCTTTATGGGCGCATCTTGCGTTCCGAAGTCCCGCACGCCACCGTCAACGGCATCGATGTGAGTGCCGCCGAGGCACTGCCCGGTGTCAAAGCGGTGATTCCGTTGATTGAAGTCGGGAAGAAACTCCGCTATCAAGGACAGGAAATCGCCGCTGTCGCCGCCGAAACCGACGACATCGCGAAGGACGCGCTCCGTCTCATCCAAGTAGACGTGGAGGAATTGCCCTTCGTCGTCACGGAAGCGGACGCAATGGCGGAAGGCGCGCCGCAAATCCGCGACGATTGGAACAGCAATCAGAGCAACCCGAATATCCGCGAGGAAGGCGAACTTGAGACAGGTTTCAAGGAAGCCGACGTTGTGGTGGAAGCTACCTACCACGCACCTGTCCAAACGCATGTCTGCTTGGAGACGCACGGACATGTCGCCGAATGGGAAGACGAACAGCACCTGACGGTGTGGGCATCAACACAAGCGGTTTTCGGCACCCGGAACGATTTTGCACAGCACTTTGAGCTGCCTGCCAACCAAGTCCGCGTCATCACTGAGCACATGGGCGGCGGCTTCGGCAGCAAATTCGGACCGGGGATGGAAGGACACGCCGCCGCGGAACTCTCACGTATCACCGGCAAAGCAGTAAAACTGATGCTGACGCGGAAAGATGAGCATCTTGTCGCTGGCAATCGGCCCTCAATGACGCAGCACGTGCGCGCAGGGGCGACAAGCGATGGACGACTCATCGCTTACGATATGCGCGGTTACGGAACCGGTGGCATTTCCAGCGGCGCGGGGTTTCAAGCCCCTTACGTCTATCACGTCCCGAATTTCCGCACGGAAAAGGTGAACGTCGCTGTCAACGCTGGCAACCAACGCGCGATGCGCGCACCCGGCCATCCGCAAGGCGCATTCGCAATGGACTGCCTGATGGATGAACTCGCCGAGAAGTTGGCGATGAATCCTCTGGAATTCCGCCGTATCAACGACACTAGTGAAATCCGCCAAGCGCAATACACGCTCGGTGCCCAGGAAATCGGATGGCATCGCCGTAACAGCGTGCCGGGCTCTGGCACTGGCATCGAGAAACGCGGCATGGGACTTGGCAGTGGACGTTGGGGCGGCGGCGGTGGACGTGGCACGGAAGCGCGCGTTACCATCAACGCCGATGGCACCGTTGAGGCAGTCACCGGCACACAGGATATCGGCACCGGCATCCGCACGGCTATTGCAATCATCGTCGCCGAAGAATTCGGGCTCGCGCCGACAGATATTACCGTTAAGGTTGGAGACAGCGAACCCGGTTTACCGTCCGGCGGCAGCGGTGGTAGTCAGACGACTGCATCGGTGGCACCGGTTATCAAAACAGCGGCAGCGGCGGCGAAACAGAAACTGTTTGAACGCATCGCACCCCTGCTAGAGGCACCCGTGGAAGAACTGCGCGTCGGCACTGGCACCATCTACGTCGTCTCCGACCGGACGAAGACGCTCAGCTGGGCACAGGCAACCGGACAACTCGGCATGGAGAGCATCAGCGAAGGCGGCCA
>PYJE01000043.1:9270-18843 GCA_003635305.1 Candidatus Poribacteria bacterium | reverse complement strand
GCGACAAGCGATGGACGACTCATCGCTTACGATATGCGCGGTTACGGAACCGGCGGCATTTCCAGCGGCGCGGGGTTTCAAGCCCCTTACGTCTATCACGTTCCGAATTTCCGCACAGAAAAGGTGAACGTCGCTGTCAACGCTGGCAACCAACGCGCGATGCGCGCACCCGGCCATCCGCAAGGCGCGTTCGCAATGGACTGCCTGATGGATGAACTCGCCGAGAAGTTGGCGATGAACCCCCTGGAATTCCGCCGTATCAACGACACCAGTGAAATCCGCCAAGCGCAATACACGCTCGGTGCCCAGGAAATCGGATGGCATCGCCGTAACAGCGTGCCGGGCTCTGGCACTGGCATCAAGAAACGCGGCATGGGACTTGGCAGTGGACGTTGGGGCGGCGGCGGTGGACGTGGCACGGAAGCGCGCGTCACTATCAACGCCGATGGCACCGTTGAGGCAGTCACCGGCACACAGGATATCGGCACCGGCATCCGCACGGCTATTGCGATTATCGTCGCCGAAGAATTCGGGCTCGCGCCGACAGATATTACTGTTAAGGTTGGAGACAGCGAACCCGGTTTACCATCTGGCGGCAGCGGCGGCAGTCAGACGACTGCATCGGTGGCACCGGTTATCAAGACAGCGGCAGCGGCGGCGAAACAGAAACTGTTTGAACGCATCGCACCGCTGCTAGAAGCACCCGTGGAAGAACTGCGCGTCGGCACTGGCACCATCTACGTCGTCTCCGACCGGACGAAGACGCTCAGCTGGGCACAGGCAACCGGACAACTCGGCATGGAGAGCATCAGCGAAGGCGGCCAGTGGGACGAAGAACTCCGCCAAGGCGGTGTCGCAGGCACGCAGTTTGCTGAAGTGGAAGTGGATACGGAGACAGGAGTTATCAAGGTGCTGAAAATTGTCGCCGTGCAAGATTGCGGGTTGGCCATCAACCGGCTGACGACAGAGAGTCAGATTAACGGCGGCGTGATTATGGGGCTCGGGCAGACGCTGCTCGAAGAACGCTTCATGGACGCGCAAACCGGCCGAATGATGAACGCGAACCTTGAGGACTACAAAGTCCCCGGCACTTTTGAGATACCGGAGATTAAATCAATCGTTTTTGATACGCACCGGAAAGTGACAGGTATCGGCGAGCCGCCGTGTATTCCGACGCTCGGTGCCATCGCAAACGCGGTTTACAACGCCATCGGCGTGCGCATCCGGTCGTTGCCGTTGACACCGGACAAGGTGCTCGCCGCGCTTGCTGAGAAGAAGGCGTAAAGGAGCGAACTTCCGGACACATCCACTGTCGCTTTTCAAGCGCGCATGCGCTGCGGGTAGGCGTGCTTTTCAAGCGCGCATGCAGGATATGGCGCGGTTTCCAATCGTGCCATCTATCCACTCTACTGGTAGGCGCGCTTTTCAAGCGCGCATGCAGACTGTCGCGCGGTTTCCAATCGTGCCATCTATCCACTCTGCGGGTAGGCGTGCTTTTCAAGCGCGCATGCAGACTGTCGCGCGGTTCCAACCCGCGACTACGGATGTGTTCGCCTCAGTCCAAAGGAGAGACGCAATGGAAAAATTTAGTTACGTCAACGCGACAAGCCTTGAGCAAGTCACCTCACTGCTGAACCACAGCGGTTGGGGGGAGGTGATGGTAATCGCCGGCGGCACAGACCTGCTCGGCGAACTCAAGGAGTATGTTGAAACCCCCAAGACGTTGGTGAACCTGAAGACGTTGCCCGGAATGGACAGTATCTCAGCGGATGCTACCGGACTGAAAATCGGCGCGTTAACCACCGTCGCCGACATCGCGAAGCACCCGACGATTCAGCGTCACTACACCGTGCTGGCACAGGCGGCGGCATCTGTCGCTACGCCGCAGATTCGGAACGTCGGCACACTCGGCGGCAACCTTTGTCAACGCCCGCGCTGCTGGTATTACCGCGATGAAACCGTCAACTGCCTCAAGAAAGGCGGCGAGATGTGCTATGCAGTCGATGGCCTGAGCAAATATCACGCCATTCTCGGCGGAGACCCGGTTTACATCGTGCATCCCTCTGACATTGCCCCTGCGTTAATCGCCTTGGGCGCGACACTTAACATTGTCGGACCCGAGGGTGAGAAGACGATGGCGGTTGAGGAATTTTTCACGTTACCGGCAACGAACCCGTTCCGTGAGAACGTCCTTGAACCCAACGAAATCGTCGTTGAGGTGCAGGTGCCGCAGCCGAAATCGAACACGAAAAGCCTCTATCTAAAAGCGCGAGAAAAAGGCGCGCCGGACTTCGCATTAGCGAGTGTCGCGGGTGTGTTTGAGATGTCAGGGAATACCTGTCAAACCGCCAGGATTGTTCTGGGCGGCGTTGCGCCTGCACCGTGGCGTTCCAAAGAAGCGGAGGCCGCACTCACCGGCAAAATGATTAGCGAGGCCGTCAGCAAGCAGGCGGGTGCAGACGCAGTCAAGGACGCGCAACCGTTGAACGACAACGAGTATAAGGTAGTCTTAACCCAGAATCTCATCACCCGTGCCGCGATGATGGCGGCGCACGCATAGGAGGCAGCCATGACTCAAGCGAAACATTTGCCCCTTTTCAGTCGCCCGATATGCCAATACCTCCGGACGAAGGCGATTTATATCCCCGGAGGCAACTTGCAGAATCTGGTGGAAACCAACCCAGAATCGCACTATTGGTGCAATTGCACGATGCAGGTAGTCGGCCCCGATGACCGGTTTGTAGCACCGGATGCTTGCAAGCAATCGCGTTCGTGTTTCACCCCGGTCGGTGGGAAACCGGTTGTGTAGAAGATAACCGCGCGTTCCGTAGGGCGAGGGCCTGTCCCTCGCCACGCCATGATGCAGGGTGTTCATCTCAATCGAAGCATCGCGGGGGACAGGCCCCCGCGCTCTGGGACAATGACGTTCTGTTTCATCGTAGGGCGAGGGCCTGTCCCTCGCCACGCCATGATGCAGGGTGTTCATCTCAATCGAAGCATCGCGGGGGACAGGCTCCCGCGCTGCGGGACAATGACGTTCTGTTTCATCGTAGGGCGAGGGCCTGTCCCTCGCCAAGCCAGGGTGCAGGCTGTTTATCTGGATTGAAGCATCGCGGGGGCCTGTCCCCCGTGCTCTGGGACAATGACGTTCTGTTTCACCGTAGGGCGAGGGCCTGTCCCTCGCCTTGCACTCAAGGAGGAGGAATCCGTTGCTCCCAGCCCCACTCACTACAAAAAATGCCTATCTTAAAACCGTTGATGCAATGGTTACACGTCGGTTCTGTCGTCTTGATGATAGGCGGCTTCTTCTTCTTTCGCGTCATCTTAATGCCGATTGCGAACCGCTTACCAGCTCCGACAGCATTCATCACATCAGCACTGCGCCGCTTCAGCAGCATCGTCTGGTGCGCACTGCTCACTGTCCTCATTTCGGGACTTTACAACTTCATCACCTTCTTCCGCTCAGCACGCAGCGGTGCGGCTGCAGAGATGCCCTATTTTTCGCTCTATATCCTCATCATCGGCATCAAACTCTTCCTAGTCTTTCTCATTTACACGCTTGCAATTATGCTGACGTTCCCCTATCCCGTGTTTGAGATATTTCAGAAAAAGCCCGCGCCGTGGCTGAACCTCACCGTGATTTTCGGGCTAATTGTTATTTTTCTCTCCGCCTATTTGCGGAGGCTCGGATAAAAAACTCGGTAGGCGCGGTTTGAAAGTGTGCCTCGTTCAAACTGTCAGGGGGGATTTCCGAGCAGGATTTTCAAGATGAGCAAGATTAGCAGGATTTGACAAAAAAAGTTGTTCAATGATATACTTGTCGTAATCCTGTTGGGGACGGCGATTATCGCCTATTGTTTGGCGTGGGAGAATATCATGTATTTACGAGAAAAACGCCGCCGCGAGAAGGCAGAGGCACTCGCGGCAGCTGTCAACGCGGAACTCCAACGTGCCCGTGAGGAAGCAGAAACCACCAACGCGCAACTCCTAGAACGGATTAACGCGTTGGAAACCGAAGTCACCCAGCTGCGTCGCGAATTAAACAGATCGAACGCGCGTTCGCAGTCTGCCGACGATGCAGAGGGTTAGAACAGCCGGTAGGCGCGGTTTCCAACCGCGCCTCTTAACCGCGCGTTGCTCGCCCAAGCACCGGATACGCCACATCGTTGTAACCTTTCCCGGTATGCTCACCCGGCGGCACCAATCCATCAACCGCCGCCTCATCCGACACAGTCAAGGTGCAATCCAGACAGCCGAGGTTATCCTCCAACTGCTCCATCGTTCGCGGCCCGATAATCGCCGAAGTGATAAGCGGATTCGCCAGCACCCATGCCAACGCGAATTGCGTGAGCGTTTTGCCGTGCGCATCTGCCAACGGCCTCAGTTGCTGCGCAACCTCATAACTCTCATCACGGAGCTCAGTCTGCAAAATCCGCCTATCTTTTCGTGCTGCCCGCGAACCCTTCGGCGGTTCTTGCCCGACTGCATACTTCCCCGACAGCACGCCGCGCGCCAACGGGCTGTAAGGCACAACTCCTACGCCATGTTTTTCACAAAACGGCAGCAACTCCACCTCAGCATCGCGGTTGACGATGTTATAGAGCGGCTGAACGCACACAAATTCCTCTAGCCCGAGTTTCTCGCTTGTCCACAACGCCTCACAGACGCGCCACGCCTCAAAGTTAGAGCAAGCGATATAGCGCACTTTCCCCTGCCGAACGCAATCGTCTAGAGCCCGCAACGATTCCGCAATGCGAGTCGAGGCATCCCAACGATGCAGGTAATACACGTCAATATAATCCGTGCCGAGGCGTTGGAGACTTGCTTCCACCGCCGACATGATATTTACCCGATGCGAGCCGCTCTGATTCACATCCTCTCCCATTGAACCGTGGACTTTCGTGGCGATAATCCATCTCTCCCGCTCAGATTTAACCGCCTTCCCGATGACTCGTTCCGATTCGCCATCGTTATAGACGTTGGCGGTGTCCATAAAATTAATGCCTGCGTCCAGCGCGCGGTGAATGATGCGGATAGAATCCTTCTCATTCGTCGGCCCGCCGAACATCATCGTGCCGAGGCACAACGGTGATACTTTCGCGCCCGCGCGTCCGAGTGTTCTGTATTCCATCGATTAGACTCCTTTCTACGTTATTCCCTGCATAACATTTGCCTCACTTCGCATTACGCCATCCGTATGCCGCCATTCACATCGAGCGTCGCCCCAGTAAGATAACGTCCCTCTTCCGAGGCGAGGAAGAGAATGGCACTCGCAATCTCCGAAGCATCGGCAACACGCCCCAGAGGAATCTGAGCTCTCATATCCGGATGGTTTTTCGCCATCTCTGTCGCGGCGACACCGGGCGCAATGGAATTCACCGTAATCCCATATTCGCCGAGCACCCGCGCCAACGATTTCGTCAAGCACATTACCCCGGCTTTTGAAGCCGAATAAGGGGCCGATGCAACGATGCCGCCCACTTGTCCCGCCAACGAACCGAGATTGATAATCCTCCCAGAACGCTGTGCTTTCATCGTCTCCATCACCGCCTGCGAACAGAGAAAGGGCCCCTTGAGGTTGACAGCCATCATCCGATCCCATTCCTCTTCGGTGCAGACATCGAGGCGTGTATAACTGAAAATGCCCGCGTTATTGACAAGAATATCGACGCGTCCAAAGGCATCAAGCGTCTGGCGCACCATCGCTCGCACCGAGTCGCCGTTGGAGACATCAGTCTCAATAACCTCACATTTCCTGCCGAGTGCCTGAATCTCGGCGGCGGCCGCCTCGGCGTTAGCGATATTCACTTCGGGGATAACAATATCCGCGCCTTCCCGCGCGAACGCCAAGCATGTCGCTTTGCCAATGCCCCCTCCTCCACCTGTTACAATAGCTACCTGTCCTTCCAATCGCATGTCTGTTTCTCCTTCAATCCGAACGGTTCAGTTTTCAACGGAAACTGCCTTTCTCCCGGTAGGAGGGCCATCCCTGTCCCGATACCCGTAAGAGGGATATCCGTTCGCGATCAGGCGATCGCGAACTACAGATGCGTCCCTGTCCCGATATCTGTAGGCGGGACATCCCTTCTCCCGGTAGGCGGGACATCCCTGTCCTGATACTTGTAGGAGGGACATCCCGGTCCCGATGCATTCGGTATCAAGAACGGGGTTCTCTCCTACTACAGAATAGGAGGGACATCCCGGTCCCGATGCATTCGGTATCAAGAACGGGGTTCTCTCCTACTGCAGAAAACGAAATCGTCCTGCCTTTCAATTTTTTTTCTTGAAAAATTACACCGAATTTGGTAAGATATGACTATTATGACACGAAACTTGTAAAAAGTCAAACACGTTCTGAAAAGGAGATTACAGATTATGAAACATCCCGAATTTTTGCGCTGGCTGATGCTCGCGCTGGTGTTCACGCTGGTTTCCCCTGTCGCCGCACAAAACTATTATCCCGCCACTATCGGCAATACGTGGATTTTAGAGAGTGACACAGGCGAAGACCGGCGCACTTATACCCTAGAGGGTCCCGAAACCGTTGAGGGAAAAGAGTTTACCGTCCTTAAAATCGAGACAGAGGGGCCCCGGCTTGAAACTCCCGATATCGACCGGTATTTTGTGAGTGTCGGTGACGAAGAGATTGGACTGCACAAAACTATCTTGGACGAAGGTGCCCTCGGCATCGTAACGGCCGTTTTTGAACCGGCCGCCACCTTCTTCCGATTACGGTTAGCGGTAGGCGATACGTGGAAAATCTCAGCGGAACTCAAACTTACCGTATTAGGCAGAGAAATCGACTTGGAAAACACTACCGACGTAGAAGTCGTCTCGCTTGAGAAGGTAGAAACGCCGGCAGGCACCTTTGAAAATTGCGCTAAGGTTAAATTGCGGCAGCGTGTCACATCCGGGCCCCTAAACCTTGATGCAACTTCTTATCAATGGCTGGCACCCGATGTCGGGCCCGTCAAATATATCAACAGCGACGGGATTGAATATCACCTTGTCAGTTTCAATATGGGACTGTCTTATGACGTAAACGGCGATGGGGCTGTCAACGTCTTGGATCTGGTGTTCGTTGCATCGCGCTTCGGCCAGGCAGACGCAGCGGCAGACCTGAACGGCGATGGAATGGTTAACATTCTGGATTTAACGCTCATTGCAGGGAATTTTGGAAATTAACGACTTGATAAAAAAGTTGTTCTATGGTATCATTTGCATACCTGTCGGATGGGAATACCACCCCGCACAGTCCTTGTGTGGGTCCCGTCCGCCGAAGTGGTATTCGGATAGCAGGTGACAGGTGATTCCTGTCAAACATCGCCGAGAGGCAAACCGCCGAAAGACGGGTAATGCGGCATCGGAAGCAGGATTTTCAAGATGAGCAAGATTAAGCACGATGAAGAGGCGTTCGTTAACGTAAGTCCTCTTATCCTGTCCATCCTGTCCATCGTGTCAATCCTGCTGTCTCTCACCCAATCGTTATGTGGGCGGGGCATCGTCCACTGTGGAGAGTACGTGTTAGACTTGGCTTGCCGAGCATCGTGCGCGTGGCACGGAAAACCGTCACACATCCCAGAATTCAGTCGCACGAGCGCGTGAGGAAAGCCGTCAAAAGCATCCCCACGCTTTAGCGTGCGGGAGTATGTCAACTTGCATATCCACACGCAATAGTGTAAAATAAAAAGGACGGACGCAGTCGCGACTGTGGTAAGCGCGCGTTGTCAGCGCGCCCACGCCGGCGCGGTTCCAAACCGCGCCCCCGGGGTCCGGGCTGCGTCTGTCCAAATAAAAGGGATACCATGGTAACGTGGAAATTGGCGTTAGTCGTTATCCTCATCGCTATCCTGCTGATTCTCGCCGGCATGTGGTTTGGATACCGCTACGTGAGACAGCAAGACGACATCTCGCCGGAGGCGCGAGTGTCCAGTTTACCCGCAATTGCGGGACATATTCGTCCCAACCGGGACGCTAACGTCGGAGTAGGTTTGATACCGAACCCGACACCAATTTTATAGGACTTATGTCATCTCGGTAGGCGCGGTTTGCAGCTGTGCTTCTGAATTGCCGGTAGGTGCGGTTTCCAACCGCGCATTTTAGCCGGTGTCATCCTGGTAGGCGCGGTTTCCAACCGCGCATCTTCCCGGTGTCATCCTGGTAGGTGCGGTTTCCAACCGCGCATCTTCCCGGTGTCATCTCGGTAGGCGCGGTTTCCAACCGCGCATATGAAATATGCGTTAGTCCTAAACTTAAAAAAAGGAGATTTGACTGATGAAAAATACGACATGCATGCGTTGGCTACTGCTCATTCTGGTGCTAGCCCTAGTGTGCAGTTTCACATTGACAGCGGCGGCACAGAATTATTATCCCGCTGCTATTGGCAACACGTGGACGTTAATGAGCGTTGATGGCACGGAGGAACGCACCTATACAATTGAAGAACCCGACATTGAAGTTGATGCCGGAGTCGTCCTCCTCAAAATCGCAACGGCAGTCGTCGGCACGGAAGCGGTGGACATTGACAACTACTATGTCACCGTTGATACAACTGGCATTAAACTGCATCAAAGTGCTACGGACGAAGGCGCGTTCGGCATCGCCGCAGCACAGTTCGATCCGCCGGCATCTTTTTTCCCACTGCCGCTAGTTTTAGGCGACGCGTGGGAAATTGTTGCAGAAACAGAACTGCAAATAGTCGGCGCAACTACCAGCACCACCAGTGCCGAAGTTGTCGCTCTTGAGACAATCGAAACGTCCGCGGGTACCTTTGATAACTGTGTCAAGATTCAGCTGAACCGGCGGGTTGTCACGCGGCTCGTCACTACGCGTTCGACCTCTTACCAGTGGTTGGCACCGGATGTCGGCCCTGTCAAATATCAGAATGACCAGGATATCGTGTATGAATTGACGGATTACACTATCCTGCCTGAGGAGCCGGCTGCAGAAGAACCTGTCGTTGAGGAACCTGCCGGAGAAGAATCAGCTGCCGAGGAAACTATAGAAGTTGTGGAACCGGTAACTCCTGAGGAGCCCGCTACAGGCGAAGTTGAGGAACCTGCCGGCGAAGAACCAGCTGCCGAGGAAACTGTAGAAGTTGTGGAACCGGTAGCCCCTGAGGAGCCTGCTACAGGCGAACCGGTGATGCCAGCAAGCCCCAGTTTTGACATCGCTTTGGAACCGGGTTTGAACCTGATTTCCGTTCCGTTGATGCCGGCCGAACCTTATACGGCGCACTCGCTAGCACATATGTTAGGCGCAACGGTTGTCATCACGTTGGACCCGCTGACAAAAGCGTTCGTCGCCTATTCTGTCGCCGAAGGTGATGACGGCTTTGGTATCAGCGGTGACCGCGGCTATATCGTCAATACGCCAGCAGGTGGCATGGTGACGTTCACAGGACAAGCGTGGGCGAATCAACCTGCGGAAGAGCCCAGTGCTGAAGAACCTGTGGTTGAAGAACCGGCCGCCGACGAACCAGTTGTAGAGGAACCTGTGGTTGAAGAACCGGCCGCCGACGAACCTGTTGTAGAGGAACCTGCGGCTGACGAACCTGCGGCTGAGGAACCAGTA
>PYJE01000043.1:3012-9250 GCA_003635305.1 Candidatus Poribacteria bacterium | reverse complement strand
TGTGGTTGAAGAACCTGCAGCCGACGAACCAGTTGTAGAGGAACCTGCAGCCGACGAACCTGTTGTTGTAGAGGAACCTGCAGCCGACGAACCTGTTGTCGTAGAGGAACCTGCGGCTGATGAACCTGTCGCCGACGAACCGGCTGAAGGGGAAACCCCAGAGGCACCCGCTGCGCCGGCACGCCGCAACTACAACAGCGCGTGGGCATTCGTTGTCACTAGCGATTTGCAAGGGATGGAAGCCGGTGCGTCTTATGTTGTCGTCGCCGAGAACCTACGCACAGGCGTTGTCACCACAAAAACGGTCAACGGCGATGCGCAGCGCATCTCTGCCGCTTGGGCAGATCTGAATCGCAACAGCGTCGTGGAAGCCGGCGATAAATTGGAAGTCGCACTCTACGATACGCGCGGTGCAATCCTCTCCGGGCCCTTCCAGCGCACGGTGACAACCACGGATATCCGCAACGCATATCTCACACTGCAACTGCGAGTCGGCGATGTGCAACCGAAGGATACCATCCTCGCGCAAAACTTCCCGAATCCGTTCAACCCGGAAACTTGGATGCCTTATCAGTTGAGCAAATCCACTGATGTGACAATCCAGATTTACGCTCTCTCCGGACGCTTGGTTCGGACGTTAGAACTGGGTTGGAAACCGACCGGGGCCTATATGACGAGGGGTAGTGCGGCATATTGGGATGGCAGAAACGATTTAGGTGAGCGCGTCGCGAGCGGCACGTATTTCTATACGCTCCAAACGCGAGACTTCACCGCCACCCGCCGAATGGTAATCCTCAAGTAGAACCCATCACTGACTAAACGCTCCGAATCGCCGGCACACCGCTGATTTGGAGCGTTTTTCGGTGAAGCCGGACGCAGAAAGAACCGGTAGGCGCGCTTATTGAAGATGCAAAGAACGGGTAAGCGCGCTTATTGAAGATGCAAAGAACGGATAGGCGTGCTTTGTAAGCGCGCTTCTTGAAGGTGCAAAGACCGGGTAGGCGCGCTTTGTAAGCGCGCTTCTTGAAGATGCGCGGTTGGAAACCGCGCCTACGGGGTTCGTTTGTACCGGTAGGCGCGCTTTGTAAGCGCGCTTCTTGAGGAGGCGCGGTTGAAAACCGCGCCTACGGGGTTCGTTTGCCCCGGTAGGCGTGCTTTGTAAGCGCGCTTCTTGAAGATGCGCGGTTGGAAACCGCGCCTACGGGGTTCGTTTGCCCCGGTAGGCGTGCTTTGTAAGCGCGCTTCTTGAAGATGCGCGGTTGGAAACCGCGCCTACGGGGTTCGTTTGCAAAGGAAAATTAAATGCGCGTAAATACCTTATTTATACTATCGCTTTTACTAATCGGCAGCGTTGCGATGGCAGCACAAAATTATTATCCCATGGATGTCGGCAACGTGTGGGTTTTAGAGAGTCAAGATGGCGCGGAACGAAGCACCTATACCGTTGAAGAGACCGGGGAGCCAGTCCGCCTGCTCAAAATGACGACAGAAACGCTAGGGACAGACGTTACCTCAACAACCCGTGCTTTTGTAGAGGTTGCCGAAGACAGACTCAAGCTGCACAAAATCGGCGCGGAGCTCGGTTCAGTATTCGGCGTAACCAACGTTGAATTTTCGCCGCCTGCTACATTTTTTCCCTTTCCGATGAAACTAGGCACTTCGTGGGAACTTGAGGCAACCACAGATGTCAACCTCCTCGGTCCCGTGACGATTACCACAAACGCCGAAGTTATCGCATTAGAGGACGTGGTAACCCCGGCAGGGACGTTCAAACACTGCTTCAAAATTCGGTTGCGGAGCAAAACGCGTTCAGCGTTGTTGACAAGTCGCTCCACCCTTTACCAATGGCTAGCACCGGACATCGGCCCCGTGAGACTTGAAACCTCTCAGGATATTGTGTTTGAACTTATTAGTTCCAATCTTGTAAATCGCGCCCGGGAGGTTTCTCCTATTGATGTGAATGGGGATGGCATTGTTAACATCTTGGATTTGACGTTCGTGGCATCGCGCATCGGGCAAACCTCGCCTGAGGCGGATGTCAACAACGATGGCGTTGTGAACATTCTAGATTTGGTGCATATCGCGCAGAATTTTGGGGATTAAACCCGCAACACCCGCGACTCCCGCGCATCCAACGTCAAATCACTCCATATCGCATCTCGCAACTGCCACGCAAACGTAAGCGGCGACTCGCCGCCGTTATAGAAAACCACTTCCGCGCCTGGCTCCGCACCAACAATAGGCCGCACGAGAGAGAGGAGTTTCGGCGGCAAATGCGATGTTCCATCCTGCGAATCTTTGTTTGCGGTAGGAGCGTGTTCCGAGTTGTCCGTAGGCGCGCTTTGCAAGCGCGCTCTTAACATCGGCACAACCTCACTCTGAATCTCACGCGTGCCGAGCAAAAGCGGTCCGTAGCATGCCGTAACCGCGCCTTGGCCCCAGTTGCGTCCATGTCCAGCGGCGACAGAGCAGACCGCGCCGCCCATATCGGCGTGTTCCCTTCCACCGCGCAACACGCGCCGGGCGATAGTCAAACGCGTCGCAGCACTTCGCAACGCCCGCGCAGCAAACGATACATCCCCGCTCACCTGATAGGCGAGCGTCAACGTCGCCGTTGACGGTTCCTGAATCGGTTTGACAGAACCGTCGTCTGTCCACTCTCCCCAGTATGCCATATCGGCGCGTTTTCCAACGCCGGGTTCGCGGCGACGAATCTCCTGCGGAAAAACGAGCGCGAGCAAATCTGGTGGAGAAGCCGGCAGTTTCTCCACCTGCGCACGGATGTCAGCATCGAAAGTGGTATCATTGAACGTCCAACGATAATAGCTGAGCGCAGCTGCGGCCGGATCATTGTAAGCGTCGCGCAGGGAAGCCACCAGCGGTTGGACTATGCGTCTCGCTGCCGCTTGAAAAATGCTATCACCGGATAATCCATGAAGATCGCCGAAGGTATAGACGGCACCGGAGGCGAGGAGGACTTCAATGCCTGCACTCGGGTCATTCGGGATATGGTGCGTGCTAGCGACAAGCCGATGTAAATTCTTGGCATCAACATCCGCCTCGCTGAGCCCATTTCCATCTAAATCCCAGAGGAGCGGCATCGGTTCTGGCGCGGCGACGATGCGTTCAGCCCGCTTCTTACCGTAGCGTAACGCCCATTCCAGATAGCGGTTCTCACCCGTGACACGATACGCGGCGAGGGCAATATGAATAAATCGGAAGTGCTCTGCCAATTCGTACGCATCCTTTTCCTCGTTTTCCACAAAACGGCTGCCGATGTTATAGCCGATGAAGGTATCGCGTTTGTAATCATACCACGGCGGAATTTCCGGCACCCAATTCCCGATATGCTCGGCGGCATCTGTCAACAACTTAACTGCCTCCATGTCTTCCGGCACTAATCCGATATAGCGCGGCAAGAAGAGCAGAAAAGGTTCGGGCCCGTGATGCGCCTCCGCCTTCGGTTCGTATCCGTGGTGGCAATCGCGTTCCACCCATCCCGCCAGCGCGGTTTTGAGGGAATCGAAGTGTTGCAGGACAGTTGTATCCCCGGTGATAAGATAGTGCGGAAACCATGCGAGTGCGTAGTTTGCCTCGTCTTCGCCGCCATCGTTTGGCCCGGGGGGATCGAGCAGCATGCTCTGTTTGAGCCACCGTCCCATTTCGTTCCTGAGCGCGGTGTAAGCGTTATAACATTCGTGGATAAGGTTTTTCATAGTTTTTCTCCTATTTGCGATGGACGCAGCATAGCCCCGGTAAGCGCGGTTTCCAAGTGCGTCTAGATGGGCGCGGCATGAATCCCGTAGGCGCGGTTTCCAAGTGCGTCTAGATGGGCGCGGCATGAATCCTGTAGGCGCGGTTTCAAACCGCGCCTACCAGCTTGAAATAACAGCATTTGCGTCCATCCTATGCATCAATGTGAAATCAATTTCCGGAAGAGCTGGATGGGCGTGCTTTCCGAAAACCACTTCCCCGCCACGCGCCACACACTGCTTGAAAACGTCGGATACACGTGCATCATCCCGCTCAATTTGTGGAGAGGAATTCCGTGTTGCATCGCCAGCACATACTCATGGAGAACCTCCCCCGCATTTGCGCCGACGAGGTGAACGCCCAATATCTTTCCTCGCCATCGGCTTGCGATGACTTTGGTGAAACCGCGCGTCTCGCCTTCAGCGACTGCCCTATCCACATCCGCTTGCGGCAGTGTGAAGACATCCACATCGCCATATTTTTCGCGCGCTTCCGCCTCAGTCAAGCCGCATCGCGCTACCTCAGGCTCGCAAAACGTCGTCCACGGCACAACAGAATAGTCGATCGTTCTAGAGAGAGGGAAGAAGATATTCCGCAAAAGCAGTTGCGCTTGATAGGCGGCAACGTGCGTGAAGAGATAATGCCCGATAACATCGCCCGCGGCATAGATGTTCTTCACGCGCGTCTGCAGTTTGTTGTTAACTTCAATCCCGCGTTTGTTGACGTTCACGCCGAGCCCCTCAAGTCCTAAACCTTCCACATTCGGTGCGCGCCCGGCGGCAATCAAGATTTTGTCGAATTCCTGTTCTGTGGAGTTGTTTTTATCGTCACGGAACGTTACGTTGACAACGTTTTCGGGTGAACTCTGGGGGTGGCGAGGGACAGGCCCTCGCTCTACGGCAGCAGAGGCGATGTGGGTGTCAATGCGCGTAATCTGTGTGTTCAGGCGAATAGTAATCCCCTCTTCTCGCAGGCAGTTTAACAAACACGCCGAGACATCGGCATCCTCCTTCGTCAGAATCCGGTTGCCTCGTTGCGCAATAGTCACCGCCGCGCCGAGGCGATGAAACGCCTGTCCCAATTCAACCCCAATCGGCCCCGCGCCAACGACGAGCAGCCGCTTGGGCAATTCCTCCAATTCCCAAACCGTTTCACTATCGAGATAATCGCAGTTCTCTATCCCAGGAATCGGCGGCACAGCGGGACGCGAACCGGTGCTAATCACAAACTTTTTGCTGGTGAGCGTCCGCATTTCTCCGCTATTTGCCTCCCCGGCCCGGTAGGCGTGGTTTTCACCCGCGCCATTCACAACAAACCTCTGCGGCGACATAAAATGCCCACTGCCGAAGATGACATCCACCCCCATCCCCCGAAACCTTTCCGGGTTGTCGTGCTCCTCCTCGATTTTCTGCTGCGTGCTGCGCACATACGCCATCGCTTGCTGGAAATCCGGCGCGCGGTTGAAAACTTCGCCTTCGCGGAAGAACCCATATTTTTCCGCGTGTTGAATTTCATTGGCAACCTTCGCGACTTTGAGGAGTGCTTTAGAAGGCACGCAACCTGTCCAAAGGCAATCGCCGCCGATGCGGTGTTTTTCTATCAAGGCGGTTTTTTTCCCTAACTTCGCACCCGCCACGGCAAGCACGAGTCCCGCGCTGCCACCACCGATAATTGTCAAATCATAGTCTGTCACGGTTTTCTACCTTATCTTCGGTAGGCGCGGTTTGAAACCGCGCCTACAAGCTGCGTCATATGTCAGTCTCACCTTTTCATCCGCAGCACGCGCCCCGGGAACTGTCCTGTCGCGTTTCCCTCTCCAATGACAGGCACACCGTTGACGAATACCCACTCCACACCGACAGGGGATTGAACCGGTGCAGCCCAGGTTGAGCGGGCTGCCACGGTATCCAGATCGAAAATGACGATGTCTGCTGCAAGCCCACTGGCAATTCTACCTCTGTCGGCGAGACGAAAGCGTTCCGCCGGAAATCCGCTCATTTTATAGATAGCTTCCTTCAGAGAGATAAGTTTTCGCTCACGCACGAACTTGCCGAGATACTGCACAAAACAGCCGTAACTGCGCGGGTGTGGATGCGGGATGTTGTAAACGCCGTCGCTGGCAATCATCATGCGCGGATGCACAGCCGTTCGGTTCAAAATCCGTTCGTTTTCTTCCGGTGATGTCGTCCACGGCATCACAAAGGTTTCGATTTCAGCCTCTTCACGAATCAAATCGAACCCGAATTCTGCGTGGGATTTGCCTTCACTTTTCGCCGCCTCAGCGAGAGTTAGGCCGATAAAACGACCGGAACGCGTGTAACCCACAATCTGGTTACCTTCACCGAGTTCTTCCTGCAGATACGCAAGCGATTTCTCGCGGACATCCGGTTCCTCCAAATTCGCCAACATATCCGCTGGCGCGCCTGTCTGAAACTCCATCGGCAGCATCATCGCGAGATGCGTCATGCCCGCGGGATAGAGGTAA
>PYJE01000043.1:2735-2992 GCA_003635305.1 Candidatus Poribacteria bacterium | reverse complement strand
GCCCGCGGGATAGAGGTAAGATTCAAACGTCAGATCGATGTCCTCTTTGTCAACCTGCTCAAGCACTTCGGATACCTCTGCGTCCACTCGTTCATGCGAGATATGCACCGGAATCTCAGCCTGCTGTGCGATGGCAATAGTCTCCTCCCATGCACGTTTTCTGCCGAGGATACGGTAGCGGACATGCGCCGCATAAATCGCATCGGCCGCCGCCGCGATTTTTGAGAGAGACACGAGCTCGCGCAAATCGGCGTTCG
>PYJE01000043.1:0-2715 GCA_003635305.1 Candidatus Poribacteria bacterium | reverse complement strand
CACAAAACAGCCGTAACTGCGCGGGTGTGGATGCGGGATGTTGTAAACGCCGTCGCTGGCAATCATCATGCGCGGATGCGCCGCCGTTCGGTTCAAAATCCGTTCGTTTTCTTCCGGTGATGTCGCCCACGGCATCACAAAGGTTTCGATTTCAGCCTCTTCACGAATCAAATTGAACCCGAATTCTGCGTGGGATTTGCCTTCATTTTTCGCGGCCTCAGCGAGAGTCATGCCGATAAAACGGCCGGAACGCGTGTAACCCACAATCTGGTTGCCTTCACCGAGTTCTTCCTGCAGATACGCCAGCGATTTCTCGCGGACATCCGGCTCCTCCAAATTCGCCAACATATCCGCTGGCGCGCCTGTCTGAAACTCCATCGGCAGCATCATCGCGAGATGCGTCATGCCCGCGGGATAGAGGTAAGATTCAAACGTCAGATCGATGTCCTCTTTGTCAACCTGCTCAAGCACTTCGGATACCTCTGCATCCACTCGTTCATGCGAGATATGCACCGGAATCTCAGCCTGCTGTGCGATGGCCATGGTCTCCTCCCATGCACGTTTTCTGCCGAGGATCCGGTAGCGGACATGCGCCGCATAAATGGCATCGGCAGCCGCTGCGATTTTTGAGAGAGACACGAGTTCGCGCAAATCGGCGTTCGCAGAGGGTTGATAGTCAAGTCCCAAACAGAGACAGCATGCTCCCGCTTCCAACCACTCGCGCGTGGTGCGTTCCATCGCTTTCAATTCGGCATCCGTAGCCGGCCGCGCATCCCATCCCATCGCGCCGAGGCGCACGGCGCAATGCGGCACTTGTGGATAAAGATTGGCTGGAATGCGCCCATGAAAAATGTCCAGATAGGCATCAGGCGTTTGCCAATCCAGAGTCAGTTTTGCATCGCCGTATGCAAATTGCGTATAGTGCCATAATTCGCCTGCAAGTTTTGGGGACAAAGGGGCCCAGCCGAATCCGTCCGGGGCGGCTAAGTGCGTCGTCACGCCTTGGCTGACAGCGGCGAACTGATCGCGGCCTCCAAGCAACGCAATCTCGGAGTGAACATGCACATCGATGAATCCTGGGCAAACAACCCTATTTTTCGCAGAAATCCGATGCGCGGTTTCCGCGTCCTCAAGCGCGCCGATAGCGGCAATTGTGTCGTCTTGAATGCCGATATCCGCAACGAACGCCTCTCGCTGTCCTGTGCCATCAACGATGTTGCCACCCGCAATGATCACATCAAATTCCATGATATTCACCTCTCTTGTAGGTTGCGCGCTTGGAAAGCGCGCCTACGGGCTGCTAGGTTGCGCGCTTGGAAAGCGCGCCTACGGGCTGCAATGATCACATCAAATTCCATGATATTCACCTCTTTTGTAGGTTGCGCGCTTGGAAAGCGCGCCTACGGGCTGCGATGATCACATCAAATTCCATGATATTCACCTCTTTTGTCTTAAGAGTTTAGCACGAAAAGTTAAAGAGGTCAAGCAGAAAAGCGCGCCTCTTAAAGCGGTTTAGTTCTCCCATACGGTGCTTGTCTCCGCGAACGCTCGTCTGAACTGTAGGGCAGGGGAGCGGTTCGCGCGGGACGAAAAAAAATAAAAACTTGATTTTTTTGACACAAAAAGGGTATAATAAATTCATCATTAGAACTACGATTTTTGTAGGAGGCAAAAGAGATGAAAAAGGTTTTGGTTTGGACAACGCTCATGCTTGTCTTCGCGGCAGGCGTGGCATTCGCAACGCAGTCGCCAAGCGTGCAAGGCGAATATATTGAGGCGCGCTCCGCTAGCGTCTATACCGGCGCGTGCCACTTCGGTGCCGAATTTGTTGACGGCGGCAAAGAAGCTACCCTCGTCTGGAACATCCAGCACGGGACATGGAACGACGTATCGCTTGACGGATTAACCGTCGTCGCCATTGTCACTGCCAAAAAGAACTTGGCAATTGATACTGAAACCCGCAAGAGTGTGCTATACGTTGACACGGACACGACAGCGGCGCAGCGCATCGCACTCCGGAACATGTTGGCTACAAAACAGGCTGAGGTGCTCGGCGACATCGTTGCGATGCAAAGCGCACCGCTATCCTTCGCTAAGGAAGGCACGCGGTTTGATGTTACCGTAGGCGAGGTGCTCGCGCTCTCAGCGAATCGCTATCCGTGCGCGGCATGCACGCAGCCCCACCAAATCTGGTATCAACCGCTGGCACCGGTGCAGAACGCCATCGTCGGCAAATCGGAAGTCTATCGCTATCAAGACACGCATCTCGCCGTGACATGGCACCAAGGCGGCGCGGTGAATAACGTTTTCGTCGGCGATTTTTCGATGTAATGCGTGCTATTGCGCTTTCTGTGAAACCAACGGTGGCGAGGGACAGGCCCTCGCCCTACGTTAGCAAGGAAGATGCTGCGGCCCCGTAGCGCGGGGGCTTTCTGTGCAACCGACGTTGGCGAGGGACAGGCCCTCGCCCTACGGTAAGGAAGGGAGATGCTGCGGCCCCGTAGCGCGGGGGCTTTCTGTGAGACCGATGGTGGCGAGGGACAGGCCCTCGCCCTACGGTATAAAGGGAGATGCTGCGGCCCCGTAGCGCGGGGGCCTGTCCCCCGCGCTCGCCGCGGCGGCGCGAGGCGGCCCCTGTAGTTCGCGATCGCCAGATCGCGAACGGGTCAGGATCGGGCGATCCCCACCTACAGAATGAAAATTAATTTGACAAAA
>PYJE01000042.1 GCA_003635305.1 Candidatus Poribacteria bacterium | reverse complement strand
CTGGTAGACGCGCTTCCAAAGCGCACCGGACGGTTCGCGCTGACAGAGTGTGGCCACGGTAAACCCTCATACCAAACTCATTTGACGCGTCTCGCAACTGTAGGTTAAGAGCACCGGTTGAGGAAGTCGGACAGCTTTCAGAAGGACTCGCCGCCGCCTGCGTCTCGGAAACCTGGGGTTACATCAACAAAGAAGGAGAGTGGGTTATCAAACCTTCGTACGTGTCTGACGGGAATTTTTCGGAAGGGTTAGCCGTAGTGAAACCCTACTGAAAACTGCCAACAACAGAGAGGAATTGAACCATGACAAAATGCGCACTTATCAGCGGTAGAGGGATGGGACTCATGCACGGTGGAAACTTCCACGCTCATCCTGATGCAGAAATTGTCGCTGTCTGCGACATGGATGCCGAACTCCTCGCGAAAGCGACAGAAAAATTTGGCGTGCCGGGGTATCCAACAATCGAAGAACTCTTAGCCAACTGCGACGCGGAGCTCGTGCTCCTGATTGTCAACGAAACCCGGCGCATCCCACCGCTTCGCCAACTGTTTGCCGCCGGACGGAACGTCTTCACGGAAAAACCCCTCTGTGGATTAGAGGGACAATCTCGGCTGCGCGAGGCAGACCTGGGGATTGCAGCACCCGCCATCAAAGCGTGGCGCGCCTCCGGGCTCAAGTTCGGCATCGATTTCAACTATCGCTTTATGCACCACTTCCGCAAACTGCACGACGATGTGGTAGAAGGAAGATTGGGCGAAATCCAGACCGTCCGCGCGCGGGCGCATTTCAACTGCTGGTCCCACGTAATCGATCAGGTTCTCTGGACGATGGGAGTGCCGGAATGGGTAAGCGTTATCGGCGACCCGAGTGAAACTGGCGGCTGGCAGCGACTCATCCACATGGGATGGGCAAACGGTGCCATCGGTTCGCTGGATGGCACAAACCTCTGGGGTTACGATGACCATCCGCTCCGCGTGATGATTGTCGGCGATAAATCCTACGCCGAGGCCCGGGGACTTGATGGCTGGTACCGCCGCCGAGCATCAAACAGTTCTGAAGAGGAAGAACTCTGGGAAAGCGAAGAAGGCACACCGGAGATGCCCGAATCTTTCCGCAGGATGGCCGACGGGGTCATCAAAGCGATGCATGCCGATATCCCCTTCCCTGCAGACGGCGAAGCAGCGTGGAATGAACTGCTGTTTGAGGCCGCGGTGCATCGTTCCGCCTTACAAAACGGCGCGCGTGTCTGCCTTGCGGACGTGGAAGCCGCCGCGATGAACCTATAAAATGTCTATAGGAGGAAACGGGCATGAAAACACGTCACTTACGTTTAACTAGTCTCATGGCGTTTGCGCTGTTGATGACGATGGCACTGCAAACCCCCGCCGCCGAACGCCTCAGCTTCGACCGGGATATTCGCCCGATTTTGTCGGATAAGTGCTACGCTTGCCACGGGCCAGACCCGGCACAACGCCAAGCCGAACTCCGGCTTGACACGAAAGAAGGAGCCTTCTCCGCACCGAGCGGTTATCCCATCATCGTGCCGGGAGAGCCTGAAAACAGCGAACTCGTCGCGCGCGTTACGCACGCCGATGTAGAACAGCGGATGCCACCGCAGTCCTCAAATCGCCAACCGACGCAGGAACAAATTGATACGCTCATCCAGTGGATCGCCGAAGGCGCGGAATGGGAGGAGCACTGGGTATATGAACTGCCCGAACGCGTCGAACTACCAACAGTCCAAAACAGTGCCTGGGTCCGCAATCCAATCGACCTGTTTATCCTCGGAAGATTGGAAGCAGAAGGACTCGAAACCGCCGAAGAAGCCGACAAACGCACGCTCATCCGTCGACTGAACTTTGACCTAACCGGGCTACTCCCACAACCTGCCGAGGTAGAACAGTTCTTAAGAGACGAACGCCCCGGTGCCTACGAGGAACTCGCCAACCGCCTCCTATCTAAACCGCAGTATGGCGAACGCATGGCGATGTATTGGCTCGATTTGGTGCGCTACGCCGACACCAGCGGCTACCACTCCGACGAATCTGTCAGCATCTGGCCCTATCGCGACTACGTCATTCGCGCCTTTAATGACAATATGCCGTTTGACCGGTTCACGCGAGAGAACCTCGCCGGAGACTTGCTACCCAACGCAACGCGGGAACAGAAAGTCGCATCGGGATACAATCGGCTCAATCAGACAACCGCTGAAGGCGGCGCGCAAGCGAAGGAGTATCTCGCTATCTATGCCGCAGACCGGGTGCGAACCACCGCCTCTGTCTGGCTCGGCGCAACCCTCGGATGCGCACAATGCCACGACCACAAGTTCGATGCCTATACTGCAAAGGACTTCTATAGTTTCGCAGCGTTCTTCGCCGACGTTGAGGGACCCGGCGTATATGGCGGCGGTAGCAAGTGGGCACCTGTCGTCACGCTCCCTACCCTCGCACAACAGACTGCATTGCAAGAAATTGACGACGAACTGGCGAAATTGCGAAAAGTTTTTAACGCCTCCTCGCCTGCACTGGAAGCGGAACAGGCACGGTGGGAGGCAGAGATTCTCTCGCTCCTCTCTTCAACCGAACCCGCCGATTTCGCATGGATAGACGACGCGCAGCAAAACGGCGGCAGAACCGACGGTGTGTGGGAATTCGTCGACAAAAATGAGGCTCCCGTTTTCAGCAAACTGCTCTCACGTCGCCAGACAGCGAAACCAGAACAGACTCTTCAGCACAGCTTCCGGGGTGCTAATCGGAAGTTTACGCTGGCTGTGGGAGACCGGCTCTTCGCCTACGTCTGGCTGGATCCGGCGGCACCGCCAGAAACCCTCATGCTCCAGTGGAACGATGGGAATTGGGAACACCGTGCCTTCTGGGGCGAAGATAAAATTAACTTCGGCGGAATAGGAAAGGATACGCCTGCGCACAAACCGATGGGGGCCTTGCCTGCAACTGGCGAATGGGTGCGCCTTGAAGTAACGCCAGCGGATGTGGGATTGGAGCCCGGGAGTGTCCTCAACGGAATGGCGTTCGTTCAGCACGGCGGCACCGCCTATTGGGATGTCGCCGGTATCGCAACCACGCGCGGAGCGGCAGTGAAACACACCCACACTGAACCTGTCATCAAAGCAATGCAGGTAGATGCGTTCGTCAGGACGACAAGCCAACGCGAACGGATTGCTGCTGAGTATCGCCGCATCGCACCAGCACTTGATGGAATTCGGAACCAGATGACGCAACTCGGGCAGCAGAAAGCCGCTATTGAAGCGGAGATTCCCTATTCACTGACAACTGTCTCGGTTCAACCTCGCACTAGCCGGGTGTTGCCGCGCGGGAATTGGATGGACGATTCAGGCGCAATCGTTGAACCAGCGATACCGGCATTCCTCGGTGATCTGAAGATTAAAAACCGCCGGCCCACCAGGCTAGAACTCGCACAGTGGATAGTGTCAAAGGACAATCCGCTGACAGCTCGTGCCTTTGTGAATCGCCTCTGGGCACTCTTTTTCGGAACGGGGCTCTCCCGCGTCCTCGATGACCTGGGCGCACAGGGAGAACCACCGGTGCATCCAGAATTGCTGGACTGGCTCGCGCTGGAATTCATGGATAGCGGATGGAATGTCAAGCACATCGTCAAACTCATCGTCACCTCTAACACCTATCGTCAGTCTTCAAAACCTACAGAGGTGCTGCGCGAACGGGATGCTTACAATCGATTGCTCGCGCGTCAGTCACGGTGGAGACTTGATGCCGAGGTCATACGCGATACTGCTTTGCAATTGAGTAGACTGCTCGTCCCCGAAATCGGCGGACCGAGTGTGCGTCCATATCAGCCCAAGGGATATTACTCAAACCTGAACTTTCCAAAGCGGACGTACGTCCACGATACCGGTGAAAGCCAGTACCGCCGGGGGTTGTATACACACTGGCAGCGCACATTCTTGCATCCGAGCCTGATGGCATTCGATGCGCCGAGTCGGCAGGAATGCACCGCCGAACGCCCCACTTCCAACACGCCGATGCAGGCGTTGACGCTCCTCAATGATCCGACTTACGTTGAAGCAGCGCGTGTGTTTGCCTCGCGCATTATCAACGAAGGCGGAGAAACACCGACAGAACGCATCAACTGGGCATATCAGTGGGCATTGTCACGTCTCCCGCAACCGAAAGAGTTAGAACTCATGAACGCGCTCTACGAAAAACACCAAAGCGAGTTCACGGACAATCTTGAGGCTGCCGAGGCGTTAGTCACAACCGGTGAGACCGCCGCGACAGAGGCGGTTGAACCGAACGAACTTGCTGCGTGGACTTCGGTGGCACGCGTCATCTTGAACTTGCACGAGACAATCACGCGGTATTAGAGACTAAGAGGTTAACCCTGCCTCCGGAGTTGACGAAAACGGACAATCCGAGTTCGCCTGTCGCCCTTGCGCGGGACACACAACAAAGGAGATTCTCATGCGATGTCACTCGCAATTAGCATTAGTATCGCCTCATTCGTAATTAGTCTGATAAGTTTGTGCATCGTATGCATAAGCAAAATGGCTAAACCACATATTGAATTCGCAGTGCCTACCCCAAGTTTCTACAGCGACAAAACTCACGTTATATGCAAACACGTGGGTTCCAAACGGTGGGGAGTAAAAACTGGAGTTGCCAATACCCAGATTATTTCGGTATTAATCAGTGTGGATCGTAAAGCGCGAAGGGATTGTATGGAAATTTATCCCATTGAACTAAATCCAGACACCCCTATAAGCCGAGAAGAACGGATGCGGTCTAGCCAGGAATACCTATCCTGTGGTTCAACCGCAGAACTGTATTTGGAACCGATAAGCGTTGAATTACAAAAAAAATATCAATGGATTATCGTTCGACATACGTTCGGATACACAGCAATGAACCACTGGAGACGTGCTGACAAACATGGATTTAATTGGCGAAGAGTAAGGTAAACGGAACCTTTCCATGCCAAAGGTGTAGAAAGGAGTACTCCGGTAGTGGGGGTTCGTCAGTACGGTTTCTGTATTCCTGCCACCTACTTGGTGGATGTAAAACACTGGGGCCAGGAGAAATCCAACCCTATGATATTAGCAACGATTCCCTCTGCGGCGATTGTCACCTATTGTAACCAGAATCTCCGCAAGGAAAATTCCGATCTCATTGACAGGTTCTATCTCAAACAGCCAGGAGGTATCAGGAATGGCCACGGATATTCACGAAGAAACCAACCTTCGCCTCACAAGGCGCACGTTTTTAGGGAAAACGGTGCGGAGTGTCGGTTCGCTCGCACTCGGATCCCTGCTTGTCCCATCGCTACTCAACGCCGCGCCGAAGATTGAACGGTGGCCCGGCATCATCACGGAACTGCATGTGCCGCCGAAGGCAAAGCGGGTTATCCACCTCTGCATGGCAGGTGGCCCCTCACATCTGGAAACGTTGGATTACAAACCCAAGTTGGCGGAGATGCACGGGAAACCGATGCCCGAATCGTTCACCAAAGGGCAGCCGATTGCGCAGCTCCAGAATCAGGAGCTCAAATGCCTCGGTCCGACGCATGAATTCCAAAAGTATGGCGAATCGGGACAAGAGATGAGTTCGGCGTTCCCGCATATCGGAAGCCTTGCCGATGACATCTGCATCGTCCGTTCCCTGCAAACCGAGCAGATTAATCACGATCCGGCGCATACCTTCATGAATACAGGAACGGTGATTTCCGGCAGACCGAGCATGGGCTCGTGGCTGCTCTACGGACTCGGCAGTGAAAACGATAACCTGCCGGGATATGTCGTGCTTATCTCTTCCGGTGGTGGGCAGGACCAGCCGATAGCGACGCGGCAGTGGCACAGCGGGTTTTTGCCGGGACAGTTCCAAGGCGTGCAGTTCCATTCAACAGGAGCTCCGGTTCATTACGTTGCCAATCCTAGCGGCATCAACACGAAACAGCAGCGCGACGTTGTCGATACCGTTCAGACGTTGAATAGCATGCTTGACGAAACAGTCGATGACCCGGCCATCGCGACGCGCATCAGTCAATATGAGATGGCGTTCCGGATGCAGACGAGTGTGCCGGAACTCACTGACATTTCCAAAGAGCCGCAGGATGTCTTGGATATGTATGGCGCGGTGCCAGGGGACGGATCCTACGCATCAAACTGCCTGCTCGCGCGACGGTTAGCCGAACGCGGCGTGCGATTCATTCAACTCTATCACCGCGGCTGGGACCACCACGGCGGCATCCAAAAGGCGATTAAGACGACTGCCGGTTACGTGGACAAGGCGACAGCGGCTCTCGTTACAGATTTGAAACAGCGCGGGATGTTGGACGAAACGTTAGTGATATGGGGCGGGGAATTCGGTCGGACCCCGATGGCACAGGGCACCGGGCGGGACCATCACATTCGCGGGTTCTCAATGTGGATGGCAGGTGGCGGCATTAAGGGCGGCATCAGTTACGGTAACACCGATGACTTGGGGTATTACGCCGTCGAGAACGTCGTGCATGTCCACGATTTCCATGCGACGCTGCTGCATCTCCTCGGGATCGACCACGAGAAACTCACCTATCGTTTTCAGGGGCGGGATTTCCGGCTTACGGATGTGCATGGGCATGTCGTGCGGGATATTTTGGCGTAGTGTGTCCGGCAGCTGCTTTGCAGGGCGAGTTCGACTGAGCTCGCCCTACAGACGGTGCAAAACCGATGACGAATGTCTGGTTTGAAAACCCGCAGCACGAGATACCTTTTACGCTAAGGAATTGAAGACTTGACGGTGCAGGGCATCGTGCTCCCTGGGATGACATTGGAAGAGCAGGCTGCTTTATGCTAAACTAGCTTATGAAACATGGCGAGGGACAGGCCCTCGCCCTACAGCCCAAAGACAGAACCTGCGTGGGTTCGCGCTTGGAAAGCGCGCCTACGGTAATGGGACAGGCCCTCGCCCTACAGCCCAAAGACAGCAATCCCTAAATCCGAACGAGGGACAGGCGCGCCCTACGGTTTCAAAGACAGCACCGCCTACGCCCGAAAATTCGGCACCGCCACCGGCATCCCACCGTTCGCAAGAGACTCCTCCGAAACTAACCCCGGTACCGTGAAATCCATCGCCGTGTAGACATCAAGCGGCGGCACGGTGTCGTTGAGGATGCTGTCCACGAAATCGCGCACCTTAAAGTATTCGCCCAAGTCGCCGGCAGCCTCCGCTTCAGCAGGCGGGTTCTTCCATCGCGCAGGTAAGAAATCCGCCTCAAATTCTGAAAGCGTTCTCCACGTTTCAGCAGCACCCATATCCGATAACCAGACTTTGGCTGCCGCGCCAAACCCACGCGAACTCTCATAACACCCTTTCGTCCCCTGCAGACTGAAATAGGAATTCGCCGGACGGTTGGAAAGCATGTCAATCCGAATCTTAATCAACCCGCCGCTCTCTGTTTTGCAGAGCATCATCACCGTATCCTCCATCGCATGCTCCGGGTCCGTGTGAACGCCAGTACCCAGACAACAGACGCTAACGACGCGTTCATCGAACCACTGAAGCACCGGACCGAGGCTATGCGTCGCATAATTGCACCGATTAATACCGACTTGCCAATAGTAACGCCACGTCGGATTGCCTGTCGCATCGTGATGGAGCGATTTGACGTTGTGGACGTATTCCCCCTCACCAAAGTAGAGCTCGCCGAATAACCCGCGCGCCACCATGTTGCGAATCAGCACATTGGCACGGGAATAGCAGGTGTTTT
>PYJE01000041.1:4021-13569 GCA_003635305.1 Candidatus Poribacteria bacterium | reverse complement strand
GCCATATCCGAGTATTCGCGCGGATAAAAATCTTCAGCAGCATGCTCCCATGCATCGCCTAAGTCGCTGTTGAAGTGGATTATCATCATGAGCCGGTTTTTGTCGTCAAAGACACCGCGGCAATAGGCAGGATACCCGTCAATCCGTTCGTAAGTGCGGCCGCTGAAGAGGGAACGGAGCCCAGGAATCTGCACCAGTTTGTCAATGGTGAAGAAACAGCGGAAGATGGGATGCGAGATTGGAATGTCCACCGGTTCACGTTCCGGAAAAATCTTTTTGAGTTCCCGATGAAAGAGCCGCCATTCGCGTTCGCCGTGGAAATCGTCAATGAAGAGGAACCCGCCGCGCAAAAGATACTCTCGCAGGTTTGCCGCCTCTGCATCGCTCAACCGAAGACTTCCGACTTCTAACAGATACGCGAACGGATAGAGGAACAGTTCCTCGGCACCGACGTCGATAATCTTTTCGCGCGGGTTGGCATTGATGTTCGTCTGTTTGCGCAGCTGCCAGATGAAATTCCGGTCGGACGCGGGCCAATCCACCCGCCAACTACTGCGCCGAGTGAGCTCTCCTCCGTATTTGAGGCGGACGAAGGTGAAATCATACCTGTCGTTTTCGCCGTTTGGCAGCGCGGGAGCACCACATAGGAGTAGGAGCGCGATGCCCATGAAAACGAACCATAGTTTTTCGCGTGTAAAAATTGATAAAAATCGCATGTTCAAAAATCCTGATACCAGATTGAAGTGATGACAAACCCATTTCCCATCGAAAGCCGCTCTCGCGCGGGCGAATTGGCGCGCAATGGGGTTGCAAGGTTCAATCTGAAAACAACATCGTCTTCGCCGAATTGGAAACCGATACCGATATTCGCCTCCAGATCGAAGCGAAAACGTTTATCGGAAACGTGCCATACTTGTCCTTCGTCAAGGAATAAGACTGCAAACATGGCGTTGAAAACGTCGCGAGTGAATAGGTTTGACAACCGATAGTGGTATTCAAGGTTGAGCAGAAATCCGCCATCGCCTGTAAATGCGTAGCCGGAGTGCCGATACCAATTTGAAGTGGCTATTCTTTCCGCCGCGTTTGCCGGGGCGAACAGCGGATATCCTCGCAACCCACCCGAACCGCTGATGACGAATTGACGTTGGGGTGGCAGCGACGCGTTCGCATAACCGAACAACAGTCGGGTGCGGATACGGTTGTTGCCAAGCGGGAAGGCGTAGCGGAACTGCAATTGGGCTCGCGTGAAATCGAAATCGGAACCGAAGGCGGCGTTGCTATGCTCAACGAGGAATGTATTGTGCCAACCGAGGTTCTTGTTTCGCGTGTTAAAATCGTATTGAAGCGCGATGCTTCGCATGTTTCCAAGGGTTATTGATGGATTTCCTCTCATTTCCCGCGCCGATGTCCAGTTTGCGATATTCCAATCCGTGCTTTTTTGCAGGCTATCGTGTGCCTCTGCCAGCATGCTGATTTTGAACGCGTGCGTCGGCATCACCGGTGCCCATCGGAATGCGAGTTCAACGCCTTGCCGCAAATAGTAGTTCCGAAAATCGTGGCCACCCAAAACACGATAAAATTGGGAGAGTCCGCGGTTGTTGTGCGGGAAGATTTCTGGGGCAATCACGGCGGTATCGCGATGGATTTGTGCAGTTAGCCCCAGATGCCAGACGTAAGGTTTCCCCCAATTCGCACTCCCACCGAGCCGGTAGTGGAGATGCGGGTTGCCAAACGCATAATCCACCTCTCCGAAAAGTTTCGATGCCGGGCTGCCTCCCCGGTCTTCGATGCTCCACAGCCACAGCGTTCCTATCTGTTTCCGCCGCCCAATTTCAAAACCGGTGCCGACTCTCCATCCCGTAACGCGGTTAAATCCCAAGCGGAACGGCGGATTAAGCCCGAGGTATGCATCAGTAGAGAGCCGTTTTTCATCAACGGTGATGGTGGCGATGCGCCTCGCGCCTTCCAGGTTAATATCCAGCTTCACCTGATTAAAATACGGCATTGCGCGAAACAGCGTAGCCAATGCCTTTTCAATCTCCGGTGAAGCGTTGTGGAGAGTCTTCCGAATGTGGGCTTCCTCGATTTTCTGATTGCCGCGGATGTGCAGCTCATGAATAGGCGCGCCTGCAGTCCAAAACCGTGTCGCAGTATGAGGAACCTCCCGAGCCCGATTTTCCCCGGTTGGCACGTTCGCCAAATGTGCTTCTACCGACGCTTGCTCTCGCACTGTCCCCGATTGAGAAATCGTCAAAGATTTCAGTCTGTAGGCCGGGGCCACTACAGCAATGATAGCCGTGCGTTCTTTGCCTTCTCCCTCAATTCGGAGAGATACAGGCTTTGGATACAGGAGTGTGCGGAGCACCGGCAGCACCTTTTCAATGTCACCGGAACCTCCATCAAGAACTTTGTCCATTTTGTCCTGCTGCTCCTGCGTTCCCTCTTGGATAAGCTTGTAAATCGGCTTACCTTGATAGCTCCACGGTAAAGCGACTCGCGTTTCTTCGGGAATAGGGGACTCCATTTTATCCTGTGATGATGGATTTTCTTCGCCTGTTTCCGCATCCGTAGGCGCGGTTTCTTGCGCCTCTTGCGGCGGTTCCGTTTCTTTCGGTGGCGGCACAATTGCCATTTCAGTTAACTCCCCTAACGTCATCAATTCAGGGATTTCAATACCGAGGTGTTGGAGGTTGCGCAGCAATTCGCGCACCTGTCCCACCGGCATCTCGCCGACGATGTTAATCAGGTAAACGCCGCCGTCACTTTCGACGATGACAAAAATGCCGAGAACGCTTTCATCCTGCCGAAGCGCGTAGAGGTGGAGTTCCGAATCGGTTGTCGGAACGTTCTCCTTGAGCCGTTTCCAGCCGCGCGCGGTGAGCACCTCGCGATAATACCGATGCATCTCCGGTAAATCCACGGTTCGGTTTTGGTAGTGGCGGAGGTGTAAAGCCTCCAACGTCTTGAACAGCGGAATGCTTTTGAAACCCGGGTCCTCCATAACGAGCGCGATGACGCGTTTATCCAAATCGAATTGGAATTCGGCGGCCGGCACATTCGGGCAATCGAAAGCGACGTAACCGAGTGCTAACTGCGCGTGCGTTGTCTGGCAAATCAGCATCAGAAACGCGCTGAAAGCAAGGCACCGATGCCGATGAAGATTGTTAAAGACTATAGAGGACTTCATGGGGCATTTCCTCCTCTTTAAATCTGTAGATTCAGAACTCCCGAGTTTGACGAACGCATGGAAAACCGGTCTGCTCGGGTAGGCGAGGTTTCAAACCGCGCCTACCCGGTTCGTGCGAAAATTTGTCACCGTTTTTCTTCCTTCTTCACCTCGCGGAGCCGTTGCTGCAAATTCTTCAGCGCATCCGGAACGCGAGGCGTGCTGGGCGCATAGATAAGTTCCGGCGGCACAATCCTCCCAGCGGTAGTGAGCGAATAGTGAAGGGAATTTTGTGTGCCGCTTGTGAATCGTTGGCTTTGGGAGTGCTGGGCTTCGCCATCTGGGAATCCGTTTGGCGGCACATAGAACCATTGCATCGCGATGGTATGTCGCGGGCCTTGGAAATAGTGAATCTCAACAGGATGCATACCTGCTGTTAACTTCACGCTGCCTCCTTCAAACCGCGGCGCGTGGATACCGTCGTTATCAACAACGAGTTTCCCATCAATGAACAACTTTGAGCCGTCGTCCGAATAAAGCGAGAACATCCATTCCCCCGGCGTGTCCACTGCCAGTTGCCCGCGAAAGCGGATAGCGAAATCCTCAACGATAGTCTGCTGTTTTGGAGAGGGAAATCCCTCAGTATACTTTCTCGGCGGCACATCTAGATTTGCGGTTACAAACGTATAGATGGGCATCAAAAGGTCAAAGTTAGGCATCACCGCAATGGGCCCGTTGCCGATATGTAGCACCCGTTCATCGTTGACATAAATAGAGAAGGCTGAGGTACCCCCTTCAAGCACGTAGACATCGGCGGTTAATCCGTGTCCCGGCATCACGGTAGTGTCAAAAATGCCGAGCCCCGCGCCGGTATTTTTAATGTCAATTAACCCCGGTTCGTCTGCCTGCGTGCCTTTGATAAAGCGTCCGCCGATGCCGTTCCCGCTGCCGCCGGTGCCACGCCCACCGGGGCCGCCGTATCCTGCACCCTGCGAACCTTCAATGACAACCGGACCCGCCGCTGTCTTCCCATCGCCAAAACTAGCGTTTGGGAGAGCCGGCGCGTCTGTCTGCGGTATCTCGGCGTGCGTGACTATCTCCGGGGCAACATCCGCGTGTTGCGGTGCTTTGGGCGCGATGACTTGTGGCGCGTAAGTTGACGCAGCTGGCGCAGACGGGGAGGCTTCTGCTTGATTGGAGACCTGCGGCGTTACCGGCGGACGTTGCTGCAGCATTCGCTGCCGCCGCAACCGTTCGGGTTCCAGTTTGAGTATCTCAACCGAAATGCTCTCTTTCGTTTCACGGAGATGGTTTACGAGAAACGGCGATACCGTGAGCATCAGGCCGATATGGAGAGCCAGTGAGATGAGTAGGGCGCGGTTTGTCTGTTTTCGCATTTTTGTTGTTCGCGAGGCGTTCGATAATGGTTTTCTTGGCGGCGTGGTTATTTCTGCGTAATCCGTCATCGCCGTTGGCGATGACTACATTCCTTGGATAATTCGTTATTTGCGAGGCGTTCGATAATGGTTTTCTTGGCAATGTGGTTTTCTCTGCGTAATCTGTCATCGCCGTTGGCGATGACTACATTCCTTGGATAATTCTTTTTTGTTTCCCTAAAAACTGTAAAACCAGATCAGGTTGAATTGCATCCCTTGTTTTGCTTCAAACGCTTTCGCAACGTTGCCTCGTAAAATAAAATTATCTTCCCCGATTTGCAAACCGATGCCGGCACTGCCTTTCGGTTCAGAGGCATCATTTTCACCGGATGCATTCCATACCTGTCCTCCATCAAGAAAGGGCACGACAAAAGTCGGGAAATCAGACTCAAATTGAAATGCGGGAGCAGATATATTAGGCACCCGATAGAAAAATTCAACGTTGGCGAGGATACCCCGGTCTCCGGCAAACTCATAGAGGGGATAACCGTTCAGCGTGCCCGGTCCGCCGATAGCGAATTGACGTTGAATTGGCAAGGCGGCTGTAGCAAAACTGCCTATCGCCCGCCCCCGGATGTGATGATTCCCTAACGGATGTGCATACCGTAAGTGCAACTGATACCTCGTGAAATCAAAATCTGACCTGAGCGCGGGCTGACTAAACTCGACGAGGAACGTGTTATGCCAACCGAGGTGATGCAGCTGGCCGTTCGTAATCGCATCTTGCAAAGGCTGCGTATTTTGCCAGTCTTCAAGGTGATGGTTTGTGCTGCTCGCGAGTGCCCCCGCTTTCAATGCCCGCGTGTTAAAATCGTATTGCAAGACGAGACTCCGCATCCGCCCATCGGTTATCTCCGGATTTTCCCGCGCTTTCCTCGCTGACTGCCAGTTGAGGAAGTGCCAATCGGTGCTTTTTGGGAGACTTTCGTGCGTCTCGGCGAAAAACGTCAGCGTGACGGCATGCATCGGAACTTGTTGTCGTCCGCCTTCCCATCGGAGCCCTATCTCAAACCCGTTTCGTAGGTAATAGTCGTGCAAGTCCGCGCCACCGAAGAGGCTATACAAGAGCCCGAAGGGATTGATAGCGTCCGCGCGTTCGGCAATAGCAATGTTCGGTGTAATGACATCCGTTTTGCGGAACACTTTCGTCCTTAATCCGAGTCCGAGTGTCATATCGCGGGTTATCGTTCCACCCGAAGGACTCACGTGTTTTCGTGAATATGACAACAGCGATGGCACGTCTAGCGTAATGTCATAACTGAGTAGCCTGTTGCCAAATCCGTAACCCACGATGCCATCAATTCTCGGTTTTTGCCCATCGTCTGGAACTGGGATACCCGGTATGCGGTAATCGAACCCGGCATTGAGTTCCCAACCGGTGACACGGTTAAACCTGACACCCGGGCCTCCTATTCCACCATCAAGCGTGTAAGAGAAGGTTCTCGATGGTGGTGCTGGTGTTGAAATACTCACTGAGCCTTGCGATGCTGTCGGAACCTCCTCAGTCGCGGCTTCTTGTCCTTTGAGCGATTTCAGTGCAGGTATCTCAATGCCGAGGAGATGGAGGTTACGCAGCACTGTCGCCATACGGTTTTCTGCCAGTGCGCCGACGATGTTGAGTAGCGATACCTCCGCGTCGTTCTTCACGATGGCGAAGATGCCGGGTAAATCCGATGCTGCCAGAACGTAGATGTGCATATCCTCTGCTTCTGCGAAGGTGTCCCACCCGTTTGCCTTCAACCTTTCTCCGTAATAGCGGACGAATGCATCGAAAACGTCATCCTCGGCAGTGTAGGTGCGGAGGGACAGCGTCTCCACCGCGCTGAAGCGTTCATCAGTTGTAACGAGCGCGAGGAGCTCCCGATCGAAGTTGAGTTGGAAAATAGGCACCGGCGCGTCCGGATAATTAAACGCCACCGTCCCTGTCTCGGCACTAACGACTCCCTGCCCAATGCACAGCAGCAGGCAGAGGATAAGGGACACATTTTTCATTGCAGAGCTCCTCGGTCGACAATGGCTTTACGTATTAATACAAAAAACGTGATGCAAAAAAGTTGCACAATTCGGGCTGGCTAAAGAATTGTCGCCTATTTTCCGTTTTTTGTCAAGTGAAAAATGTTTGGTAGCGAAGCGATTCAGTTTTCCCCAGTAGGAGAGCCCTCCCGGTCTCGATGCGTGCGATATCGGGACAGGGATGTCCCTCCTACCCAGGATGTCGGGGAAACAATCCTTCTTGCAAAATTCCCAAGGATCTGCTATATTTTACAAATAGCAGATTTTCGTTTGATAGACATGAAGCACCTCACCGTGCTTTATGCGGAGGCACTCATGGAACAGCATATCACTGATGCACAGTGGGAACACTTTTGGGAGAACGGCTACGTTCGCATCGGACAGGTTGCCAGCGATGCCGAGCTCGCCGACTTGCAACAGCACATGGACGACATTATGCTCGGCAAAGCACCACTGGATTATGACAAAATCATGATGCAGTTGGACCGGGAACCGGGCAAGAATTCGCCGGGCCCGCAGTCGAGAGGGCATAAGGGCGCGACGCTGTTGTATCGGAAAATCCAGAATCTGGAACTCGATGCCTATTTTTTGGCGTATCTTCAGAAACCGATTTTCCGCGAGGTCTGCGCGAAGATTTACGGTGACGGTACCCCTGTCGCCTGTTTTCGCGCGATGTTTATGAATAAACCGGCGCACGAAGGCACGTATCTCGTATGGCACCAAGATAGATGGACGGACTTGGACCGGGATCCGCGGATTACCATCTATACCGCACTGGATGCGGCGACGATTGCGAACGGCTGTGTGCATATTATTCCGAAGTCACACAGCAGCCTGATTAATCCATCGCACGGCTCTGGGTTCCTGTCACAGGAACACATTGATGAGATTGTGGCGAACGCTACGCCAGAACCGCTGGAATTGGCGGCAGGCGAGGTGGTGCTACTCCACAATTGGCTGCTTCACAGTTCCGGCACGAACCAGACAGAGATTCCGCGGCGCGCGTTCAGCGTCTGCTATATGCACGGCGAGACGCGTTCTCGCCATGGCTCAACCTTTAACCGCGTATTCGGCGAGGGCTCGCTCAGTCTCGCTGATTTGTCAATGCACAGTGCCCCGGTAGGCGCGGTTTGAAACCGCGCCTACCTGAACGGAAGCGCGGTTTTGACAATTGCATTTGAAACCTATAGGGCGCGGGCCTGTCCCTCGCCTTGCCTCACAATAAATCGGAGAAAACTATGTCTAACATTCGGCTTGCCATGATTGGCTGCGGTGGGAATTCCTCCGGCCATGCACGGCGCATGAACGCAAATCCCGATGTCCAGATCGTCGGCACCTGCGATGTCAATACCGACATCGCCAACGGCTACATTGACAGAAATCTGGCTGACTTGAGCCCGCGCCCCGGGGCTTACGATGACATTGCAACGCTGCTCGCGCAGACGAAACCCGATGCTGTCGTCATTTCCACGCCGCATACCTTGCACTTTGAGCAGGGAATGCAGGCACTTGAAGCCGGGTGCCACGTGCTGATGGAGAAACCGATGGTAACCGCTTCGCAGGATGCCTACACCCTCGCTGAGAAAGTGAAGGAGACCGGATTGGTTCTAACCATCGGCTATAACACGCCTTGCACGGCGAATTTCTACTACATCCGCGAGGCTATCCGTAGCGGTGAACTTGGGAAATTGGAGCTAGTTATCGGCTATATTACGCAAGGCTGGAAGGGCGGCACGACGGGAACGTGGCGGCAGAACCCGAAACTCTCCGGCGGCGGACAGGCGTATGACAGCGGCGCGCACCTCCTCAATAGCCTCTGCTGGGCGGTAGAATCAAACGTCGCCGAAGTCTACGCTTTTACTGATAACCAAGGGCGGGAGGTGGACATCAATTCGTCGATTAACGTCAAGTTTGAAAACGGCGTGCTGGCGGCGATGGCTGTCAGCGGCAATTGTCCGAGTCCCGGCGGCACGCACATGGCGTTAGTCTTTGATAACGGCCGCATTGAAGTTGATGGCTGGGGTGGTGGCTGGATTCGCGTCTGGAAAGGCAATGAAGCGTTGGATCCGCCGCCGATCACCGCCGAGATGAACGCCGGCACGCCGGATGACAACTTTGTTGATGCCATTTTAGGCAGGGCCGAACCGCGCACCAGCCCGATGAACGGCATCATCCAATCGGAACTGATGGATCTGATTTACGAATCCGCCGCGACGCGGGTGCCTGCGCGTCCGAATCGGTAGGAGGCGTTCTTGCTGGGAGTCTGGTAGGCGCGCTTTGTAAGCGCGCCTCCGTCCTTATTCTTCTCACCTCACGTCACAATTTCAACCGCACGAATCCAATCTGGTAGGCGCGCTTTGTAAGCGCGCCTACGGGAGTCACAGGTGTCTTCATCGCGGTTTCAGTTTGCCCCAAGTCGTCACGAGGTAGGAGGGAGCTCCCGGTTTTGATGTGTCAGGTTTTTTGTGTTTTCTGGGATTTCTATGCGAGTTGCATTAAAAACCGTCTTCACGTTCGTAGGACGAGGGACGGTTTTTTTCCTATCCCTCGTCATCGTGCAGCCTCGCGGGGGACAGGCCCCCGCGCTACGGTAAGGTACGCGCTCGCGGTGCATCTCTACCTGCTAAGGTTTCCACTGCAAAAGGGTTTCCTGAATGCTGTCCGGACGCGAGAAAAAACCCTGCACAAATAGCACTTGTTGTACGGGAGTTCGTTCGGGATGTTTGCCGTTATTGCTGCGCGGCGGCTTGCAGGTAGTAGTAAACGAGCGTGACCCCAGTGTTGATGACACAGCCGATTAGCGCATCATTGCGCCGCCTATTTTGCGTGGATTGGCGATACACCCGACTGTATTCCATAATCCATTCCGGGGATTTGCCTGTCAACCGCAGCGGATTGGGCGTGGTACTCCAGAAGTGCCCCGCGGCAATCCC
>PYJE01000041.1:3522-4001 GCA_003635305.1 Candidatus Poribacteria bacterium | reverse complement strand
GTCCGCGGCTTTAGATTCTTCTATCGCCGGCTTCTTCTGATTTCCCACAGTCTGCTCTATGGTTTGTAGGGGTGGCTGTGCGTCTGCAGGCGATTAGTACATATTATACCACATTTTCGCGGCAAATGCAAATTGATTTTATGTTTTCTGGGAATTCTCCGCGAGTTTCGTAAAAAACCGTCTTCACGTTCGTAGGACGAGGGACGATTTTTTTCCTATTCCTCGTCATCGTGCAGCCTCGCGGGTGCCGGGCCCCCGCACTACGGTGAGGGCGTTGGCGTTCTTCAGACCGGGTGGCCGCGGGTGCCGGGCCCCCGCACTACGGTGATGAGGGAGCCGCTCCCGGCCCCATAGGACGCGGGCCTGGCCCACGCCATTCAATCCAAAACGACAACCGCACACCCTGTCAACATGTCACTTCATTCTATCAACTGAATCTGCTCACCTCCGTGATGCATCGCTTCTTACTGATGTTCATT
>PYJE01000041.1:0-3502 GCA_003635305.1 Candidatus Poribacteria bacterium | reverse complement strand
GTTGGACAGGTGAACTTGTCGAGAACCTCGGCGGTGCGAAGGTTATCTCCGATGCGGACGGAAATCGCATGGACAGGGATTTGAATGGCGCACGAGGCATTTTCATTGCGGAAATGAACCGTGCATTGTTGGTTCAACCACCTACGGCGTAACGGCTAGGGTGCGATGTCAGAGAAAATCTGGCGCATGCCGAGGGCCCGAGACGGAAGAAGGCACTGATACCTTCAGAAACCTACGGATACCTTCAGGCTTAAAGGAACACAGCCGATTAGCGCATCATTGCGTCGCCTATTTTGCGTGGATTGGCGATACACCCGACTGTATTCCATAATCCATTCCGGGGATTTGCCTGTCAACCGCAGCGGATTGGGCGTGGTACTCCAGAAGTGCCCCGCGGCAATCCCGAAGCCTCCGAAGCATACGCCGACAAGTCGCCACGTGTACCAATCATGCTCTGCTGCGCTGTCTTGCTCAGCCAGTTGGCGGGCAAACACCAGTGAATTGGTGTCACTCGTTGCGTCGTCCGCGGCTTTAGATTCTTCTATCGCCGGCTTCTTCTGATTTCCCACAGTCTGCTCTATGGTTTGTAGGGGTGGCTGTGCGTCTGCAGGCGAGAGAAATAACAGCCTCCCTACCACAAGAGCGAAAAATATTATTGTGAAGTTTTTCATAGATTCTTCCTTGTTGGTGTTTCTTCCACATCGGGAGGTGACACTGTTCTAGGTTATGTTTACATTTCACATGTATTGAATCATGACTGCGTGTTCGTTCTTGGTGTGGAATCATGCGAAGGCGATAGGGTAGCGTCTGTTCGGAAACGATTTGTTCCAGTTAAGTTCGGGGTTACTGTCGGCGTATCTGCGCGAGCAGCTCCGCGAGCCGACCTTCCCAATTGCCCTTGCATAAGTCCTAGCAAATTGATTTTGCGTTTTTTTGCGAATTTCACGCGATTTTCGCGAAAAAAGTGCATTTTTCTGCACATTTGGTATATATTATACCACATTTTCGCGGCACATGCAAATTGATTTTATGTTTTCTAGGAATTCTCCGCGAGTTTCGTAAAAAACCGTCTTCACGTTCGTAGGACGAGGGACGATTTTTTTTCCTATTCCTCGTCATCGTGCAGCCTCGCGGGTGCCGGGCCCCGCACTACGGTGAGGGCGTTGGCTTCCTTCAGACCGGGTGGCCGCGGGTGCCGGGCCCCCGCGCTACGGTGATGAGGGAGCCGCTCCCGGCCCCATAGGACGCGGGTCTGGCCCACGCCATTCAATCCAAAACAACAACCGCACACCCTGTCAACATGTCACTTCATTCTATCAACTGAATCTGCTCACCTCCGTGATGCATCGCTTCTTACTGATGTTCATTATCGCCAAGCCTCATGAACCTCTCATCATCTCCTGTTTTCCGTGTGATGGCAATCTTCGGCAGCAATCCGTGCCCAAACGCAATGACTATTCACAGAAAGAATTCATCCAACCCCAAAATGCCGCCTCATCAGTAGAATTGCTGAGGAGGAGCTCCGTGAGTACAGGTTCGTGGAGAGAAAGCCAGATAAACCCATCCTCGGGGCCATACGCATTCAAAAAACCGCGAACCTTTTTTCGAGCGGTGTGATTCGCGTTCTCAATAAACGTTTTATACCGGTCCTCAAAGGCTTTATATGCCTGAGTGTCGCGGCGAATCCACTGTTTGTATGTCTCGCTGGTATAGGCACGAATGAGTGGCTGTTCAATATGTGGCGGTATGCTGAGCGAGACAGGTTCGCCGCCAAAGGCTTTCGCACAGACATTCCCATCCACGGCTAGCAAGACTGCCCGCTCATACCAAATGATTTGCTGCAGGAGTGCGATGTCCGCCTCAGTCGGATTCTCCATGAACCCCGCAAAGAGGGCAAGAGACGCTGTCGCCTGGGACGATGTCGTTCGCCAAAATACCGCCGGCGTTTGAAGCGGGATGCCGAAGATATTGGCAAGATGCTCCTGGTAGATGTCGGAATCTGTCAGATAACGGAGGATGCGGAAGTTATCGGCCATAACCGAGCCCTGGAATTGCTGTCGGTGTCCGGCAAGTTCCAAGAATGTCGCGCTGAGCTCCGCGTCTGGTGTTGGGGGCGTGATGAGTGTGTTCCGCGCGTAAGTCTGCATTTTGCACTCGGGTGCCTCTCTGTGCGGGGCCAAGGCTTCTTCCAGATAGGCTGAGACGAGTGCATCGTATTCGGCTTGGGGTATCGTGATAGTGTCCTCTTCTCCCTGTCTCAACGTCTCCTCAGGTTTTTCGGTACAACTGAGAGAAGACACTAGCGTGCTGAGTAGAAAGAGGCTGAACAGTCTGAATAACTGACATCTCTTCATTTTCTGTCTCCTTTGATTCTTTGCAATTTGACTCTAATTTCTCCCACTGCAGCAGTTGGAAGCCCGGGTCTGCACGACAAACCCATCAAACGCGCCGGCGAACACAACGCCGCCAGCGAGAAGGAGGAAGATCATGAGCCGCCCTCACGCATTCGGTTGGGGAAAATTCAACATGAGAAAATCTCCTTAAATTTACCCTATTGCTGGGACAATCAATCTGCAGGAGACGTGTCTAATGATAACACATCCACTGCATTTACTCAACAACTCAACAACAATCAGTGGGGTGACAGCGTCTCTTTTCAGAGAGATGTTGTCAATAACGCCGCTGCCTTTCCGCCGCGCAGCCAGGGACATCACGGCAGCAAAGGGAACTCCCCGCCGGTTGGCGGACAGCGATGCAGAGGGAGGCACGCCTTAGCGAACGCTGAGGTTATCGCCGAAGTGGAGGTGGTTCATAGGTTAAAAATCCTGCTGCTTTGGGGTGAGAGAGTGCCAGCCATCAATCACGACAGGCAAGCCACTATAGTGTTGCATCGGGACAAGCCTTGAAACCTGTCCCGACACAGCGTCACGGGTTAATGGGGTAGATGCTTCTTATTTCCGGGGGTGTCTCGCGGAGATTGTTCGCTGTTGAGCAAACGTTCTAACCGCTCAGCGACCGCCGGATCGCTTTTTCTGCGTTTGCGCCTCTCCTCTTCTGGCTTGTAGCGATTCAAGGTAGATATCGCTCAATTGAAACGCTCGCGAGAAAACTGTTCGTGAAGGAAGTTTCAAGACTTTCCTCTGTGGGCAGTTGGAGAAACTCCGATGCTGCTGGAAAGGTGATGTCCCTATCAAGCAGATGGGGTTACATGGCACAGCGAGTTTGTGTTGATTTTCGCAGCGCAAAACGCGCTGCCCATATAACCTGTCTGCGGTAGGTTGTTACCAAGCGGCTTTGTTGCCTGGGCGTAGGCATCGGTTTTCACGTTCTTGGCAAAAACCGTTTTGGTTAGCAATCCCCCAGTGCTCACCAACTAACCGTTTCGGTTGTAGCACTCCCATCGCAGTCAGTCGGATTAAACCACTCTGGCTCGATGCTTGCTTGAGAAGTACCGGGAAGATTGTCGCTGATACTCTTCCCCCAGAATTTTTGACTTCCGGAA
>PYJE01000040.1:31106-47192 GCA_003635305.1 Candidatus Poribacteria bacterium | reverse complement strand
ACATAATTCTGCATTTGCAGCAGAAAATAAGTTGTTTTTACGCTTCGCGACACACAGGATATCGGTTCTGTATCGGGCCCGGAGGTCCCTCCTACCGGGGAATATCGGGCCCCGAAACTCTCTCTGTAGTTCAGGAGCGCCTGATCCTGAACAGGCTTCTGCTCATCTCTCTCATGATAATATCACTGATTTAATTTAATTATGCCATATTTGACGTTTTTTGTCAAGAAAAAGTTAAAAAAAATAAACGTAGTTGCGGTATCGGCGCGACAAACGGTGTTAGTCGCCTTGAACGGAACCCGCTTGGGCAGGCTCCCCGCGTTCGGTGACGATTTAGGGTTTGAGGCGTTCGTTCTCGGTACGCAACCGAACGAGTTCGGCTTGCATCGCGGTAAGTTCGGCTTGCTGTGCCTGGAGTTGTTGCTGTAACCCCGCGACTTCTTCGCTGCTCTTCTCCTTATCCTTTAACCATTTCGCGAATCCCCATCCGAGGAATGCTAGCAGCACCATGACAAGCGATCCGGCAACCCAGGGCAGCGTATTCGCTTGCCGTGACACTTGTTCGCGCAGATCGGTTATCCGAATCTCCTGGCCGCGGACTTCGCCCTTGAGTTCCCTGACTTCCAGTTTTAAGTCAAAGACTTCCCTTTTCAAGGCGGAGAGTTCCGCCTTCACGCTAGCGACATCCGCCTTCACGCCAGCGAGTTCCGCCTTCACGGCAGCGACATCCGCCTTCACGCTAGCGACATCCGCCTTCACGGCGGCTATGTCCGCCTTCACGGCGGCGAGCTCTTCTTTCACCACGCGGAGCTCATTCATCACAGGCATCAGCGCAGTGTTCAGCATAACTTCCATCGCCGCAGGCTCTTCCGCCGCAAGTTGGCTGAACGCGGGCGAAAGGCAGACGAACACCACGACAAATAGAAACACAACTGCTTTCATCAGACAAGTCCTCCATTTATCAACGCGCCTCCTGCGTCTCGACAGAATCCCCGGTAGGAGAGCCCTCTCGCGTCTTGACATGGTGCAGTCTCGGCATGTATCGGGACTAGAGAGGATTTAGGATTTGCGCGTTTTTTTTTCGCCATCACTGTTTATTTTACGATAATGTGATATTTTTGTCAAGAAAACTTGCGGTTTTCGCGCATATTTCTCGCAAGTTGTGTTAATTATGCCATATTTGACGTTTTTTGTCAAGAAACTTCGGTATTTCAGCAGGATTCAGTTATCCTCTTCGCTGAGTTCCAGCATGTTGCGAACGGTTTGACGGACTTCGTCGCAGATGTGCACTGCATGTTCAGCATCCGCTTCTGTCGCGACATAGCCGGGGTAGCGAGCATCGACGGCATATTTATCAAATGCCGAAAAATCGGTTCGCCACGTCTCCCATTCGGGGCGCGCCGGCACAATCACATCCAGCAATTCGTTCAAATCGTGCGTGCGCGGGGTAGGGAGGTTCGCTTCTTGAAGCCACGCTTTCAGGTATTTTTCGATACACTGCTGCGCGTGGAAACAAATGATATTATAGCGTCGGCGTTTGGATGAATGCTGCAGCTGCAACTTTACCGATTCATAATCGCCCTCGGCCCCCTCTACCCATTCAAGTGTCAACGGGTTGATAGCACCTGTCTCCTGCCAAATCGGCACTAAGGCTTCCTCGGCGAGTTCCAACTGGCCTGGCGAAGGACAGGCCCTCGCACTGCGGGATGTTTTTACGTAAAGCACATCGCCTTTTTCAAGGATCTCGCGCAGAAACCAGTCGTTGTGCGAGACGCGATACGCGAGCTCCTCCGGCGAACGCACATGCAAATCGAGGCGGAACCGTTCAGGGATGCGCTTTTTCATCTCCCAGGCTTCCTCCCGTGCGTTCGATTTCATGCCTGACATCACGACGAACAGATCGACATCCGATGCTTCTGTCGGCGTGCCATATGCGTAAGAACCGAAGAGGATGACTTGTTGCGGTGCGAATTCGCGGATGATGTCCTCACAAGTCGCTTGAATCTCTTTTGCGGAAACCATGTGCGTGGACCTCCTTTTCTGTGGGTATAAAAAGCATCGAGACGCGGGATGTCTCTCCTACCGCGTGCCTTGTCTCTGGCGAGGGACAGGCCCTCGCCCTACGGTAATGAGGAACGATTTTATACCTTTAGGATTCCGATGGCATCTTTCTCATTTGGATAGGCGCGCCGCTTTCTGTGACGATAGGCGATTTGAGTCGCGCGTTTTCCGCTTGCAACAATGCCAGTGCCATCTCAAGGCGGCTCACCTTGCGGTAAAGAAACGCAGTGGCTGTTACCATCAGGCCTATCCCGGCTATCCAGAATGTTCGGAGATCGGTGATACGGTGTCCCTGTCCGCGGACTTCGCCCTTCGCTTCGCCGACTTCACCTTTCAATCCGTTAACCTCCTTTTTCAATCCGTTAACCTCCTCTTTCAATCCATTAACCTCCTCTTTCACCTTGCCGAGTTCGGTATTCATCCCCTGCACCTCGGCTTTCAATCCGTTCACCTCGGTTTTCACGGCGGCGAGCTCTTCTTTCATCACGCGGAACTCGTTCATCACAGGCATCAGCGCAGTGTTCAGCATACCCTCCACCGCTTGAAGTTCTTCAGCGGTGAGTTTGCCGAACGCCGGCGAGAGGCCGACGAACAAAACGACAAGCAAAGACACAATCACTTTCATCAGACAATCCCTCCGTTTATATAGATTTGGCAACCGCGCCGCTGGCGCGATTTGTGTCAAGTCCATTTATTATATCATGTTGCCATAGTATTTGTCAAAAGTAGGACAGATCGTGATTGAGATGCGGTTTGATGCTGAGTTTTTTATTTTTGTTGATTTTTGTTGAAAAAAACGTTAAAATCATATTGCAAAAGGAGCAGCATTATGATTGAACTCACACGCGAAGAGATTGCATTTTTCAGAGACAACGGCTACCTGGTCAAACGGAATGTCCTCAACTCGGCGTTGATGGAGCGCGCTCGGACGCGACTCTGGGAAGGCGCGCCGGCGGGACGGACTCGCGAGCATCCTGAAACGTGGATAGGCCCCTTCGCACCCGAAGAAGAAAACGAGGCTTCAGATAACAAGCGGAAAGGCTTCCGTTGGAACTTCCGGGAACCGGGAGGCGAAGAGTGGATGGTGCGCCTCCTCGCCACCGATGCGAACGTTTGGCGGATGGCGGAACAGTTTTTAGGTGAAGGGACTCTCGTTCGGCCCGAGCGCGTGCGCGGCATCTATTGCACACTGCCATACGGCGATGTCCCGAAGAAATCGCTCGGGTGTCACGTCGACGCGCATCCGTTTCACCTCGGTGTTGTCGGCTATATTGACGATGTGCCGCCGGAAGGCGGCGGGTTTACCGTCTGGCCGGGGAGCCATCGCACGTTCTATTACGATTACTATTCGCAGTATAAGAACGAACCGAAACCGGCATATGACACCGACCGGGAGCGGTTGAGTCGGGAACCGGGGGTTGAATGTTACGGCAACGCAGGCGATATTGTGTTCTGGCATCATCGCATCGGGCATGCCGCGGGACATAACTATTCGCGGCAGATTCGACAGGCGGTGCTTTACGATTTCCGGAAGACTGAACTGCCGCAGACGCAAGAGGAGCCGCCAAACGAAGATATGTGGCGCGATTGGCCGGGTATTAAAGCGTTGGACGTGTAAGCGCGCTCTCCATCATTTACCGTAACCGTAGGCGCGGTTTCAAACCGCGCCTACCTAGTTTCTATATCTGGAAACCGCGCCTACCGAACTTCCCGCAACCCCAACTGCTGCAACGTCCCCGCCATCATCTCGTAAGCGATGCGCGCCTTCTCCATCCGCATGTGCGGGAAAGTCTCCACCGAAATGTAGTTAGCGTAACCTACCTTGCCTAACGTCTCCGCAAAGGTGCGGAAATCTAACTCGTCCCCCTCCTCGCCGGGAATGAGGAAGGTGCTATAAGGATACATCCCTGTCACGCCTTTGACGTGGCAATGCGCCGTGAGCGGCCCCAGTTTCTCAGTCACCGCCGCGATATCCTCGCCGAGGTGATAGAAATTGGTGATGTCGTTGAGTGCCTTCAAGGCATCAGAACCGACATGCTCAATCAGCAAAGTAACTTTGGAGGAGGCATCAATCGTCGTTGCTTCGTGGTTATGGATATGCATGGTGATGCCGAGCTCTTCTGCCCGGCGGCAAATCGGCTTCAGCACGTCAACGAGGAGCCGCCATGCGAACGCGTCACCTTTGTCGCCGCCATAACCGGTGAGGAAATTAACGCCGCGCGCACCTAAAGCCACCGCGACATCTTGGAGCAAAGCATAATGGTCTGTCGCGGTTTGCTTATCCTCCAGGGCAAGGTGATATAATCCTTTTCCAGTAAACGGGTTGACGACAGAGACCTTTAACCCGTGGTCTTCTGTCATTGTCCCCACCTCTTTGAGCAGCGCACTGTTCACTCTCCCTGATGAAATGTGTGCTTCGGGGCCGCACATCATTTCAATCGCATCGTAGCCGACTTCGGCGAGGATGCCGACAACCTGTTTCAGCGGCAGGTCCTTCATTCCGCCTGCATGGTAAGAGATACCTATCATGAGTCAAACCTCCTTCATGAATCACCCGAATCCTGTTTTATATTTTCCAAGAGTTACGCAAATGCCATAATTCGCCCGCCGTAGGCGCGGTTTGAAACCGCGCCTACGAGGTTCGGGCTGAGTCAGTCCTATTTTACACAGATTGCAGAAGAATTGCAAGTCAATTGCAGAACTGTCCCGTTCCCCGATTCGGGTTGATTTCTGAGAGAAAATGTTATATCATAGTATCAGGCTTTTTATGAAATCTTAACAGGAGAACTGACGATGAGCAACCTTAATGACACCGCACAGCAACCGAAAGTAGAAATTGCTGTTCAGAACTTCGGTCCGATTCCAGAAGGCACAGTCGACTTGCGGCCGCTCACGGTGTTCCTCGGCCCGAGCAATACCGGCAAAACCTATTTTGCAACGCTTGTCTATGCTTTGCACGGTGTTTTCGCAGGCAGTGCCCCGAAAGTCTCTGAAGACATCGTCCGGACTGCCTTAGAGACAGAACTCAGAAATTGCTTCGATTTGGAAACGCTTTCGGCACTGCGACGAATGACGGGCGAACATCCGGCTGAGATGTCAATCTCGCTGAAGGTGTGCAATGGCGCGTCGGATAGTTGGGGCATCCAGATGACAGCCTCCGATGCGGGGTGGACACTCCGTTCCGAAACCGACAACGGTTCCGCGGCCAGTTGGTATTCAGGAAATCGGTACTATCTTCCGGCGACTCGGAGTGGTTTGATGCAGCAACAGCGGCTCGTGGCCGGTTCATTGAGAGAACGCGCTACTTATATGAAGGGTGAACATCTGCCGGAGATGCCATTTCTATCATGCATCCCCGCCGCCTTTCTGCAACACATCTTTGGCTACAAGGAGGACAAAACGCGGAATGGCAACATGCAGTATCTTGCAAAAAGACTGGAAGCAGAGGTGCTATCCGGCCATTTACACGTGAGTGCCTCACGTCATGGGTATCCGGAGGTGTGCTACCGTCCGCACGGTGCGAAAACCGAACTTGCGCTGAGACACGCCTCCTCCGTGGTAATGGAGCTCGCGCCTTTAGTCCTGCTTCTCCGGAGCGTCGTTCGTCCGGGAGATTTACTCATCATGGAGGAACCGGAGGCACATCTGCATCCTGGTGCGCAGACGAACCTTGCATTAACGCTCGGGCGTTTGGTCCGCGCTGGTGTGAAAGTGCTGGTGACGACACACAGCGATTGGCTCGTTGAGGAAATCAGCACCCTGATGCTGGAAGGGATGTTGGACGACAAAGCGGAAGAAGCTGAAACCTGGCTGCTGCCAGAGGAAGTAGGTGTATGGCGGTTCCGACGTTGCGGTGCAGTGGCAGAGCTGCCCTTTGAAGTGAGAGGCGGCATCTACCCTGAAGAATACGAAGACGTTTCCGAAACCCAATATAACCGCGCGGTGGCCCTCCAAGCCCACGTCGAAAAGCAGAAAGGTGGTAGCGCAAGTGAATCTACGTGAGGTGCTTGACGACATTCGCCGGTGGATAGGCGATAGGGAAGCCACGTCTTACACACGAGAAGGATGTCGCGTCTCGCTGGCGAACCTCTCACGCGAGCGGGTAATGTTAGATGTCGATCTTGCGTTTCCAACCGATAGAGCCGTGAAAGCGCAATGTGACTTTATCCTCTTTTCCATTGACGCAGAACGGGAGTGTCTCGTTGCCGTTCCAATGGAACTCAAGCGTGGCCAAGTTGACACGTCGGAAGCCATCAAGCAGCTGCAAGAAGGAGCGCGCATCGTCGCTCGCTTGGTGCCAAGGAATGTCAAAACGATTTGTATACCGCTCCTCGTCCACGGTGGGAGAATACCCAAGACGCGGCGCAGAAAACGAGGGAAACGGGCCGGGGTAACTTTTCGGGGACAAGAATCTCCGATTTATACAACGCGATGCAGTTATGAGGGAAATATAGCCGACGCGCTGAAGAAAATCGAAAATTAATGAAACAAACGCGCGAATCGCGTTCATCAGCAAATAGGGCGAGGGACAGGCCCACGCCCTACAAAGCGAGAAAATAGTGCTCAAAGCATGGCGAGGGACAGGCCCACGCCCTATGAAACAAGCGCAGCGGCATAAGAATCCTACACTGCCAACGCCGCAAACAGTGCCTTGATATACCCCACGGAATACGCCAACCCGACATCGCCTTCCAACTTCGGAATGTGATCGGCGTTAATACACCCATCAAACCCAACTTTCTGCAACTCACGGATGATTTTGAACATGTTCATATCGCCATCGTCAAGGAGGACTTCTTCAAAAGCACCCGCCGTGGCGAGACTGCCGCGCACGTTTCGCAGATGAATCATAAAGATACGCCCCTTGCGGCCGTAGTTGTTGATTTCATCAAGCACGATGGCACTCCCCCCAGCTTCCGCACGGGTGCCGCAGCAATAGAGGTAACCGACATTTTTGCTTGGAAATGCATCAATAACCCGATGAAAACCGAGACTGCCCAGGGGCGTATCCGGATTCGGCACATCCGATGGATGAATGGCGAGTTTGATGCCGGATTCATCGGCAATTGGGACAAGGGCACCGTAAATCTCGCAGAAACGTTCCCACCACGCCTCAAGTTCTGCCATCGTCGGGGTGGGCGGCGGATTTTTCGTGGCGGCGCGGCTTTCACCACGGGAGGTATAGCCGCCGCGATGCACAGCAGTATAGCGTGTCATCAGATAGTCAAACGTATCCCCCCAAAAGCGTTGCCGCGCGATAGGCACCCCGGCTTCGGCGAAAACACGGAGCGCGTTGCACGTATTCTCCAACTCCTTTTCACCGCCAGGTTGCCCCTTCATAAACTTCTCGGTGATATTCGGCAGCGTAACGCGATTGATGTCCAGCCCCCAGGAACGGATACGCTTTCTGATTTTCAGCAGTTCATCCAAATCGGGATAACCCTGCTCGTTCACACCGGGAAAAGAGCCCCCGTTGCCGAAATCGATGCAGTCGGCACCGAGCTGCGTGACTTGTCTCAAGTAGGCATCTGAAAGCCCACCATCCCATACGGATATTTTCATGTTTTTGTCCTTTTGCATTGCTATCGATAAGGGTTTTTGGTGCAATGCAGTCTTTCTGCGTAACGCCGCATGCGCCGTTGTTGCATGCTCGGTTCTTGTAGTTAAGTCTGGAACCACTTTGTTATTCCAATCGGACACCGGCGTTTCATACGCTCTTGCTAGGAAAGCGGCAACGCAACCGGCTGTCCACTTTCAACGGACTGATATGCCGCCAAGGCGATTTCAACGGCGGCGCGTCCATCGACACCAGTAATCGGCGGCGGTGTATCGTTACGGATTGCGTCAATGAAGACGCGGATTTCCTCCTGCACCGGAGGCGGCACCTGCATCTCTGAAATCTTAATACGTCTGCCTGCACCCTCAAACGGCTTAATCTGGAGTGTCGCATCGCCACCCCAAATCTGTGGAAAATAGATGGAGCCGCCCTCACAATCCACACGGCCGCCATACCCTCCGACAGCGGAGACATGGCTGGAATGGAGAAGCCCGACAGCACCGTTCTTAAACTGCAACGAGGCCAGCACGACATCGGGATAGTCGCTTTCTTGTTGGATATACTGTCCGCCAACAGCATAGACAGCAGCGACATCGCCGCATGTCCAGCGCATGAAGTCAATTTCGTGCGCGTTGATTTCCATGAGACTGCCGCCCGATTTCGCGCGGGCCAATCGCCACGGCGTGTGATGCCCGCCGCTCCGCCACGGGCCGCCAATCCGATGCACCATCATGCAGACAGGCGCGCCTAGTTCACCACGCCGCACAATCTCGCGAACGGCAGAATGCGTGGCATGGTAACGGCAGACGAGCCCGATAGTGAGTTTGACGTTGTTGTCCGCCGCAGCGGCTATCATCGCATCGCACGCGGCTAACGTCGGAGCCATCGGTTTTTCGGAGAAGACATGCTTGCCAGCATTCGCCGCATCCACAGCCATCGGGCCATGTATAAACGGCGGAGAAGCGATGAGCACGGCGCGAACCCTCTCATCGGCGAGCAACTCGTGGTAATCTAGGGTGTAGGCTGCCCCGAGGTCTTCGGCGAGTTTCTTCGCCAATTCCGCCTGCAAATCACTGACAGCGACAACTTCTATTCCTTCAACGGCGTGCGCGCTGGTAGCGAGACTTCTGCCCATGCCGCCGCAACCGATAACGCCAATTCCGATCGTTTCCATATTTTTTCTCCATGCAGCGGCTATCGCGCCCGGGAAATTCCGCCTACTGAGCCAAGACTGGGAGGACCCGCCTACCGAGCATCGGGACCAGGAGGACCCGCCTACCGAGAGGCATCGATGCCAAGAATGCTATCTCCTTCGTGCCTTGATATGCCCCCACGTGACGCTCAGCTGGTCTGCGGAAGGGCTGACATCAAGTCCTTCTGCATCCATGTTGTTTTTCACTTCAGCCGCGCTCAGGGCGCGTTCATAGATGCGGAATTCGTCAATATATCCCTGAATGGTATCGCAATCGCATCCATCCGACCGGTCACCGATGCCGAGCAGCAGTCCACCTTTCGGCAATTTGCCGCCCTTCATCGCATACTTTTTCTTCTGCTGTCCGTTTACATAGTAGTGGACTGTCTCGCCATCGTAAGTCCCCGCGAGGTGCAGCCACTGCTCAAGCGGGATATCCTCCAACACGTTATCCTGCGCAGCCTGCGTCGATTTGCCGCCTGCTCGAATAAAAAAGCCGTGCTGGTTGTCATCATCATCGTAATAGAGGCTGGCAACCGCGCTGTTCGTCGGCATGTCATCAAGCGAAATAATCCGATTCCAACTATCGTCCAACGCCGTAATGTAGACCCAACATTCCAGCGTGATTTCGTTCCAATCGCGGTTGATTGTCGGCGGTTCAGAGTCTTCGACAAGAAACCGGTCAACGCTGCCATCAAATAGAATGCACTCCCCGACTTGGCAATCGGCGGCGGGTGCTAACTCCGGATCCCCGAAAACGGTAGCCTCCAGGCCGGACAAAAGATCCGTCGCCTGTTTTTTGATCTGCACCGTGTCTTTATCGAAGGACCAGTAGGCGACTAAGCCGTTTTCCACCGCGCCTACTAGTGCATCAGCAGGTTGCAGCGACGCGAAAAGGATAAACAGGAGCGCGGTCGTCGTCTGAATCCAGATGCTTTTTTGAAACATGATACCCTCCCTTCAATTTAATGGGCTCCGGCAAATCTTAGACAAGATCGCGCATTGCACGTTCACGCCGGTCGGCGACTAGACGTTCGCGCTCCTCGTCAGATGGCTGGCCGGCAGGCTGCGCAATAATCGGGCGATACTCGGATGCCTCACTCCGCCGCTTAAAGAGACGGAAAAAATCAAATCGCGTCAAAGTAGGCGGAATATTTCCCGGACACAACGCATGCAAACCGACACGCACCCGGTGGCCCATGCCAACGTTCGTCTGTCCGCAACTCCGCCACTGAATCCCATTGCCGCTAGCGAAGGAGGAGAACTGATTGCCGCGCCGCTCTATCCGCAGGAAGAGCTCACGCGCGTTTCTGAGTCCACCGCCGCGCCCACGCAACTGATAACCGCGATTGACATGCCGTTCAAATCGGACATCCCCGCGGAAGGCGTGCGGCCCCGAGGTCTTCTCCAATCGTAGAAATTGGTTGGCGTGCTTCCAGACAAGCAATCCCCCGTGTTCCCGCTGTTGTGACGTGATGCGCATCCGCGTCTCAATCGCAAAATCGCCTTCTACTTCCATCAACAGCCGCGGGGCACTCATATCGCCGCCTCTACCGTTGGGTCCGTGCCAAAGGTCTTGTCCGGGTTCGGTGCGCATTTCTAAATAGCCTTGGCGTTCCGCCCAGGCACCGCCGCCCTTCGGATCCTCCCATCGCCACTCCGGGCGCATCCGGTTTCCAATGAATTCGTCTTCAAATACCATTTCCGTGAATTCACCCGACGATGCCCAGCCCTCAATCTTAACGGCAGAGATGGAATCCCCGAAACTTTGTGGCAGCAGATGGAGGTTCGGCAATTCTTTCTTATACTCCATCGGTTCCATGCGGACAGGGAGGCTCGCGCCTTCAAAATCGGGATGTTCGTAGAAAACCACCTCGGCACCATCCGATGGAAAATCGGGGCCTTTGAAAATGCGGATAGACGAAATCCGGTCTTCAAACCATGAACGCCCCTGCGCGTCTCGCAAATTCGCAATATCACGCAAAATAGTGATTTTTCTGCCACGAAACTCAACGTGCTCGTAGCAATCCACGATTAACGGAATCGTGCCCCACTCCGGCCCAACTACCTCTAGCGCGGAACCGAAGTTAATGGACGAAATTCTATCCCCAAAATTATAGGCAGTATCGTGCAAGTTTGGATAAAATCCGGGTCCGAGTGCCAACTTTCGCCCACGGTAATTCGCATGCTGATAAAGGAGAACCTTGTAGTTTGGATTTGACGAAAAGTTGGGGCCCTTGTAAACGCGAAGCGATGAGATATTGTCTTGAAACCCAATGCGTCGCGTGTGCTGAACAGGTTCAACGACGTAGCCCATTCTGCCCCGGAAGTTTGTATGTTGAAACACCTCAACGATGAGGCGCGGGATGACAATTGGCATTTTTTCTCCTTAGTCCTTCGCAAAAATCGACATGTTCCGGTAGGCGCGGTTGGAAATCGCCGCAAAAATCGACATGTTCCGGTAGGCGCGGTTTCAAACCGCCGCAAGAATCGACATTTTTCGGTAGGCGCGGTTTCAAACCGCGCCTACGGGATGAGGCTGCAGCTGTCTATTTATTCCTCAAATGCCGCATCGAAAGCGACATCGGAAGGCTCAAAATCGTAACCCTTCACTGCACTGCAGGACTCGCGCGCGCCGTGCTCCCGTTCCATGCCGCTATCCTCCCATTCAATGGAGAGCGGACCGGCATATCCCATGTTATTGAGGGCTCGGATGATCTCCTCAAATTGGATTTTGCCGCGCCCGATGGAGCGGAAATCCCAGTAACGCCGCGCATCACCGAAGTTCAAATGTCCGCCAAACACACCAGCTAACCGCGGCGTGTCAGCCCACCACACGTCTTTCATGTGGACGTGATAAATTCGATCGCTCAGCCGCTCCAAAAACGCGACGTAATCAACACCCTGATAGCCGAGATGACTCGGGTCATAGTTGAACCCGAACGTTTCCCTGCCATCAAGTGCCTCAATCGCGCGTTCCGCCGAAACGATGTCAAACGCAATCTCGGTGGGATGCACCTCCAATCCGAACTTGACTCCGACTTCGTCAAACACGTCAAAGATCGGATTCCAGCGGTTCGCGAAGTCTTCAAAGCCGGCATCGATTTGCCCCGGGTCATTCGGTGGAAACGAGTAGAGGAGATGCCAGATGGAACTGCCGGTGAAGCCGTTAACGACGTTCACGCCGAGTTTTGCGGCGGCGCGCGCCGTGTTTTTCATCTCTTCCGCGGCGCGTTCTTGAACGCCGCCCGGGTCGCCGTCGCCCCACACATATTCCGGCACGATGCCTTGGTGCCGGGCATCAATGTTATCGCAGACTGCCTGTCCGACGAGGTGATTGCTCACCGCCCAGACTTTGAGCCCATATTTGGCGAGTAGTTCGTGCCGACTCTGGCAGTATCCGTCCTCGGCGAGTGCCTTGTCTACCTCAAAATGATCTCCCCAGCAGGCGAGTTCTAGGCCATCGTAGCCCCAGCCGCTCGCCTTCTGTGCGAGTTCTTCAAGTGTCAAATCTGCCCATTGTCCTGTAAACAGTGTCACAGGTCTTGCCATGTTACGCCTCCTATTGGAACGTCCGCGAGGGACAGGCCCTCGCGCTACGTATTAAACTGGCGGTGTATTCGGAACGTCCGCGAGGGACAGGCCCTCGCGCTACGTGTTAAACTGGCGGTGTATACCGCGCGTCTACCCAGCCGCGTTGGTTGCCGCTCTCTACGGCGGTGTTGATGAAATGCACGCCGCGCGCGCCATCCTGAACGGTGGGGAAATCAGTGTCAAATTCGCCCGGTGCCTCACCTGCGATTTTGGCAGCCATCGTGCGAGTGGCGTTGAGGTAAATGTTCGCGAACGCTTCAATGAACGCTTCCGGATGCCCGAACGGGATGCGGCTGTTGTGCTGCACAATCTCCGAAAGATAGTCGTTACCGCGCTTGTAGACATGCTCAGGCCCGTCGGGGAACCGCACATAGAGATAGTTCGGGTTTTCCTGATGCCATTCCAATGAGGCATCGGTGCCGTAGATACGGATGCGCAGGTTATTCTCTTCGCCTACAGAAATTTGCGATGCGAAAAGCACGCCGCGAACGCCGTTTTCATAATGCACGAGGAGGTTTCCATCGTCTTCTAACAGCCGCCCCTCGACAAACGTCGTCATGTCCGCGCAGATTTCCTCCATCTCAAGCCCGGTAATATAGTGCGCCAGATTTTCGGCGTGCGAACCGATATCCCCGATACAAGAGGATGCACCGGCTTGCTTCGGATCTGTGCGCCAGACGGCCTGCTTCGCGCCCTCGTCTTCCAAAAACGTGGAGAGCCATCCCTGCGGATATTCCACCACAATCTTGCGGAGTGTGCCGAGTTTGCCCGCTTTTACTAACTCGCGCGCCTGCTTCACCATCGGGTAACCGGTGTAGTTATGCGTCAGCGCGAACACGACATCGTGCGCTTTGACGAGACGGCAGAGTGCCTCAGCATCGGCTACCGTCGTCGTCATCGGTTTATCGCAAACGACATGAAACCCCGCCTCAATGAAGGTTTTCGCGACATCAAAGTGGACGTGATTCGGTGTCACGATGGAGACGAAGTCAATGCGTTCGCCTTCCGGGAGTTGGCTCTCTTTCTCCGCCATTTCCTTGTAAGAACCGTAGACGCGGTTTTCGTCCAGGAAGAGTGCCGCGCCTTGTTGTCGCGATTTTTCGGGAGATGATGAGAACGCGCCTGCAACCAGAGCTATCTCGCCATCAAGCGCAGCAGCTTTCCGGTGAACATCCCCAATGAACGCATCGGGGCCACCGCCTACCATTCCATATCGTATTTTTCTACCAAGTGGCATAGTGCATATTTCCTCTCGTCAAAAAATGAAGGTGTTTGGGATTGATACGTATTCTCTCATGTTTCATGAATTTTTTCAAGTTTTTTTCAGACGTTTTTCTTAATTCTCATGCAAATTTAAAAAGTTTGCATTTCAGTGGGCATTATGGTATCCTATCAATGCGTTGGAATGCCGGAACAATCCAGCTCAATATAAGGACAGATGTTTCTATCTGTCCGTATTTTCCCTAAGCGGCGGACAGATTACGTTTTCATGCAACACCGCAAAAGAAAAGGAGGCACGGTTCATGATTTCCCGAAAAGAGATTCAAGCGACTTGTGATGACATCGTGCGCGAATTCGCACCGCTCCAAATTATTCTCTTCGGCTCCTACGCGTATGGAAACCCACCGACGGAAGCGTCGGATGTAGACATACTCGTTGTGATGGCGATTCCCGCATCGGCGCAACGTGACAAGGCAGTAGAGATTCGGCAACGCATCCCCCATCGGTTTCGCATGGATTTACTCGTCCGTTCCCCGGCAGAGATTGCCCATCGTGTCTCGCACAACGATTGGTTTCTCCGAGAAATCCTTGAAAAAGGCGATGTGCTTTATGATACCGGGGGTTTTTCCAAAAAAGCGTTGGAAACGCCCGATGAACCGCGCGATGAGGAGGTAGACATCCCGATGAATCCGCTAACCTTGGAAGATGTAGAGCGGGCTGAGGAGGATTACGCCGCTGTAAAGGCTCTCCAAAACAACTCAATACAAAACTTCCATAATACCATCTGTTTTCACGCGCAGCAGTGTATTGAGAAATACCTGAAGGCGTGGCTGCAAGAGGCGAACCTCCCAGTTCCGAGGACGCACAATCTAGAAGAATTGCTGAATTTGATTGTGCCGACGTTTCCTGAGTGGCGCGCATGGGACGCGGATTTTTCGGCATTTACGACGCATGCGGTGGATTTCCGGTATCCTGGCAAATCCGCAACCGCCGCCGATGCACAGCATGCAGCCAGAATCGTCTCTGAAGTTCGCAAAGCGGTTCGCGATGCATTGAAACTCTTTTAACCTAGGAAGCGTCTCAGTTCCAGAGTCTAGGGACGGTTGCGCGGTTGAAAACCGCGCCTACCGGACAAACCTGGGAGTCTCAATTCCAGAGTCTAGGGACGGTTGCGCCTATGGCATCCACTACTTTTTCACCGCGCCAAACGTCACCCCGCGCAATAAATGCCGCCGCATCAGGAAAGTGAAAATCGCTACGGGTAGGAGAAAAACAAAGGTCATTGCCGCAATTTTCCCCCAATCCATGCCGGTAGAACCAGTCGCGCTGGTAATCGAAGGAGGCGCAGTCACCGCTCTGCCGCCGACTTCTGTCAACACCAGCGCGAAGGCGAATTCGTTCCACGCCGTAATCAGACAGAATACCGCTGTCGCCGCCATCCCTGTCACGGATTGCGGCAACACTACCTTCAGGAACGTTTGGAAACGTGTGTAGCCATCAACGAGCGCGGCATCTTCATACTCCTTAGGAATCTCGTCAATAAACCCTTTCATCAGCCAGACAGCGAATGAGACGTTGAACGTCGTATAGAGCAGGATAAGCCCGAAGTGCGTATCGCGCAGCCCCAGCGCGCTATACATCAGATAAATCGGGATGACGACGACAACAGGCGGCAGCATCCGAGTACTGAGGATGAAAAACAGTAAATCATCCTTGCCTGCGATGTTGAACCGCGAGAAAGCATAGGCGGACAGCGTGCCTAACCCAACGGCGAGAATCGTGCTACCGCCGCCGATGATAATGCTATTGAGAAGCTGGTAGAAATACTTAGAACCGCCGTTTGCTAACGCAACGCAGACTGCAATCGTCGCAAAAATAGTCGGACCGGCGAAGGCGAGGCGTTGTCTTTTCGCATCTTGCGGCGCGGATAAACGCATCCCACGTTTCCGCAGCGCACTGAGCGATGCAGGAAAAATCAGAAGATAGGTAGCCACCGTGCAGACTATTAACGTCAAAAAATGGAAGCGGACATCGGTCTGGAGACGACTCTGCAGCGGCGGTAGACTCAAAAAACTGTAGAGACACGTTACAACGAAAATGCCGTTCCAAACTAAACCGATGTGCCTTGTCCATATAGGCATTCCCTCCCCGTCCCGATGCGTTCCGGTAGGCGGGTCCTCCTGGTCCCGATGTTTCCCTGTCGGCGCAACCTCCCGTCCTCGATTTCTTCCTGCGATGGAAAAAAACGCGAATAGAAGCATCCCCCCAATCGCCTCCAGGATAAAAATGAACGTCACTCCCGGCACGCTCTCCGCAATCAATTTATGATAGTTTTCTAATGAAATGCTGAAAATAAATTTAGGGATTTTGGTGTGGATATCCGCTGGTGTCTTCAGCGATGTCGCCACAATCCAATAGATTGGGATGATATAGAGGACGACGGTGACAGCGATGAGCGCGA
>PYJE01000040.1:24427-31086 GCA_003635305.1 Candidatus Poribacteria bacterium | reverse complement strand
CGCCGATGATAATGCTATTGAGAAGCTGGTAGAAATACTTAGAACCGCCGTTTGCTAACGCAACGCAGACTGCAATCGTCGCAAAAATAGTCGGACCGGCGAAGGCGAGGCGTTGTCTTTTCGCATCTTCTTGCGGCGCGGATAAACGCATCCCACGTTTCCGCAGCGCACTGAGCGATGCAGGAAAAATCAGAAGATAGGTAGCCACCGTGCAGACTATTAACGTCAAAAAATGGAAGCGGACATCTGTCTGGAGGCGACTCTGCAGCGGCGGTAAACTCAAAAAACTGTAGAGACACGTCACAACGAAAATGCCGTTCCAAACTAAACCGATGTGCCTCGTCCATATAGGCATTCCCTCCCTGTCTCGATGAGGTCCAGTAGGCGGGTCCTCCTGGTCCCGATGTCCCCCTGTCGGCACAATCCCCTTGTCTCGATTTCTTCCTGCAATGGAAAAAAACGCGAATAGCAGCATCCCCCCAATCGCCTCCACGATAAAAATGAACGTCACTCCCGGCCTGCTCTCCGCAATCAATTTCTGATAGTTTTCCAACGAGATGCTGAAAATAAATTTAGGGATTTTGGTGTGGATATCCGCTGGTGTCTTCAGCGATGTCGCCACAATCCAATAGATTGGGATGATATAGAGGACGACGGTGACAGCGATGAGCGCGATGATAAGATAGTGTCCAAAGTTTTTTCGATTCTGCATAAGCGTGCTATCCCTCTTCCTTGACGCGATTGAGATATTTGACGTAGATATTGCTGAGCGCGACGATAATGACGAGCAGGATATACGCCATCGCGCACGCCTTGCCGGTGTTATAGTTCCGAAACGCCAGTCTATAGAGGTTCATCGAGACAGTCTCCGTGACGGTGCCGGGGCCTCCTTCACGTGTCAGGACATAGACGATGTCGAACATTTTGAACGCATCCATCGTGCGGAACAAGAGCGCGATGAGCAAGAGCGGCGATACCAAGGGCAGCGTTATCCATCGGAACTTGAACCACGCGGAGGCTCTGTCCACATCGGCGGCTTCATAGAGATACTTCGGCACCGCGCTTAACCCTGCCAGTGCGATGAGCATCATAAACGGAGACCACATCCACGTATCGACGATGACAACCGCCAGCATCGCCACCTTCGGGTTTGTCGTCCAGCCGATAGGCGATTTCAGAAAGGGACTGAGGAAGAAGTTCAGCAACCCCGCGTTATCGGAAGAGAGAATGAACCGCCAAAAGAGCCCTACGACGACAGGCGATAACATCATCGGCAGCAGGAGGAGCGTCGTGATGAAGCCTTTATACCGAAACTCGCGATTCAGCAGCAGTGCAAGCCCAAATCCAAGCAGGAATTGCGCCGTAACAGCTAAGACGACGAAATAAGCGGTGGTTTGGAAATAGCCCCATATCTCGGGGTCTGCCAGAAGACGCGCGTAGTTGCGCGTGCCGATAAACTTCGGGGCTGTCGGCATTGAAGCTTTATAGCGATGGAAACTTAAATAGAGGGACCACAGCAGCGGGAAGATGTTCATCAAAATGAGCAAAATCATGGTGGGCATGATGAATGCCATCTTGACGTGGTAGTCGCTCATTCCACGCGAGAAACGGTTTGTTTGCATATACTTTTAGATGGCGAGGGACAGGCCCTCGCCCTACAGTGCGCGGTTGGAAACCGCGCCTACCCAATGGGGAATTTCCGGAGGCAGAACGAACCCCGTAGGCGCGCTTTTCACGCGCGCAAACTCACAGGCGCGCGGTTAGAAACCGCGCCTACCCAGTCGGCCCCTGTAGTTCGCGATCGCCTGATCGCGAAACAGGTGCACGGTTGGAAACCGCGACTACCCGATGGGGAATTCCCGTAGGCGCGCTTTGTAAGCGCGCAAACCCAGTGGGGAATTGGGATTTATTTACTCATCGTAATAGCCGGCATCCTCGAAGATTTCCTCATGCTTGCGGGCGATGGCATCCAATGCTTCCTTCGCGGATTTGATTTTGGAAATAGCCTCACTCCAATTCGTTTGGCATACCTCTAACAGTTCCGCATACTCCGGCACCGCCCAGAAATCGCGGAGATACGGGAAACTCGCGGCGAACGCCTCATTAAAAGGAGTCGCCTGTTTGAACGTATCCGATTGCAACACCTCTTTATGCGGCGTGAAACCGCCGAGTTGCGCCCACTTCTCCTGAACCGGCTTCTGCATGAACCACTTCATGTACTGCTTCGCGACATCCTGATTTTTGGAATACGCGGAGATGGACATGCCCTGCCCACCGATGCTGATATAGTGCCCTTTCGGCCCAGCGGGTGCGATGAAGAAGCCGCTCTTATCGTGGGAGAGCTCATTCGTTTCTTCGCTGACTACACCAGGGAAAAAAGCAAAATAGTTCATCGCCATCGCAACCTTTCCAGAGATATAGGCGTTCAGCGTCTCCTGCCAATAGTAGTTGGGGCCGTCAGGCGGCGCGAATCGGAGCAAATCTGTGTAAAATTCAAGGGCTTTGACAGCATCCTCCGTGTTGAGATGCCCCGCCACTTTGTAATTCTCAGCATCGCCGTAGGTGCCGCCGAAACTCCACATCACCTGTTGGAACCCCATCGTGATACCATCGTATTCCTTGCTATACCACGTGGCGATACCATAGAGGTCCTTCTCCGGACGCGTGAAAAATTCGGCGATGTCGCGAAGCTGCGCATACGTTTTGGGCGGCGCGAGCGCGTAGCCGTATTTCGCTTCAAACGCCGCCATCTCACCCGGGTCTTCAAAAAGATCTCGCCGGTAGACGTAACCGGCAGCATCCACCTCCGCAGGCAGTGCCCAATACTTCTTGCTCCCTTTCGGATATTCGGCGAACGCTGTCATCGCCGGTCCGTAGATAGACGCAACATCAATATTGGCGTTAATCCATTCGGTAAGATCGATGTAGTGTCCACCGACAGAATTCCGCCCAAGCCACTGGCTATCGCCGATGACGATGTCGTAAAGCTTGCTTTTCCCCACGAAGGCGGTAAACACCTTATCCTGAAAGTTAGACCAAGGTATCTGGACGACATCGACAGGAATCCCCGTTTCGTCCGTAAAATCCTTGGAGAGTTCGGCGAGATAGTTCGCTGGATCCCATTCGGCCCAGACGATGGTGAGGGATTCCTGCGCGTTCGCCGGCACGCTGACGCATGCCAACGCAACGATTAGCACGAATACCAGACTGATATGAACGTTTTTCATCATGTTATGCTCCTTTGTGTGCATTGCGAGGCGCGGGGCCCCGTTAAAGTTTGTGTCGCGACTCACGCGCGATTTTTAAACATTATAGCAAATCGCAAAAATTTTGCAAGAAATTTTTTGGCGGGATAAGGTTTCCCTGTCAGTCCAGATTTCTATCATCTCTCCTTTGGGTTTGTGTGTCGGGCGGATAGTTTGACATCCGCCCTTACAGTTCATTCGCCTTGTTTCAGCGAGATGCCGCCGCCCAAGCCGCGAATTTTCAGGAGAGGGCCGCCGCCATTAATCGCGCCTTGCAAGAGCCCCGGCCTGACCGGGCCGGCAATCTCCGAGACGACCGGAAATTCTGTCTTCACCGTGCCGCCGAGCCCTTTGGCATCGACGTTCACCGCAACATCGGGGATGAGGGTAACCTCAATACTGCCGCCTGCTGTTTCCAAGACACACTCGTTCTGAACCTGTCCGATGAGTTTGGCGCGGATACTGCCGCCAGAGGCTTTCGCGTTGATAGCCCCACCTGTCTCTAAATCCACACTCCCGCCTGCAGTTCCCACATTTGCGCCGCCAGAGCAAGCACTCAGAGAGAGGGTGCCGCCAGCGGTTCTGCCAGTGATAAACCCATCGACTTCAATGAAGCGCAGATTACCGCCTGTCGTTTTCGCGTTCACATCGCCGGTGCCGGTTTGCACCTTAATGTTGCCGCCGGACGTTCGGAGTTCCGCGTCGCCTTTGAACGTCTGCAACACAACGTTGCCGCCAGCGGTGCGTCCCACAATCTCGCCGGTGATGTTATCCAGATGGAGTTCGCCGCCTGTCGTGTGCGCGTTGACGTTCCCCTCCAGCCTCTCAACGGTGATGTCATCGCCACTTGTCTTCAAATCGACGTTGTAGCGATGCGGGACAACAATCTCAAACTGCACGTCAAGTCGGTTGCGTGCCTTGTTCAAAGCCTTCTTCGCGCCTATGAACTTCGCCTTAATTTCCACATCGGAGGCATCGTGCGTGATGGTGACATTCAAGTCCTTGAGGAGTTCCCCGGCGCGCCGGTCTGCCTTCAGTTGCGCGGAACGCTGCACCCGCACTGCGACGGTGTCACTCGCCGCTGTCTGAACGTCAATTGCTCCGAGGGGAACATCAACCGTGAGGCATCCACCGGGCGCAACCGGAAACGCTTCCTCAATGTCCTCCAACGTGCTTTCAGTTAAGAAGTCAGGGACAGACTTGCGAATCAACTCGCCGATTTTCTCTTCTGCCCCGCCCAATTCTTCCTGAACGTTCTCTAAAAACCGTTTGCCAAAAAAGCCGGTTATCCACCCTCTAAAATCGGAGGTGGCCGCCAATTCTTCGTTGAGATACGCGGCGAGTTGATGGCACGCGATGCCAATCTCGCCGAAAGATGCCTTATCGTGGAGCGTGTCAAAGAGTCTGTCTGGCACTGCATCAATGTCACGCAGGCGAGTCAGCACATTATTGAATTGCGCAATGCATCGCGCCTCGCCATTTTGGAAGGCATCCGTATGCACCGCATCTTCTGCAAGTTTCGCGGTATGTTCCAAGAGATGGAACAGCCCGCGGAGCTCCTTTTGCCTCTGTTGTTCCATAATATACACCTCACAAACCTGTTGCGTTTCCCGGTAAGAGTCACCTTTCTGGCGCGACGCATCAGTGGTTCAAGCACGGTTGGAAATCTCGTTTACGCGGATAGGTTGCCGCGCCAATCACACATCGTCCCCGTAGCCGCGTTGTTCTAACAACGTTCTAAGCAACGCCTTCGCTTTGTGCAACCGCCACTTCACCGTTGTCAAGGGGACCGAGAGGAATTCCGCCATCCGTTTCTGCGGCATCTCTGCCCAGTAATATAACTGGAGAACCTCCTGAAACTCGGCAGGGAGTTCCATAATTGCGTCTCTGACATCTTGCCGCGCCTGTTTCCGCTCGTAAATAACGGCTGGATCTGCGTCACTCGGGTCTGTTACCCGATTGACGTAGGGCTCCATATCCTCCTGCGGTGCGTAGCGGCTGGTGTTTTTGAAATGCCGCACGGCGCGATTCCGGGTGATGGTATGGAGCCACGCGCCGAATCGGTTCAGATTATCCAGTTGCGGCAGGCCTTCAAAAGCCAGCAACAGCGCATCTTGGACGACATCTTCTGCATCAGAGGGATTGCGGACAATCTGCTGCGCAACCGTCAGCATGGCGCGCCGATAGCGGAGCACCAGCACGTCAAACGCCTCTGTATCCCCAGCGAGCGCGGCGACGATAAGCTCAGCATCGCTCGCGGCGGTTAATTCTTCCGAATGCATGAAAACTCTCCCTTCACAAAACCGTTTCATTACACACCGTAGGAGAGCCCCCCGGTCTCGATGCACTCTAGTAGGAGAGCCCTTGTGCCTGCGCGGTTTCAAACCGCGCCTACCGGTGGTATCTCGATGCCCCCTTGCAGGAGAGCCCTTGTGCCTGCGCGGTTTCAAACCGCGCCTACCGGTGGTGTCTCGATGAACCCTAGAACGGTTCTGTTCCCTTTCTTGTATATTAGAGACAACTCACGCAAAAAGGATAGTAGAAATCGTCGGGATAAATTTCTACACTCGTCCGACGCATGCTTTTTTAGTTAGGTTTATAGAATGTCACGAGGCATCCTCCGATTGCGGCGAGCAAAATTCCTGCGACAAACTGCCAGCGCACCGCGCCCCAGCCGCCTGCAGGTGGATGCGATAACGTCGCGACAACAGCATTTACAATCGGCGCGCCTGCGAAGACAATGGACATCACTACGGCAGGCCTGCCGCCCGCGCCGAAGGCGAGTAGCACCCCAAACGCGCCGCTCGCGCCTACAAGCCCGGCGAGGAAGGACCAGGATACGCCCTTGCTTGTAAAATTCCACTCCGCACCGTTCAGAATAAGCATCACTGCTGAACCGATGACTGCCGTCAAGAGATAGGCGAGTCCGACGAAGAGAAACGCTTTGAAACGTCCATGGACAGCATCCTCCATTGAGAGCTGCCCTCTGTGCAGAAAAACGCCGTAAAGGCCCCACGATGCCACGGTCATGAAGACAAAAATCAGCCATTTTATCATAATTTGTTTTCCTATAAATATTGTGAGTTGATTAGGATAGACACTCATTCCACCGGAGGCGCGCATCCAACACCAGCGCGGTTGAAAACCGCGCCTACCGGAATAGACACTCATTCCACCACCAGCGCGGTTGAAAACCGCGCCCACCAATGGGAGACTGAATCGCATCCATCTTGTTAAAGATACTTTTGAAATACCGCTAAAAGCTGCGCTGCAACCGCTGCATCGTTAAACTTCTGATGCACGTTGGAGTGTCCGGTGCGTCCGAGGTGTTCGCGCCGTTCCGCGTCGTTGTAAAGTTCCCTGATGCCCACCACCACAGCATCCGCCGACTCAGGGGTGACGAGGATGCCGCCC
>PYJE01000040.1:19276-24407 GCA_003635305.1 Candidatus Poribacteria bacterium | reverse complement strand
GCGAGTGCCTCTAATATAGACAACCCTTTGGATTCGCGGTAGAGGGTGGGCACACAGAAAACGTGCAGGCGGTTGAGAAAGGCAATCTTTTGGATGCGTGTCACCTCGCCGTGATGCACGAAACTCTCCGCTAATCCCCACGCCTGAATTCGGCTCTCCACCTCCTCAAAATAGGGTTTATCCTTCTTGCCTAAATAGCCGGCGACATGGAGGTGGATATTCTCTTTTCCCAGCTGCCGCGTGAGCGCGTAAAACGCGTCTACCAAGATGTGCAGCCCCTTTTCGGGACAGATGCGCGCCAAATAGCCGATGACGAATGGGGGCGGCTCTGGTTTGCTAATCTCCTTGCTGTGCCCATCAAGGTTTAAACCGAGGGGCACCACGTCGATTTTGCCCACCGGCACCTTAAGATAGGCATCCGCCATGAAGCGCGCGTAGTATCGGCACGGCGCGACGAATCCGTCTGCATCCCTGGCGCGTTCGGCGAGGAGCGTTAACGCCTCGGTTTTATAGGGTTCAATCAAATCTTGCAGGAAAATGTCTTCGCCTTGGAGCGCACAGATGACTGGCACGCCTAACGCGTTTTTAATCTCCCGCGCGAAGCCGACGAGCATTGAGTTGGTGAGATAGACGATGTCAGGCCCGTTCTCTGTCTTGAGCCACTGCACTAACTTCGCTAATTCCTTCTTCTGATGTCCCTGTTCCGCGCTGAGCATGGAGACAGTAAGTTGCCCGAGGTCGCGCGCATCGGTTGAGCCGCTGAAACCGGACAATCCGTTCAACAACTTCGGGCTATCCAACAGCCTGTCTACTGCCCACGGTGTGTGCCGAAACAGCGCGAGTTTCTGTTGGAGATAGACGTTGATGCCGCCGAAAAAGACGCGGTTGAGACTGACATTCGCCTCATCGGTGCGAGTCGGCGTGTATGTCGGAATCAAGGTGACGTTATGTCCCTGCTTCTTCAGCACCGTCGCAACGGTGTTGTCGTGGATGCAGGTGCCGCAATACATGCCAGCGGCTCCCGCGGTGATGTAAGCAACTTTCATATTTTCTGTCTATCCGTAGGCGCGCTTTGGCTCAACAGTGCGCGGTTGCAAACCGCGCCTACGGGGGCCTGGTTTTCGGCATCCCTGCTTGTAGGAGAGCTCAGGTGCGCGGTTGCAAACCGCGCTTACGGGGGCCTGGTTTTCGGCATCCCTGCTAGAAATTATCAAGACTAGAAATCATCGGGGCTGATTTAACCTTATTATACCAAAAAATGGCAATACTTGCAAGCAGTGCTATTCCGTGCACCCACAACCACTGCATGTCAATAGGCACAAAAAAGAGGAGCGCGACAGCAATGAATAGGATACCGCGTTCCCAGAATATCAGTGTTTTGAAGGCGTATCCCGCGATACCCGCCGCGAAAATAACGGTGCCGACAAGCGTAAGACAGAGGTTCGCGATGACTATCCACCACTCGGGACTGCTGCCAGCTGCACTGAGCCACAGCAACTCTGGACGCAAGACAAACGCATAAGGCAAAGCAAATCCGACGAGCGCGAATCGGAAGGCGGCGAAGGCTGTCGGCATTATCCGAGAGTTGGCGATGGCAGACGCGGTATACGCCGCCAATGCAACCGGCGGCGTTACCATTGACATCATCCCGAAATAGAAAATGAAGAAGTGCGCCGCGAGCGGCACTACGCCTAAATCGAGTAGCACAGGGCCCACCAAAATTGCCATCAGCAGGTAGCATACGGAAGAGGGAAGCCCCATCCCTAGAATAATCGTTGATACCATCAGCAGCAGGAGTGCCAAGATTAAGTTAGTAGCGGCGAGCGGCAACAGTGCCGATGGCAGTTTCCCTCCCACTCCTGTCAGCGTAACAACACCGAGGATGATGCCAACGCACGCGGCGGCGGCAATTAACGAAACCCCGCTGTGCGCCGCGTTCTCCATCGCCTTTAAAATCCCAGAAATGCCGAGACGGGTTTCAGGACGAAAGAGACTGACACCTACGACAACGAGCAGACTCCAACTCACGGCGCGAAACGGTGTGGCACCCATCAGCAGAAACCCAATCAACGTCAGAAACGCCATGAAAAAGACGATACCTTGCATCCCCGTGGGAGAGTCCGCCCGGGCCTGATTTTTCTCAATAGGCGCGCCTCCCCGTTCTTGATTTATCGGCACTCCCTCCCTGCCCCGTTCTCGCTTCGCATAAAAATGCACGATGCATAGCAAGGCTGTATAATAGAGAATTGCCGGCAACAACGCCGCCCTGATGATTTGTAAATAGGTGACAGACGGTTCAACGATTTCCAGCATCATATATGCGCCCGCGCCCATAATAGGTGGGACTAATGCCCCGCCGGAACTCGCCGCGGCCTCAATCCCGCCAGCAATTGCCGGTTTGAACCCAGTGCGCTGCATTAAAGGGATGGTAAACGTGCCAGTGGTTGCGGTATTCGCGACAGCGGAGCCGGAGAGCGAGCCCATCATGCCGCTGCTTAGCACAGCGACTTTCGCCGGGCCGCCTGCACTCGTGCCGAAGATGCGTCGCGCCAATTCAAGGAGATAGCGCGTCGCGCCGGTGCGTTCCAGCAACGTTCCAAATAGCACGAAGAGGAAAACATAGGTGAACATGACGCGAAGCGCGACACCGAAGATACCTTGGCTGTGAAGGAAGGTTTGACTCACAATGCGTTCGACGGTATACCCTCGATGCGGGAAAAGCCACCCCGGCATCAGTTGCCCGAAAGCAGCGTAAAGGAGAAAGAGGAAGGCGAGAAGCATCAGCGTCACGCCTACCGTTCGGCGCGTCGCCTCTAAAATGAGTAGGAGCCCGAACGCACCAACAACGTAATCCACAACGCGTTCCGCTCCCGCCCGGTCCCCGAGAGATTTTCCATCAAACCAGAGTGCTTTAAAGAGCGGCTCCGTCTGAACAATGACATAGCCGAAGCAGAGAAGGACACCCGCCGCTAGCATGATATCTAGCACCTGAAACGCAGGTTTGTCCGCCACGCGCGGGTGGACAGGGTATTTGAGAAACACCAAAATGAGTCCCAGCATGGCGAAGAGTGCCAATTGCGAGTGCGGCGCGAGCCGCGGATAGTTCACCTCTGCTAAAATAAAGAGGCACAACAAGGCGGCGACGGGGAGAAAGAGGAGATTACTGAATTTTTTCAATAGCGTTCCCTAAAATGTCAACGGCAACGCACGCAGCAGCGGCTTCCCTGTATACGGATTAATCATATCTGGCAACCGCGGCAGCCGTTCATGAAACCAACTCTCAACCGAGTAAAGTTGGACACGTGGAAAGACATGATGCCCTATATGCACGGTACCCAAGCGCGCCACTTCGTTCTGCGCCGCCGAGGAGGTAACGTCCTCCAAGGTGAGATAGATACCCATCACGGCATTTTCACGCTGCACGACATGTAAGAAATCGCGCAGGTGACTCAGCGAGAACTTCCCACTTTTCACCTGGCCCAGGACGATTTTGGCATAGCCACCCTCGGGCGTTTCCAGCGTATTCCCGATGCCATCGATGCCACCATCAGCACCACCACGCTCGTTCGGCGCGAGCCCAGGGATGAGGTTGATAGCCCATATCTCAAAATGCCGACGATGCTCACCGGCAAGACGTGCCGCACTCGCCAAGTCGGCAGGCACACCATAGGTGGGGATGTCGCGGCCCGGAAACCGCTGCGTTTTGATGACATCAAGGGCAGAGGGATTAATGTCAATGCCAATCCATTTGCGGTTCAGGGTATCGGCGGCGACGACAGTCGTGCCACAGCCACAAAACGGATCCAACACGATATCCCCTTCATTTGACGATGCACCGATGATGCGTTCAAGCAGCGCGAGCGGCTTCTGGGTGCCATAACCGAGACGCTCTTTCGACTGCGTCTGCCCCAGGGAAGGAATATCACTCCACCAACTCGGAATTGCGCGCCCGGGGGAGGCATCAAGGTAACTTCTGCCGCCCGGGTATTCTTTATAGGCTCTGCCCGCTTCGTCTCTCTTGTTAAACTTTTTCACCGCCGCCTCTGTCAGTGCCGTATAGGGACGGTTGAAAACGCCCTCTTTTTCAGCCATCCCGTAAAACAAGAGAATGTCGTGCTTGCGATGGAACGCCAACTTGGGGCCTTGTCCGCCGGGCGGGTAACACCACACAATCTCATTTCTGAAGGTTTTCGCACCGAAGATGCCATCCATCACCAACTTGAGGTAATGACTTGCTGTCGCATCGCAGTGGATATAGATACTGCCGGTAGGTTTGAGAACGCGGTGAAGTTCAAGCAAACGGAGTGCCATATAACTGACGTAAGCCATCATGCCGCAGTCGCCGAGAATCTGATGCAACCCGCCGATGGCTTTGTGAACCGGCGAAGCAACCCTACCGGTGAGTTCATCAACGCGTGCCTGTGCATCGGGAGTCCAATGCCAGGTATCATCAAACGCCTTGAGCGATGCGGCGCGTGTGCCTTTGTTCGCCATTTCCGTCTCAAGTGCGTAAAGTTGGTTATATTGCTGTTTGGAATTGAACGGCGGATCCCCGTAGACGATGTCCACCCAGGCATCAGGCCATTGCCGCAGAATGTGGAGATTATCGCCGTAGTGCAGGCTATTCAATTCGGGAATTGTTAACATAAGGTGTCTCCTTTCGCGTTCAGTATAAGTGGATTGCTAGCGGCTGTGGCTTGCGAGGAAACCCCTAAATTTCCATCGTCCTATTGAGCATGTCTTTCCTGTCGGCTATGAGCTTCATCTGTGGACTCAATGCCACGTTCTCTACCCCCGGGGCGTGTTCCAGCTCCTTGGCCACGCGGGAGGTGCAAATGATAAACAGCACCGGAAAGGCAGTAGGTTCCAGAATACCAGCGACTTCAGAAGACAAGTCGCCTTGTTCTTCCAGCCATTCGGCGATTGCCTCCCTGTGCCGCGCCGTGTTCGCCTGCATCTCCGCGTATGTTTCAGCCCGGTTTTGTCCAGCCAACTCGGTGGACGAAGGTTTGTTGATTAGGATGACGTATTCAGTCATGTTCTCCGGCGTGCCGGGAATGAAAAATCTCGTTTGCATCTTTTTGTCTCTAGTTCAATAGAGGGTTCTGATGAGAGAAGTTTTTCTCCGTTT
>PYJE01000040.1:0-19256 GCA_003635305.1 Candidatus Poribacteria bacterium | reverse complement strand
CCGGTAGGTTTGAGAACGCGGTGAAGTTCAAGCAAACGGAGTGCCATATAACTGACGTAAGCCATCATGCCGCAGTCGCCGAGAATCTGATGCAACCCGCCGATAACTTTGTGAACCGGCGAAGCAACTCTGCCGGTGAGTTCATCAACGCGTGCCTGTGCATCGGGAGTCCAATGCCATGTATCGTCAAACGCCTTGAGCGATGCGGCGCGCGTGCCTTTGTTCGCCGTTTCCGTTTCAAGTGCGTAAAGTTGGTTATATTGCTGTTTGGAATTGAACGGCGGATCCCCGTAGACGATGTCCACCCAGTTGTCCTGCCATTGCCGCAGAATGTGGAGATTGTCGCCGTAGTGCAGGCTATTCAATTCGGGGAGTGTTAACATGAGGTATCTCCTTTCGCGTGCAATATAAGAGTGCATCGCTAGCGGCGGTGGCTTGCGAGGAAACCCCTAAATTTCCATCGTTCTATTGAGCATGTCTTTCCTGTCGGCTATGAATTTCATCTGTGGACTCAATGCCACGTTCTCTACCCCCGGGGCGTGTTCCAGCTCCTTGGCCACGCGGGAGGTGCAAATGATAAACAGCACCGGAAAGGCAGTAGGTTCCAGAATACCAGCGACTTCAGAAGACAAGTCGCCTTGTTCTTCCAGCCATTCAGCGATTGCCTCCCTGTGCCGCGCCGTGTTCGCCTGCATTTCCGCGTATGTTTCAGCCCGGTCTTGCCCGGCCAACTCGGTGGACGAAGGTTTGTTGATTAGGATGACGTATTCAGTCATGTTCTCCGGCGTGCCGGGAATGAAAAATCTCGTTTGCATCTTTTTGTCTCTAGTTCAATAGAGGGTTCTGATGAGAGAAGCTTTTCTCCGTTTCAGTAGCAATCAGAGAGAAAACGTTCGTTTTACAGAAACCTTGCAAGTCCCGCGCCTACCCTCTCTTCGGGAGCTTGGAGAGGGAGAGCTGTGTTAAGAAGGTGTTGCCGCAGTGCTTCACCTTTGAGCGTTGCATCCGCCGATGCATAAAGTGCTGCAATGCCGGCAACGTACGGTGTCGCCATACTCGTGCCATCCATACGAGCGTAAAAACTCCGATTGTTCATGTCTCGTCCAAAACTAGAGAGGATACCGACACCATAGCCAGCAATGTTGGGTTGCGTTTCACCACTGACTGGGGCGTTACCGCCGCCGCTGAACCCAGCAGGTTCGTGCTGAAAATCAACAGCACCTACAGAAAGCGTCTCCGGAAAGTAGCCCGGTGCACACAAGGTACCAGGGCCCTCATTTCCGATAGCAACTATTGGAAGAATACCCCGTGCTAAAAACGTTGAAAGAATTTGCTGGATAACCGCCATCCCGGCGTGGAGATGCTGCTTATCAATATGTTTCGGTAGATACCCTAAGGACATATTCACAATCGCGGGTTTGCCGCTATTCTCTGCCGCGCTAAATTGCATGAACAGCCAGTCTAACCCCAAGACAATCCGGGATAAACTGGTTTGGAGAGTCTCGCTTTCTATCACCGAAACCACTAGCAACGCCGCGCCGGGAGCGACACCGACATGCTTTCCTGCAAGAATGCCGCAAACATGTGTTCCGTGCCCCACTGCGTCAAACCCCCGAATGTCTCGCTGCGGAGTCTGCAGCGAATGCAGCGGGATATATTGAAAAGGAATGCGCTTTTTCCGCAGTTCAAGATGGTCTGCATCGCATCCCGTATCAAGCACGCCTACCAGCACCCCTTCCCCTGTTATTCCGTTGCGGTGTGCGTAGCGGATGCCGCTCACTTCCGGCCAAGGGACCGGCCGGCCACGCCGATTTACTCGGCTTGCACGGATAGGTGCAGACAAAGCGAGTGGAATATCCAGCGCGAGATGATAGGTATCCTCATCAAATGTCGCTCGCGCTTGTTCTGTTTGCCGTTCGTCCGGCGTGCTGATGATATAGGCATCAAGCGCGTTGAGATGCAAAAACGTCGCAGACCGCGCATCCACTGGTTCGTTTCGGGTGCAGGGTTTGAATCCCAAGCCCGTGAGCACGGCAGCGAACTCGGGAGACAGCGACGGGGTGGCAAGCAGCTCGCGCGGCGAACTTGCTGCCAAAGTGACTCCCTGTCGCAGCTCCGCGGAGGAGTGTTTGCGGAGTGCAATCAACGTAGACATAGGAAATTTTTTCACATCCTCTTTGTGGTTCAACGGTTCCCAAATATCTTAACCTTATGATACCACAGTGGATAACATTTTGTCAAAAAACTGATGCCATGTATCATCAAACGCCTTGGGCGATGCGGCGCGTGTGCCTTTGTTGGCCCGCGCTGCGTCAAGTGCGTAAAGTTGGTTATATTGCTGCTTGGAATTGAACGACGGATCCCCGTAAATGTTTTCACTGGCGTTCCCTAAAATGTCAACGGCAACGCACGCAGTAGCGGCTTCCCCGTATACGGATTAATCATATCTGGCAACCGCGGCAGCTGCCCCTGAAATCGACTCTCAACCGAGTACAGTTGGACGCGCGGCAAAACATGATGCCCTATCTGCACGGTACCCAAGCGCGCCACCTCGTTCCGCGCCGCCGAGGAGGTAACGTCCTCCAAGGTGAGATAGATACCCATCACAGCATTTTCACGCTGCACGACATGCAAGAAATCGCGCAGATGACTCAGCGAGAACTTCCCACTCTTCACCTGACCCAGGACGATTTTGGCATAGCCGCCATCGGGCGTTTCCAGCGTATTCCCGATGCCATCGATGCCGCCATCAGCACCACCACGCTCGTTCGGCGCAAGCCCAGGGATGAGATTGATAGCCCATATCTCAAAATGCCGACGATGCTCGCCGGCGAGCCGCGCCGCACTCGCCAAGTCGGCAGGCACACCGTAGGTAGGGATGTCGCGGCCCGGAAACCGCTGCGTTTTGATGACATCAAGGGCAGAGGGATTAATGTCAATGCCAAGCCATTTACGGTTCAGGGTATCGGCGGCGACGACAGTCGTGCCGCAGCCACAAAACGGGTCCAACACAATATCCCCTTCGTTTGAGGAGGCTCTGATAATCCTATCAAGTAAGGCGAGCGGCTTCTGCGTCGCGTATCCCAAGCGTTCTTTCGCACGAGAGTTCAACTGTGTGAGTTTTTTGTCCTCACAATAGGACCAGACATCATCGGGGATTTTCCCCTCATCCATATAGAACCTTTTTCCAACGCCGTTTTCGTGATAGCGTCTCCCGTTTTCATCCACCTTGTTGTAACGGGAGTCATCCATCCTCCTCGGCACCCTGATATCAACGCTTTTGTAATCAGCGGTTTTGGAGTACCGAAAAATGGTATCATGTTTTCGGCGGAAATCTTTCCTTGGGGCATTTCCCATGTGGTAATGCCACACAATTTCGTTCCGGAAGTTCTCAGCACCGAAGACCCCGTCCAGTGCTATCTTGAGGTAATGACTAGCTGTCGCATCGCAATGGAGATAGAACGTGCCTGTCGGCTTAAGCACGCGCTTTATCTCAATCAAGCGAATCGCCATGTAGCTGACGTAAGCCATCATGCCGCAGTCGCCGAGAATCTGATGCAACCCACCGATGGCTTTGTGAACCGGCGAAGCAACCCTGCCAGTGAGTTCATCAACGCGTGCCTGTGCATCGGCAGTCCAATGCCATGTATCGTCAAACGCCTTGAGCGAGGCGGCGCGTGTGCCTTTGTTCGCCATTTCCGTCTCAAGTGCGTAAAGTTGGTTATATTGCTGCTTGGAATTGAACGGCGGATCCCCGTAGACAATGTCCACCCAGTTCGCGGGCCATTGCCGCAGAATGTGGAGATTATCGCCGTAGTGCAGGCTATTCAATTCGGGGAGTGTTAACATAAGGTGTCTCCTTTCGCGTTCGGTTTAAGTGGATTGTTAGCGGCTGAAGTTTGCGAAGACCACGCTGTCCCTCACAACGTCAGGATATGTCATCCGATTTCAGTCGTTGTCCACTCCGTGAGACAAGTTCCGGAGCGTTCTTGAGGGATTCGTTTTCTGCGCGCAACGCAGCAATTTCCATTTGTTGGGTCGCGAGGGCATCGAAACGCTTTTCCCATTCTCCGGCGAGGGACTCGGTTCGCGCTAATAGCTGTCCCAAGGTGCGTTGCACATCGCTTAACTGGCGATAGAAAAACCCCAATGCCGCCACTAACAGCACTACTAACACGCCTATCCACCAGTGCTGGGTTGCTCGAACCACTTTGACTTCCTCTTTCACTGCACGAGAATCCGCTGCCGTTGTCTCTTTCACGCTGCGGATTTCTGCTGTCATTGCTTTCTCCAAAGCGCGGATTTCTGCTGTCATTGCTTTTTCCGAAGCATCGATTTTGGCATCCACGTATGCCTTAAGCTCCTTAGTCTGCTTTTCGTTGGCTGTGGTGACAATCGCGGTAATCTGTTCATATTCTGCCCCAGTGAGCTCGCCGAACGCAGGCGAGGTTTCCACAAGCAGTGCCCCCACAAGCAATGTCACCACCAAAAACACAATTTTTTTCATGTCAATTCTCCTTTCGTTTTGTTGGAGATGGAATCTCACATCTGTTTAACCTTATGATACCACATGGAACAACATTTTGTCCAGAGTCATTTAGTTTTCGGAATGGCTCTGGGAGGAAAGCGGATTTACCGCGGTGGCTCTTGGGTGTTTCGCCGCGGCTTTATCAACCGCTCCACCTCCGCAGCAAACTCCGCATCCGTCGCCTTGAGTCTGCCGAGCCCTTCTTCAAGCCCATAGCGGCTGAGGATTTCCATAGCCGTTTTGAAACGTTCAGATGAAAAGCGTTCACCGAACTCAGGCTTTAGGCTCACCTCATTTTGAAATTCCAACACCTCTGGAGACTCTTCGGCCAGAAACCTTTCAAATTCAGCAAACTCCGCGTCTGTCATCTGTTCAAGGAATTCCTGAATATCCATTTGGTTGCCGGGTTCATCCGCGGAAGGCTCCCTCGTGTGATGTTCCACAGATGTGTCTTCCGCGGCTTCCGTAGTTTGGACCGGTGCTGTGGGTGCAGAATCCCGCTGTGAGCCATCGGGCGACTTGGTGTCGGTTTCGTTCTGCCACCCCTCTACAGTTTCACGTTGGATTAGGGGAATTTGCGGTGTTCCAGCCTCAATAGATCGAATTTCACTAAGCATCCTCGGTTGGTTATAGCGTTGGTACGCTTTTTTAAGGGCGGCTACTGCTTTATCGTATTCGCCAACTCTTTGGTAAGCCCATCCTAATTCATAAAGGCCCGCAGCAGCATCTAGGCTGTTTGCCTTTTCTAGATGTTCAATGGCTTCCTCAGGCGCGTCGTTTGCAAGCAAGTATCCTAGTCCAGTCAAAACGGTGATGGAATTCGGGTCCATTTCTAGCAGTCTGCGATATCCATATTCCCGCTCATCATCATCAACTCGGAGTTTAGTCCAAACGAGGAGTGTTTCAAAATCGTCCGGGTTCTCTGCGAGGGCTTTGTCCGCATATTCGCGAGCGGACTTGTTATACCCCCCTAATGCTTTTAGGAACTTGGCCGCACTCAGGGTATCCAACCCCTCAGCCAGAATGTCCACTTCCTCTCGCGGCGGACCTGCAGTCGCCCAATCCGCATCCCGGTTCACATTGTCCCGGTCTGGACTGTGCCTGTCATACAACTCGCTGATTCTTTGGCGTTTCTCTGCCGGAATTTCCGGCGGGCCTAAGTCCTGAGGGGCATAACGGCTGCGAGTCGCAACGGGCGGCTTCCGCGCAGGAGCTGTCCTTGCAGACTCTGGGAACCTATCCCCCTTATCAGGGGCTTGTTCGCGGGGGTTAGGCGTGGCGATAGACATCTTCTTTGGTGCCGTTGGTTGGGAGTTTGATAGCCACTTATATCCGGCGATAGCGAGCAACCCACACCCAATGAGAAGAAGAATAAAGCGGTGATTGCGAAAAATTTGGCGAAACATCTTGGAAATCCTTTAGCAGTGCGCGCTTGCAAAGCGCGACACTAGGCATCGCAATAAGAACGTGAAACCCGCGCTATCCTCTCCGTTTAAACACAACATAGAGATACCCAAACGCCGGCACCAACAACAGCCCGCCTATCCCTACCACAATCAGCACGGGAAACAGCACCGCATCCGGCGCAGCAGTATTTGAAAACGTCAAGTCTGGTGTGACAATATGCGGATATTGCGCGATGCCCCAGCCAATGACAATCAGGGCCACTTGCAACGGAACAAGAATGCGCGCGAGCCGATATTGACGCTGCCAGATAGCCCAAATTGCCCAGACAGCTACTACCCCGGTGACGACGTGAAACGGGCCAGACCAGGGGGTAGCACTCAATCCGCGCCGAATTGCCGGTGCGCCTTCGGCAGACAGGAAGAAACTGAGTCCCGCCATCGCGCCGACGCTGACTGCCGCAATCAACGCACGCAACCGAAAATCCTCCTGCAACGCCGCGTCTTCCGTCTCCAATGTCAGATAGACAGCGGCGAGCAGCGCGCAAAGCGTCAGCGTAAACAAGCCGATAGCAAACGGAAATGGGGCGAGCCACGGTGAGATGAAATCCGGCGGCGTGTCGCTGTGAATGGTGCCGGTAGCCACCGCGCCCAACGTCACACCGAGCATCACCGGTGTGATGCTACTCGCGATGGCGAACACGCGGCTCCACCGCCGATGCGTTATGTGCGATTGCGAATCGTAGGTGCGGAAGACGAACGCCGAACCGCGCAGCACAATCCCGATAAGCATCAGCGTAAGCGGAATGTGCAAGGCGGTGCTAATCGTCGCGAACGCCACCGGGAACGCGACGAAGAGCAGCACGACAATGACGATGAGCCAGACGTGATTCGCTTCCCAGATAGGAGAAATGGCTTGCGTGATGAGCGCGCGTTGCGCTTTCGCCCGCGGGCCGGTTGCGAATAAATCCCACACGCCGCCCCCGAAATCCGCGCCGCCTGTCAGCATATAAATAATGAGCGAGATAAGCATCACGCCAGCAATCCAGAACTCAAGCGGAAACATCGGAATCCTCCCCTACACTCTTGGATTCTAGGCGGAGACTCTGGAAAAATTGACGACGCAGCAAAATAACGACGATTACGGAGAGGAAAATGTAAAGCACGGTGAAACTGATGAACGGAATAACGAGGTTCGGCATCGGGGTTACCGCGTCCGCCGTTCGCATGATGTTATAGATAACCCACGGCTGCCTGCCGACTTCCGTGACGGTCCAACCGGCTTCAATGGCGATAAACCCGAGCGGCGCGCAGCACGTAACAAATCGGAGATACCATCCATCTGTCGGCAGGCTTCTCCGCCGCCATGCGAGCCAGCCGCCGATGCATCCCGCGGCCAGCATCACCATCCCGCACGCTACCATGATTTGAAACGCGATATGCACAATCGCTACCGGCGGACGGTTCTCCTTCGGCACGTCCTTCAACCCCATAATCTCGGCGTTGAAATCAAAGTGCGTGAGAAAACTGAGTGCCTTCGGAATCTCAACGGCGTAGCGCGTCACTTCAGCATCTTCGTCGGGGATACCGCCAATACGTAAAGGCGCGCCCCGCTCCGTCTCCCACTGTCCCTCCATCGCCGCCAACTTAATCGGTTGATACTTTGCAAGCCGCTTGGCACTGATATCCCCAGAAATAGGTTGGAGGAGTGCCATGACACCGCCGACGCTCAGCGCGATAGCGAACGCCTTCCGATGGAAAGCATTGCCCGGGTCACGGCGTAACAGATAGGCGTGGATGCCCGCCGCCGCGAACCCGACAGCGAGAAACGCCGCCAAACACATGTGCAACGCCTGACTGAACGAAGACGGGTTAAGCATCGCCGCAATCGGGTTAATGTCGGTTACCTGTCCGTTGACAATTGAAAATCCGGCCGGCGTGTTCATCCAAGCGTTCGCCGTGACGACAAAAATGCCGGACAAGGTGCCGCCTATCAGCACCATCATACCGGCGAACCAGTGCGCATAGCGCGGCACGCGTTCCCAACCGTAAAGATAAATGCCGAGGAAGATAGCCTCTAGGAAGAACGCGAGTCCCTCTAATGAAAACGGCATCCCGATGATAGGGCCTGCGTAAGCCATGAACTCAGGCCAGAGCAGTCCTAATTCAAAGGAGAGCACGGTGCCGGAGACTGCGCCGACAGCGAACATAATCGCGGTGCCTTTTGCCCACTGCTTCGCGAGAGTGAGGTAGACAGCATCGCGCGTTTTCAGCCATAACCCCTCGGCGATTACCATGAGGAGCGGCATCGCCATGCCGACAGCGGCGAAAATAATGTGAAAGGCGAGCGACATCGCCATCTGGGCACGTGCAGCGAGTAAATTATCCATGAGCATCCTCCTTCTGTGCAGGAACGGTTCTGGTAGTATTTTATCACAAAAACGGGGAGGTGTCAAGGAAAGAGGGGAAAAGTGCCCAAAGACATTCAGTTTTCGGTAGTGAAAATGGACAGCGGCCCCCACTCTGTAGGGCAAGAGTGCCCGAGTCTGACCTGTAGTTTGCGCTCTGGCGAGAGCAAACTACAAGTTGGAAGAACTGAATCGTTCTGGAGAAGACAAGTATAAAAAACTGTTCTCGGCCCGTAGGGAGAGGGGAAAACCCTCGCCCTACGGTAGTGAGAGAACAAAACCAGGAGGCCTTAGGCATCCCACGCGTCCAGGCCGAGGAGTTTCCGTCCCAAGGATGTCAACGCCGCGGTTTTACCGTGGTAATGTTCTTTCTCCTTCTGCTCTTTGCCGAGGCCGGTGAGGCGTTCGCGCCATCCCTCGATTCGCTTCTCGCGCGATGCAGGGGCACCGTTCGTTGGTGCAGGCGACATGGTGATATACTGCGCCATGCGGGGCCGCTCGGCGGAGTTCGGGCTACTGCCATGCGGCAAGGCACTGTGCCAAATCACCAGATCGCCGGCTTTCCCTTCGACAGGAACTGCCTCGGCTTGGTATGCGCGCACCACTTCCCTCGGATTCGCATCCGGCGGCAGTTCTTTCAGCCACGCCTCCAGTTTCTTATGGAAACCGGGGATACAGGTAAACGCGCCTTGGTTGCCGGGGGTATCGGCGAGGTAGAGCACGCCTTGCACTTTCAAGCGCACCGGCATATCGTCCAGCGACATATCCCAATGCAGATAGGGACCGGTGAACTTCCACTCTGGACGTTCAGGTGGGTTCATGCTCGCCCGGTCGAAACTTACCCAGAGTTTATCGGTGCCCCAGATTTCCGAGAATGCCTGATGCACGCGCGGATATTGACGGTTATCCCACAGTGCCTGATGCTGGTAAATCTCCACCATGATGCTCTTCCGCGGCGGCTCGGGATACCAACTTTCCGGATTGTCGCGTTCCATCTCAAGGAAGTTCCAAACGGCTTGTTCAGCGGCGCGGCAATTCTCAATGGGAACCGCTTCCGGAACAACGACGTAGCCGTTTTCTTCCCAAAATTCAAGTGCTTTTGCGTCAAAGACTGACATGATTTTCTCCTTGTTTTATTGGTAGGCGCGGTTTGCAACCGCGCCTCTTCGTAGGGCGAGGGCCTGTCCCTCGCCATCCTAACGCACGCGGGGGACAGGCCCCGCGCTACGGACCGCTAGTCGTGAAATGCTGCCGGGCATATGCCAACCGCGCAGGCACACCGATATCTATCCAAAATCGCGAGCGGGAGGCTGGAACGTTGTAAACATACAAATATCTTACAAACGGAAAAACGTCGCGTTCAATCGAAAAAGTCTCTGTCTGTGGAAAGGCGTTGATAATCGTGCGGTTGAAAAGGAAGACAGCCCCGTTGGCGCAGCCGGGACGCGCCGTCTGCTGTTTTTCCCGAAAAGCGGTGATGCGTCCGTGTGCATCGGCGACAATTTCGCCATAGGAACCAAGGTCGGCGACAGGCACGCCGAGCACCAAACCGTCCATTTCGGGACGGAGCGCGGCACGCATTTCAGCCAACGAGATGCCTTTCAACAAGATATCGCCGTGTAACACGAAGACCGGAAATGCGTTGACTAGCCGGAACGCGTTCTGAATCGCGCCCCCGGTGCCGAGCGGTTTCTCTTCCTGCGCGTATCGGATTTTGACACCGTTGCAACTCGCCCCAACCTGCGCGTAAAGCACATCGTGCAGGTGTCCGGAGGCGAGGATGATTTCTGTCACACCTGCTTCGGTGAGCAGCGCGAGTTGCCATTCCAGCACCGTCTTGCCTCCGATTTCAAGGAGGTTTTTGGGGAGATGCTGTGTCGTCTTGCCGAGTCGGGTGGAAAGTCCACCACAGAGAATAATCGCTTGCATATTTCTGTCCAGGAGTTACGTGACTACCAGAATCCTCTACCAGTCGGCGCGGTTTCCAACCGCGCACAGGAGTTACGTGACTACCAGAATCCTCTACCGGTAGGCGCGGTTTCCAACCGCGCACAGGTGTTGAAGAGGCGCGCTTAAAAAGCACGACTACGGCGTTGAGTTTGCATCCATCCTATGTCCATAGATACCCGGTTGCGATGGGGCACTCGCAACCTACAGCGGCGTTTGCGTCCATCCTATGTCCATAGATACATCGTCACTTTTCAGGAAACCAACGTTCCCTTATCGGGCATTTTTCGCCTAAATCCTCCAAATCTAACTGCGCGTCGTGAATCACAAGATTACTAAGTGCGGTGAATTTTCATTGTCGGCCCGCCATCGCTTCTCCCTCACGGTTTATTCTCGCCACGTTATGGAGGCGCGCGAACCGTGAGTGATTGCATTAAAATGTATCATAAATTCGCGTTGGATGTCAACAATTTTTTTTGTTTCCAAAACGAAGACCGCCCGGCGAGGGACAGGCCCTCGCCCTACGTTTCGCGGTAGGCGCGGTTTGAAACCGAGCTCCTTCCGTAGCACAGGGGCCTGTCCCCCGCGAACCCTCAACCGACCTGTTAATCCTCTCATCTTGTAAATCCTGATTCAGACAAGTGACACAGCGAGGGACAGGCCCTCGCCCTACGGCGAAAAGGAGAATCTTGTTAAAAGAAGGTCAAATACGGCTTCCCTTCAATTTCCCGCCACAACAGCAGCGCAAGTTCCCGCGCGTGATAATCGCCCCACATCGATGACTCGCCGCACGGAATTTGCCGGCCCTCCGGCACATAATCCCATCCATTCGGACGGTGATAAACCGAATGCAAGAGCAACCCTTGATGCGCATCCGATTCGGAAAGATACGGCGCGGCGAAAAGCGTATTCGCTACCGTCAAACCGGCCTGATAGTAGGTTTGCCCTGCCGTCGGTTCGCCATGCTTTTTGAGGTAGTTGCCGAGGCGGATTAATCCTTGCGCAGCAATCGCAGCGGCGGAACTATCCACCGGTTCAACGTCATTAAACGGAGCTGCCGGTGCCTCCAAATAATTGCCGAGTTGCGCTAAGCCGGGCGCACCCGTGTCCCAATACGGAATCCCATCTTGCGCGGTGTTTTCAATATAGAAATCGGCAGTTGCCTCCGCCGCCTTGCGCATGTGCAAGGTAACGGGAACAGGCGTTCCCGTCCTATTCAAAAATGGTGCCAGTTCTGCCGCGTTCAGCGTATCAAAAAATTCAAGCTGCTCGGCATAGCCGGTGATAATCCACGCCAGCCCGCGCGTCCACGTCGTAAACGGCGAATACCCCTGCTGCGTGCTAGGGCATCGATAGTTGCCATCGTTGGTATTGAAGATGGATTCGTGAACGACGCGCCCGCGTAAATCATAGGCATCGCGTCCCTCGCCATAATAGACGTTATAGGCTGCTGTCGTCTCGGAGTGGTGGAGCAGGCGTTCTAACAACGAAATCGGCACATCGCCTTCGCCCATGAGGACAGCACCGAGGGTATGCCCAAGCCCTAAAACCCGCAGCGAACGGATGGTATCCGAAAAGAGGGAATGCGGTCCGTTGAAAGAATAGATATACCCCGCTCCTTCCTCTCCGGTAGGCGCGCTTTTCAAGCGCGCACGAATGGGTGTCCACCGGCTCGCCTGCACGGCGGCGGAAGCTTTCAGTGCCAATTCATAAAAGTGCATCTCCGCATCGTTCCACGGAATTGCGCCTTCTCGCATCAAGCGGCGAAGGTTACCATACGTGGAGACGTTGTTGAAACCGTGGTCGTGGACACCGATGTGCGTGACGTGCGGTGCCATCTTCTCAATCGTGTTCTGCCTGCCGATTTCAAGGAATTGCTCGTCGCCAGTCGCCTCAAATTGGAGGATGGCCGAACCGAATTGGAAACCTTGCGTCCATTCTGTCCACCCGCGCGTCGTGTAGGTGCCGGCGACGGTAAAGACAGGCGTGCCTTTTTCGGCGGGCCACGTTTCCTCAATAGCTAGAATTTTTTTCCCAGAGAGTTCAAAAAGCCTTTCGATGTTAGGTTTCAGTTCTTGAACTGTTAATGAATTGTTGATGTGCATGTTTGCTTACCTTGCGCGCTTACAAAGCGCGCCTACGGGTTGTATTGTTCGCGCGCCTACCGATTTGGTTCCCTTGCGCGCTTACAAAGCGCGCCTACGGGTTTTATCGTTCGCGCCTACGGGTTTTATCGTTCGCGTCCGCGGGTTGTCTCGTTCGCGCGCCTACGGGTTTTATCGTTGCGCGTCTGCGGGTTTTATCGTTCGCGCACCTACCGGCTATACCCTTCACAAATGACTTGGATAAGATTCGTTGTGGATTTGCCCGGGACGTTTAGTCCGACGATAACCTTGCCGCCGTTCGCCTCAACCACTTCTCGTTCCACGAGCTGCTCCACTGTGTAATCCCCGCCTTTGACATGGATGTTCGGCTTGAGTTCGGAAAGCAAGGAAATCGGCGTGAATTCGGGGAAGATGACGACGTAATCAACGCACTCCAGGCCCGCAAGCATTTCTGCGCGCTCTGATTCAGGAACAAGCGGACGATGCTGTCCCTTGAGTTGCCGAACCGAACTATCGCTATTCACGGCGACGACAAGCAAATCTCCGAGAGCTCGCGCGGCTTGGAGATAGCGGAGATGTCCCAAATGTAGCACGTCAAAGCATCCGTTTGTCGTGACGACGACTTTGCCCGCGGCCTTGGCCTCCTGAAGAAGAGGCGCAAGTTCGTTGCAATGGTAAATTTTTTGGCATAACATGAGACTATTATTGCATAATTCGCGAATTTTTGCTATAATAAACGTAGCATCCAAAACCGAGATATTGACAACGTCAATATCGAGTTACGCAGAGAGATAGGCCCGCACCAGAAACTTTCATCGAATGCCTCGCGAACAACAAAAACGCCTCGCGAACAACAAAAACCGAGATATCGACAACGTCGATATCGGGTTACGCAGAGAGATGAGCTCACACCAGAAACCCTCATCGAACGCCTCGCGAACAACAAAAACGCCTCGCGAACAACAAAAAGGAGAAACGGATGGACGAAAAGAGAGCACTCAAGCACCGCGCCCTGCCTATTTGCACACTCGGCGCGCCGGGGCACGGAAAAACGACGTTAACAGCCGCCATAGCCAAGGTTGTAGCGAGAATCGGGGCTATTCATACCGATATCAATGGCAGTTTTGAGACACAAATCCCACTGCGCCATCCGATTCGTGAAGGCGTTGGCATTACCTACCGCACGATGGATTATGAAACTAGCGGCAAATTTTATACACAGATTGACTGCGAAACGCAAGAGGATATCGTCAAAATGCTCGTGAGCGGTTCGCCTGCTATTCAGGGAGCACTCTGGGTGGTGAACGCCGTTGAGGGAGTCACGCCGGAATCTGAAGCACTGCTCCGCCTCGCCAGCCACGTTCATCTGACGACGGTGATTCCCTTCCTCAACACCGGCGGCATTCCGCAAGACGATGAACTGCTAGACATCTGCCAGATGGAGATGCGTGAACTGCTAAGCGAGTGCGGATGGAAAGAAGAAACGTCCCCTATCATCGTCGGCGACGCGCGCAAGGCGTTAACTTACAAAGGCGATAAACTTGCCGCCGCGTGGTGGAAACCCATGGTAGACCTGGTTTTCGCCATGAACCGGCACATGCCGGCCCCTATCAACCGCGCAGCCCTGCCGCTCATCATGCCGATTTATGAGATTACCGAAGAGACGCGCGACAGGGTATCGGTGCGCGGCGAAATTGTCCAAGGGCATCTCGCCGTAGGACAAGCCGTCGATGTTGTTGGAAAAGGGGAACGAATCAAGACCCGGTGCCTCGGCCTCAAAGAGAATGAAGCGCGCGTGGAGGCTGAACCGGAGTGGCTTTCAGTAGGACAAGTGCTTTGCACGCCGAAAACTATCAAATCGCACTCCGCGTTCACGGCTATTGTCTATCTGCTGACACAAGAGGAAAGCGGCACGCACATCCCTCTTATTGACAACGACCGGCCGGTGATACATTTATGGGGGATTGACATGCCAACGCATCTCCGACTGCCGCCGGATATTTCAATAGTCACACCGGGTATGGACGCGCGCGTCACCGTGATGCTTGATTTACCGTTAGCGATGGAAGTCGGAACGCGGTTTGAGGTGAAGAAGATGGGTTCGTGCATTGGGATTGGGGTTGTCACTGCGTTGGAGTGAAACTGGCAGCACATAAGGGCGGATATAGGAATCCGCCCTTGATTTCTTTACCGAACTCAGTAACTGCACCTCTAGTCAGTGGAGTCGGCTTCCATTTCCATTTTCGGCGTTTCGGATTCGGTTTCCTGTTGCTTTGCGAGAATTTCGCGAATGTCGGCGAACTGTGCGTTAGTGCTACGTTCAACTTCCGCCACATGCGCGTCAATGCCATCGACGAGGTCCTTCTGGATGATTGCGACATCTTTCTTGAGTCCGCCGACATCGATTTTCACGTCGCTGACATCACCCCGCAAGTCGGCCTTCACGTCGGCGAGATCTCCCCGCAAATCGGCCTTCACGTCGCTGACATCCCCCCGCAAATCGGCCATTTTGGCAGTCACGTCGGTTTGCACTTCCGACATTTTGGCAGTCACGTCGCTCTGCAAATCGGCCATTTTGGCAGTCACGTCGGTTTGCACTTCCGACATTTTGGTAGTCACCTCAGTCTGCACTTCAACAAACTTCGCGTTCATTTCATCCCGCAGTTGTGAGGTATCGCTCTGCGCTTCGGCAAACTTCGCGTTCATCTCACCCTGCAGGTTCGTAATTTTCGCTTCTACGTCAGCCCGCAGCTGAACCATTTCGCCCTGCACTTCCGACATTTTGGCAACCATTTGCAGGTGCATATCCAGCATCTTCGCCATAAAGTCGCTGAATTGTGTCCGCATCTGATGGACTAAGGCATACCCCGCGACAAAGATAGCGAGCACCAAACCGACAGACCACATGAACTCGGTCCGCGAGTTCCTTTTGATTTGGCCGAGGTCTTCCGCAATGCTGCGAACGACCTCGCCTTGTTGCTTTTGCATCATCTCGACCTGGGTGAGCCTTGCCGCTTCATCTACAGGCGCGGTTTGGGGCAAGAGCCCATCCGCAAAAAGCGCGAGACAAAGCACACACAGAAACAGTTTCATTTTCACGATGTGATTCCTCCTTAAATTTAGGCTGGCAAATGCCGCCCATGAAAGTTAACATTAGTATATCACATCACATTTGCATTAAGCAAACTTTTTTAGGACAGACGTAGGAAGAACACCGTAGGCGCGGTTGCAAACCGCGCCTACCGATTGAAGACAGACGTAAGACGAGCACCGTTTTCTTTGCTAGCGCGCGGCGGCAATCGCATCCTGCAACGAAAGCGCGCCGGTATACAAAGCACGCCCAACAATCGCACCACTCGCACCAATCCGTTTGAGAGCAACAATATCCTCAAGCGACGTGACTCCCCCCGAAGCGATGACATCCGCAGTCACCGCGCTCACAATATCAGCCGTCGCTTCAACATTGGGGCCCTTGAGCATGCCGTCGCTCTTAATATCGGTGTAAATCAACGTCTGCACTGATTCTGCCATCTCCCTCGCAAATTCCACCGCCGGTTTTTGCGAGACTTCCAGCCATCCGTGTGTAGCAACAGCACCCTCCTTCGCGTCAATGCCGACAGCGATGCGTTCGCCATAACGCGTGCAAGCCTGTTTCACTACATCCGGTTGCTGCAGCGCAGCCGTGCCGATAATCGCTCGATGAACGCCGAGTGCCAACACCGCTTCCACCTGCTCCAACGTTCGGATGCCACCGCCGAGTTGGACAGGGATATCCAAAACGGTGACAATCTCGCCGACGATATGCAAGTTCGCCGAGTGCCCCTGAAATGCACCGTCCAAATCGACGAGGTGGAGGTAGGCCGCGCCCTCTGCCTGCCACCGTTCCGCCATTTCTATCGGCGCGTCCGAAAAGATTGTCTCCTGTTCGGCGATGCCTTGCACCAAATTCACGCACTTCCCACCGCGCAAGTCGATGGCTGGTAAAATGAGCATGCTGTCTCCTGTTTCAGCAGCGCGCTTTCCACGCGCGACTACCGGAATCCGCTATTCATCTCGGAAAATACCGAGCAATTTCAATTGGACAATGGAAATAACGGCGATGATGAAAAATAGCACCCACCCAATCGTCGCCGCATAGCCGAGACGCATAAACTGAAACCCGTTTTTGTAGAGATACATCACGATAGTCGAACCGGCATCCGCAGGTTCTCCACCGTTCGTGAGAATATAAGGCAGGTCGAAGAGTTGCAGCGAACCTATCATCGACACGACAAAAACGAAGGCGATTACCGGACGCAACGAAGGAAGCGTGACATGCACGAACGCCTGCCACCAATTCGCGCCATCTACCGCGGCAGCCTCATAGAGCTCTTGGCGAATGCCTTGCAACCCCGCCAAGAAGTAAATCATGTTGAAACCTGCCCACTGCCAAACGCCCGTTAAAATCACCGCCGGCATGACGTAATTTTCCTCGTTCAACCAGCCGATTTCGCGCCCGAAAAGAATCAGTTCGTTGTTAACCAAACCAGCACGCTGGTCATAGACGAGGTTGAAAATAATCGCTACGAAGACACCCGCTACCAACACCGGCGCGAAAAAGGCGAGACGCAACACATTCTTCCCCTTGACGAACTTGGAGTTGAGTAAAATCGCTAACAATAGCGCAATCGGTAATTGGAGCGTGAGTGTGCCCATCGCAAAATAGGCGGTATTCCACAGCGACTTCCAGAAAATCGGGTCGCGGAACAAATCCGTAAAGTTGCCGATGCCGACAAATACACGACTCTGAAACCCGCGCATCTCATAAAGACTCATCACAAGCGAGGAGATGAGCGGATAGCCCATGAACAGCACAAAGAGCAGATAAAACGGCGCAATGAAGAGATACGGCGCGATTTTCTGTTGTTGATTCCAAAAGCGGTATGAACGCGGTTTCGTTTTCATAGTTGCTTACATGTTTCCCCAACGTCCCTGGTCTTTCGCTATGAGCGCGCGGACCTTCTCTGCGAGTGCTGTCAATGCCTGCCGCGGTGTCTGTTTTTCGGTGACAGCGGCGAAGATAGCGTCATTCAGCAGGTCTGCCCCTTCTGCCCAGTAGGGATTCTGATAGCGCGGCGGCAAATCGGGTGCCATTTCAATAAACAGTTCACCCAGCGGTTGTCCGCCTAAATAGAGGTCTGGTTCTTTGAAGATAGGCGCGTCCCATGCCGATTTAAGCGGCGGAATAATCCGCGTCGTTTCGTATCGGTTGACTAAACCACCCCGGTCAAAATAGGTAAATTTAAGGAGTTCCCATGCGCGCTCGGGATTTTTGCACTGCGTGGTGATGCCTATCATCGTGCCGCCGCGCGTCGTGGTGCGCCGGCCACCGGGTTCCCACGCCGGCATCGGGATAGCCCGCCACTTGCCCGCCATTTGCGGGACCTGACTTTTCAGAATGCCGACATACCAATCCGGCGCGAGAATGGAGAGGATTTTCCCATCCTGCATCGCCGCAAAATTGCTCGGGTCTCCGTGCCACGTCCCGTAAACTGGTGTCGCGATTTCATGTTCGTTGAACAGCGAGACAAAAAATTCTAGCGTCTCAATCGCGAGTTCACTATCGATGATGACGTTGCCTTCCTCGTCAAAAAAGCCGCCGCCCTGTTGGAGGAGGAGCGGAAAGTAATCGCTTTCGGTGCGCCGGTCCAAGACGATAGCGTGCCGGTCTGCCGTTCCATCACCGTCTAAATCGCGCGTCGCTTTTTTGCCCGCCGCAATGAAATCGTCCCATGTTTCAACTTCGTTCATCTCAACGCCGGCTGCCTTAAACAGGTCATCGCGATAGAGCAAGACCACGGGGTGCAAATCGTGCGGGATGCCGTAAATCCGTCCCCGGTAGGACCACGGTGTGAACCGGCTGACGACTAATTTTTCCATCCAGCCTTCGCTTTCCAAGCGCGGGCGAAGATCGACGAACCCGACTTCGTCAATCGCGCCTTTGAGGAACCGGCCGATGGAGGTAATTTCCACTTCAACCAGGTCTGGCGCGCCGAAATTAGACAACATGGCGGCGAGGAGTTTGTCGTGCATTGTGCCGCCGAAGTTGATGAGTTGCACGTTGACACCGGGGTTCTGCGCCTCAAAAATCGGGATGCGCGCTTGGTATTCCTCGAAATGGGTATTGGCGAAAATCCAAAATTCCAATTTTTCGCCGCCTTCTTCAGAACGCGCGAAGATGAAAATCGTTGAGATGAGGAAGAGGAACAGCATCACCATCGGCCCCTTGCCGAGGGGGAAACTATCGGCATCAATGCGCCAGTGAAACATGGAAATCTCCTATTTGCAAAAAAGACTTGACATTTCTGGTTAAACTGATTAAAATGTATCAGAAATCAGCTTTTTTCGCAAGAAAGAAATGGAGGGAAATGCGATATGCCAACGTATGACTATAAATGTCTCGCCTGCGATGTCCGATTCGAGCGGTTTCAGGGGATAACTGCACCAGCACTGACAGAGTGTCCGGATTGCGGTGGCGAAGTGAAACGGCTCATCGGCGCGGGAGCGGGACTCATCTTCAAAGGTTCCGGTTTCTACACCACCGATTACCGCAGTGAAGGCTACAAAGAATCCGCCAAAAAGGACAAAGATTCTTCCAGCGGCAAAGCCGAAAGCAAATCCGAGAAAAAAGAGAAGAAAACCGAGAACGGTAGCAGCAGCGGCACATCCAAAAGCAAAGCGGCTGACTGAGCCAGATAAAACGCACGCGCCCGGCCACTTGCAAGAGACGCGGTTTGGAACCGCGCAGGCAACGAAGAATCATCTTATGGCGCGTGAGATAACGGAGGAACGGGTGCATAACCATCATCACGAACACTCTCACTGC
>PYJE01000039.1 GCA_003635305.1 Candidatus Poribacteria bacterium | reverse complement strand
GCGAATCCATGCATCCGGCTTGTCCACGCCGATATCCTGAAATCGGACTTTGGCGCGTTGTTGGAGGCGGACACGCGCCCGAAGGTTATCGCCAACTTACCCTATCACATCACAACGCCTATCTTGTGGAAACTCCTCGCGCATCATGAACAGCTTGACAGCTGCGTGCTGATGCTGCAGAAGGAAGTCGCCGAACGGATTGTCGCCGCACCTGGCGGCAAAGATTACGGTGCGTTGACAATCGGTGTCTCTTACTATGCCGAGGCGACGCTCATTGCGCTGCTGTCCCCGGACAACTTTTACCCTCCCCCCAAAGTAGAATCCGCACTGCTGAAAATAACGATGCGCGATGCACCGCCTGTCGCCGTTGACGACGAAGAGCTCTTCTTTCAAATCGTCCGCACGGCGTTCCGCATGCGGCGGAAAATGTTAAAAAACGCCTTGGCGAGAGGCAAGTTTGCTTCAGCCGAGGCGTTAAATTCGGCGTTTGAAACGGTTGACATAGCACCGCAACGGCGCGCTGAGACGCTAGACATCGCGGAATTCGCGGCGTTGGCGAATCAGTTGGCGCGATGATTGTTGACAGCCGAATGTAAGGACAACTGTCTCTAGTTATCCGCCGCCCCTGTTTGAGTTCAGGCGAGCTCAAACTACAGTGGGGACAGGACAGTTGTCTATAGTTGCCCCCCCGGTCAACTCAAAACGCTCAGAATTTTTGGCAATTCGGATAAAGCAAATGGTATAATTGAAATATAGAGGATTGACGTGAAACATATTTGGAGGCGCGCTTTGCAAGCGCGCACCGGCGAGACGTATTCGTAGGCGCGCTTTGTAAGCGCGCACCGGCGAGACATATTCGTAGGCGCGCTTTGTAAGCGCGCACATGCGAAAAGCGCGGTTTCAAACCGCGCCTACCGGCGAGACGTATTCGTAGGCGCGCTTTGTAAGCGCGCACACCGGGAAACCGGTTCCTATCGATTTTCGCGTCACGCCTGATGTATCCAATTTTTGCACAATGAGGAGAAATTTACCTGCATGGTGAAGCAGTTTTTTTATAGCGCGTTGGTGTTGCTGTTACCTTTCGCCGCCCTCGCGCAAACCGGCAACATTGAAGGCACCGTCTCTCGCCGAGACACCGACACACCGTTGGCGGATGCCGAAGTCCGCCTCCTCCAGACAAACGAACGTCAAACCACCGATGAAAACGGGAGGTTTGTCTTCACAGATGTCCCCGAAGGCACTTATACCCTCGTCGTCTCGGTTCCGAATGCCGATGTGACAACGCGAACCTCTGTCATCGTCGGTGCCGGAGAGACGGTTAATCTCGAAATTAACGTCGAAATAGAGACGTATGAGTTGGAGGGGATAGAAGTAACCGATAAACGGGAGGCGAAAACGGTGAGCAAAAAGAGTCTCCGTTCCGAGGAACTTACCCGTTTGCCGGGCACCGGCGGCGATGTGTTACGCGCTTTGCCCGCGCTCCCCGGCATCGGTGTGGCAAATGATTTTAGCGGCGCACTCTATATCCGCGGCGGTTCCGACGAAGACAATCTTTACTATTTTGACCGGGTGCCGTTTGGCTATCCTTACCATTTCGGGGGGCTCGTCTCCTCCGTGAGTTCCGAAATTATCGACAGGATTGATGTCTATGCCGGCGGCTACGGTGCCGAATTTGGGATTGACTCGCAGGCAGTCATTGACATTTATTCACAAGATAGTAGCCGGGGCGGCATGCACGGGAAATTCAATCTGAACCTGCTCTACTCAGAGGGGATGCTCCAAGGCGACATCGGTGATAGCGGTTATTGGTATGCCGCTGGGCGGCGGAGTTACATCGATCTATTCGTCGATTCGTTGTCATTTGATACAGGTGCGATTACGGCATTCCCGCGCTTTTGGGATTACCAACTCAAAGGCGGCTATGACTTCACTGACAAACATCAGTTGTCCGTGAACCTGTTCGCATCCGGCGACCGGTTCGCTTTCAGACAGGATGGCGAAGACGTGGACGAAGAATTCCGGGGCGATGGACAGTTCCAAAGCGGTTTCAACGGCGCGGGTGTCCACTTACGTTCGCTGCTGTCAGACCGGCTCACCTCTTTTTTATCCTTAACCCGGTCGGATTTCTTGTTTGACGTTAATGTCGGTTCCGCGTTTTCACTCAATATTGACGCGCCAGACTATGTCCTCCGCGAAGATCTCACCTTCAATGTGACACCGAAGCATCAGTTGGAATCGGGCCTAGTTTTCGCCTGGGAGCCGGGCACAGTTACCGGCACTTTCAGTCGTATCCCCGATGAAGGGGAAGATGATTACGACATCCGCTTTGAGGAACGACAGAACGTGGATGAGTCTGTCCGAGGTATCCGGGCTGAAGGATACCTGCAAGACCGGTTCGCACTGATGCCGATGTTATCCGTTGTTTTCGGGCTGCGATTTGACTATTTCAACCGCATCGATGAACTCTCCATCCAACCGCGTGGCAGTATTCTGGTGGAACTGCCAAATCGTTCAGAGCTCCAATTCTCCTATGGTGTTTACAACCAGAGCCCACAACCCTGGCTCCTCTCTTCCGCCCTTGGTAACCCGGCATTGAATGCGAGTGAGGCGAGTCACTACATCGTAGAATTGAAGCAGGAATTGTCGCCTGATACCGAAATTAAAATGGCGGGCTACTATAAAGACTTTAAGGGGCTCGTTACTTCCGATGGCGAGGGCAGCTATCTGAATCAAGGTGTCGGTTATGCGCAAGGTGCTGAGATTTTCCTGCGGCATCGTATCGGCGAACGGTTTTTCGGTTGGGTATCTTACGCCTACGCGCTCTCTAGGCGCCGCGACAGCCCTGAGGAACCCTATCGCCTCTACTCGTTCGATCAGACGCATGTCGCCACTTTCGTCGCGAGCTATAACCTTTCGCCGACGTGGGAGGTTGGCGCGAAATGGCAGTACCGGACCGGAAATCCTTACACGCCTATCACCGATGTCGCCTCTGGGCTCGACCCGAGGAACGGAATAGCTATCTGGATTCCGATCTATGCGGAGACGAACTCAGCCCGGCTGCCGCCTTATCATCGGTTGGATCTTCGCGTTAGCAAAATCTTTAAATTTTCGGGGTGGCAGATGAGTGTCTTCTTGGAGCTTCTCAACGCCTATAACCGTGCCAATTTGTTGCAGTATAACTACAGCGCGGATTACAAGACAAGGGAGGAGGTCAATCAGTTCCCGATTATTCCGTATTTAGGGGTTTCGGCGGAGTTTTGATTTTCTTGATGAGCGTTCATCGCTGCGTCTTTTGTAGGTAGGGCGCGGCTTGAATGCTTTCGTTTTCAGCCGGCCTAGCCGCGTAGGTTGAGATTTAGTGTTCTTAACCTACGCGGATAGGGGCGGAAG
>PYJE01000038.1 GCA_003635305.1 Candidatus Poribacteria bacterium | reverse complement strand
TTGAGCTGCGTATTGAACGGATGCAGTTTGTTCGCACCCTTGCCGAAGCTGCCGTGGTCGCGGAGTTGCGTACCGTGGTCGGACATCAGCACAACGATGGTATCGTCGCGAAGATTCAATGCGTCTATTTTGTCCAACAGCGCGCCTACCCACTTGTCCACAAACGTCACCTCACCGAGATAGAGTGCCTCGATGCGGCGGAGTTCGGCTTCGGTTGGGCCATCGCCTTCGTTTGCGCTGCCCGGCGTGATGAAATCCTTCCCCTCATAATCAGGAAAGTAGAGATTAGCGTAAGGTTTGGGCGGATCCCACGGTTCATGCGGGTCGAAGCTATCCACCCATAGGAAGAAGGGCCCTACGGTGTGATTATCGTCAAGCCAGTTGGCTGCCGCACGGAAGACGCGCGCGCAACTGTAGTCATCCTCCGATTGGCGGTGACGTTGGCAGAGGAGATAGTTGACTAAACCGGCGTGTCGCTGCCAATTCAGCGGTTCGCGGACATGCTTTCGGAGCTGCGCCTCAATCAGCCTCGGGTCGCCGCTGCGCCAATTATCCGATTCTTGTCCCCGGATGAAATCGAGATGCGCGAAGCCGCGCGAGAAATTCATCGTCGGTTTGAACATGTGATACGTATCGGCGATGAGCGCGGTGAGATACCCGCGTTCTAGCAACACCTCGGCGAGGGTATCCTGTTCGGGTGGAATCTTATGCCAGCCGGGTGCATGATGCCAATGCCCGCGCCGGTCAAAGTTATATTTCCAAGGGAAACTGCGCATCCCGGTGAAATTGGCGCGGCGGATTTGCAACGTCGGTTGTCCTTCGCCGAAGGCACGCGTGAAGCGGACACTTTCCGATGCAAGCGCGTCAAGGTTTGGTGTTTGCGCGTGGCTGAACTTCTTGCCGCCGCCGATGATGTCGGCGCGAAATGTGTCTAAACAGATGCAGATAATGTTCATCAGTTAGCCTCTATAGACATTAAGCCGCTACGCGGCTTAATCGGTACTCTACCCCCTCCTCAGCTCATCTCGTCAAGGATTCTCTTGATGGCTTCTTCGGGGTGTTCCGCTTCCAAGACCGGTCTGCCGACGACGATGTAGTCCGCACCACGACGAATCGCCTCCGCCGGCGTTGTGAAGCGACGCTGATCTCCCGTAGCTGCCCATTTCGGCCGAATGCCGGGTGTGACAATCACAAAATCATCACCGCACGCCTCCCGAATCGGTTCAATTTCCAACGGCGAAGCGACGACTCCGTCCAACCCTGCTTCTTGTGTCTGTCTGGCGAGATGAACTACCTGTTCCGTAAGTTTCCGTTCAGAACCGAAGGTTGTCTGAAAGCCGGGTTCATCGATGCTGGTGAGCATCGTCACACCGAGTAAGATAGGACGGGACTTTCCAGAGGATGCGGTGTCCGCGCTGGCCCTCGCCGCCTGCATCATCTCGATGCCACCGGCGGCATGCATGTTAATCATGTGCGCGCGATGTTTCGTCATTGTGCCGACATCCCGCGCCACCGTGTTTGGAATGTCGTGAAACTTCAAGTCGATGAAGATGCGATGCCGGTTTTGTCTGAGCCGGGCAAAACCTTCGATGCCAACGGCGGTAAACCCCTGAAAGCCGAGTTTTACCCACGGCACGCTCATCGCCATCAGCCGCCCGGAGATCCGTTCAATTTTCTCCACATCAGCGGTATCCAAAGCGACAATGAGTCTGCCTTTCAATGTGTAATCCCTCCATCGGGCGGATGTAGTAAATCAAAAAATTTTTCGCCACAAGTGCCCTCATCTTGGAAATCTTGCAAATCCTGTTAATCCTGCTTCAGCACCTCTTCAACCGTTCGCAGCGTCTCGCGGCGCGCATCGTCAATCTGCGTCTGCCGCGTGTAAACTTGCAACGCAATCTCGTTAAGTTGTTCCTCAAACGCCTCTCGCATCCGATGCACTTCATCAGGGGACGTGCCGCCAAGGCTTCGGTTGTTACGAATTGCCAACTCCGCATCCAGAACCTGCTGCAACTGCGCAACCGAAATATCAACATCTTTCTGCTTCAGCAGTCCCTGCGTTGCTTCCCAGTCAGCGAACGTCTTGTCCTGTTTCACCAATTCTCCAACGAGCCACCCCACAATCTCGTGGCATTCTCGGAAACTGATGTCGTGTTCCGTAACGAGATAATTCGCCAGCTCTGTCGCCGTTGCGAAGTTAGCGTTCGCGAGTTCTGCCATCCGCTCCGCGCGAAAATCCGTCGTCGCTAGGAGCCCCGGCAGCACACCGAGGCACGCCTTGACGATGTCAAACGCCTCCCACAGCGGTGGTTTATCCTCCTGAAAATCGCGGTTGTAACCCATCGGCAACCCCTTGAGGTTTGTCAGTAGATCGAACAGGGCCCCGTAGACGCGTCCGGTGCGCCCGCGCGTGAGCTCCGCAATGTCCGGATTCTTTTTTTGCGGCATGATGGAGCTCCCGAAACTATAGGCATCGTCAAGAACCGCCATCCCAAATTCATAAGTCGTCCAATAGACAATCTCTTCGCTAATCCGCGACAGGTTTGCCATGACTAACGACAGCGCGAAGAGCGTCTCGGCGATAAAGTCTCGGCTGCTAATCACGTCAAGCGCGTGTTCGTGCGGCGAGTCAAAACCGAGCAGTTTTGTCGTGAGGTGCCGGTCGATGGGGAACGTCGTGCCCGCCAACGCGCAGGCACCGAGGGGGTTCGTACTCGCAAGCGCGTATGCAGCTTGCAACCGTTTATTATCGCGGAGGAACATGCTCACGTAGGCAGTCGCCCAAAAACCGAGACTAATCGGCTGCGCATGCTGCGTGTGCGTATAGCCGGGCATCACGGTTTCGGTATGCTCCTCCGCAATTTTAAGAAACGCATCGCAGAGTGCCGCCAGGCCACGCTGAACGTTCAGAATCTCCTCCCGAATGTAGAGGTGCGCGTCAACAAGCACCTGGTCATTCCGAGAACGCGCGGTGTGGAGTTTCCCCCCGAATTCGCGCCCCGCATTCTCGATGAGATACGACTCAACGTTCATGTGAACGTCCTCTTTATTCGCATCAAGCGTCAACTTACCGTTTCTGAAATCCTCTGCCGCTTTCTGCAGCCAGCGTAAAATTTCGCGCAGTTCATCGTCCGAGATGATGCCTTGCCGTGCGAGCATAATCGCATGTGCTTGGCTGCCCCAGATGTCGTATCCGATAAGGCGTGCGTCTGCCTCAACGGATTGCGTAAAGGTGACGGTTTCGGTAGAGAGGCTGGTGCTAAATCTGCCGCCCCAGAGGGTTTTTTGTGGTGTTTCCATGATAACTAAAGCAGAACGAACCCCGTAGGCACTGTGATAACTAAACTAGGATGGACGCAGAACGAACCCCGTAGGCGCGGTTTGCAACGTTTACGCGCGGAAGCCGTGTGCTGGTTGCCAATAGGACGCAGAACGAACCCCGTAGGCGCGGTTTGCAACCGCGCCTAATCGAAGTTTGGCGGTTCGCGCGCCGGTTCACGGGGAGGAATTTCAAGTTCTACTCCGCCGAAGGGTTTGAACAGCGTATGAATTGCCGTGCCAAGGTCTGCCGTTGTTGCTGTCTCGGCAGGCACTTCCTCGTCTATTGGCCGCACACTTGCAAACTCCTGCTTTGCCTCCCACAGTTCCTTATCGTAAAGATAGGTGAGATAGTCAACGGCCATTTTAAGTTTTTCGGCAGAGAGTTGCTCAATTAAACTCACCGCTTGCTGTTGCAAGTTCGTTTTCGGCATGGCGAATCTCCTTTGCTCCGAACAATAGGGGGCGGTTATCCCACCTCCGGAGGCCGACGCGGTGTCATCGGTTGGATAATCTTCCGTTGCGCCGGTGTCAACCGTTCCAACAACGCCGCCGAATGCGGATAGTCAAATCTTTCGCGGACATACCTGGGCGAATAACGGTAGACGATCGAGCGGCGATACCCCGGATTAGTGCGTTCCGCCGAACCGTGTGTAATCGCATCCGTGAACATCACCACATCGCCGGCCTTTAGGTAAATCTCCTTCGTCGCGATAGCAGTGCCCGCCGGTTTCCCGGTGATGCCATCATAGACTAAGCCTTTGCCGTCCTGCTCCAAGCGCGGATGGATCTCTGTGCATTTGTGGCTACTCGGAACCAATACCGGCGCGCCATCCCCGGGTCCGATGTCGTTGAGCGCCATCAGCACGTTAATCTGCCCCACCATCCACTCGCCGGTGTTCTCCTGCCGGAAGGTGAGGTAACTCAAGGGAACATGTCCGCCGCAGTGGATGTGAATAAACCCGCCTTTGCCGCGAACGTTCAGAAAATTCTCGTGGATGGAGAGCCCGTTGACTTCGGAATGGATGTATTTCTGGACGAGATGAATCCACGCCGGATGATCGATGAGTTTCTGGAAGACATCGCCACCTTCGATGATATTCTGAAAATTCACGCCGTTTTCGACATTGTAGGTGTGCGTCTCGACATTGCCGAGCCAGCGGGGAATCCGGCGGTTTTCAGGGGTGTCGGTTTCCCACGGGTTTTCCACGTATTCCCAGTGTGCATCGATCCAACTGTTAATCGCCCCGAGGTCTGCCTCGGAGAGCGCGTTTTGTAAAATGAGATATCCCTGCAGGTCGAAGAGATAATCTTGTAAGTCTTGACTCATGCGTTTGCTCCTATCAAAAAACATGTCGTGCAGCGGCTTGCGAGGGACCGGCCATCGCCCTACGGATAGAGACAGGCAACAGATGGATAGGGAAATCTGTTCTTACAGATATGCCTCCAATTCCGCCGCTGTCGGTGTCGGCGTGGAGATGCCGCCTTCTGGGACTTCCACCTGCGCTGTCCATGTGATGGCGTTGAGGATGAATTTGCGGAGCCGGTCATCTGCCCAGTTGCTGTGCAGATGACCTCCGGTAAATCCGAAGCCGCGGCCGCCATCGGCGCGCTCCACACCCCATGCAAGATGTTGCGGTTCGCCGTTCGCGACAGATTTGCGCACGTGCGGGTTACCACTGTGAGGTCCGTCCGATCTGGTAAGTGTAGATGCCGGCGCGATGGCACTCAATAACGGCGTGACACCCTGCATATTTTCACGGAACCGCATGTGATAATACCACTCGTCCTCTAATGCAAACGGTTCTAACCCGCGCGTTGTCGGATGTTCCGGGAAAGCGGTGAACGTCGCTGTCCAATAGGGATTGACAGAGAGATGCGTCTCAAAGTAGCCGCCGATCCAGTCTAGGAAGCGTTCCCCCGGTGCACCTTTCGGCACTTCAACGGCGTAGTGCAGCATCGCGATGCCGGTGCCTTTCTCCGCCAGTTCAGAAATCTGCGCGAGGTGCGGGATGCAGAGGTGCCTCGCGCCGCCATCTGAATAGACGATGACAGCGGCCGTATTCTCAAAAGCGGCGGCATCGGTTGGCCAGCCTTGATAGACAACAGCTTCGACATCGGGCACCGTTTTATTGAGCAAATCGGCGAGGAGGTTGCAGCCGCCGGGGTGTTCATGCGCGCCGCCGCCGTGGCTCGCCTTCCCTGCCACCATAACGATTCGTTTTTTTGACATATTTTCTCCTTTGTTGGGAATATGTATTAGTTTACCATATCTCGCGGTTTTTTGCGATGGTTTTTAATTTGTTGACAATCCAACGTAAAACCGCTAAAATAGTTCCCAAATTCCCATGGTATTTTGTAGGAGCCCCCAATGGAAAAACTCGCAATCGTTGATACACACGTCCACCTCTGGCATCCAGAGCAGCTCAGATACCCCTGGTTGGAAGACGTGCCGCTGCTCAACAAACCCTATCTGCTAGCCGATTATACAGCGGCGCACGGAGAACTGCCGGTCGAAGCCATGGTCTTCGTGCAATGCGATACGCATCCTGATGATGGGTT
>PYJE01000037.1 GCA_003635305.1 Candidatus Poribacteria bacterium | reverse complement strand
AACAAGGGTAGCATCTTGTCGGATGGCGCGGTTTCGACAATCTTGAGTGCCTCCGCCTGTTTCTCGTCCAGCGTCTTGGCGCGTTCTACCAAGTCTGGCACCGTGAGTAAATCGAAGAGTTCGGGGCTGGTGACGAGCAGCTCGGCGAGGTAAAGACTGGTGCCGCAGACCCCGGTGAGTGCCTCAAGCGTTGACGGCTTCTCAAGGAACATCGTGTAGTAACTGCTTCGCGCGCCTACCTTATCGGCAAAGGCGGAGAGGTACCGGAGTGCCATGTCCGGATTCGGCGAATCGCGCAAGATGTTCAGGAGCGTCGGCGCGAGGGTAAAGAAGGAACGCCGCACGCCGGGTGAAAACTGGACACCATCGCCGCCGTTGGCGAGCCGTCTCAGCAACCGCTGCGCCTCCATCACATTCTCAAACCCGTAAGAACGGAGGAGTTCGTCAAGTTCCTGCGTCTCGTCTTCGGCGAGCAACACGCCGATATCTACCCCGGTCTCTTCATGTTGCAGCGCGGTGGAGGTTACTTCTTCAAAGATGGCGCGCACGCGTTCGGTGTGGGCACGGTGCTGCCGCCGAAACGCTTCTAATTCATCGCCATCTTTCGTGCTTCGGTAGCCGGCGCGCCGAGCAAGTTCGCGCTCTTCTTCCTCTTTATCGGGAATGGAGTAACGCTGCTGGTCTGCCTCAATTTGGATGCGGTGCTCTACCGTGCGTAGGAACCGATACGCGCTTGCGAGTGCTTCCACGTCGTCGGGACTGAGCAACTCGTTTTCTTCCAATGCGGCGAGCGTCTCTAACGTATTCTGCGAGCAGAGCGACTTGCGCTTCCCACCGTGAATCATCTGGAGACATTGGCAGGTAAACTCAATATCCCGAATCGCCCCGGGTCCGAGTTTGATGTGCTTCTGCAAATCGCCTTTCTCACTGACGATGCGTTCTTCAATGCGCGCTTTCGTGCCACGAATGTCGGCCTTAATTTCGCTCAGTGTCACGCCGTCTAAATAGCGTTGATAGACAAACGGTTGGATCATCCGGATAAACTCTTCGCCGAGGGTGTCGACATCGCCGGCAACGGGCCGTGCTTTAATCAACGCCTGCCGTTCCCAAAGTTCGCCCCAGCCTTCGTAATAGCTCTCATAACTTTCCATGGAGCGGGCAATGACACCGGCACTGCTTTCGGGGCGTAAGCGGATATCGACGCGGAAGACGTATCCCTCGGACTTTATCTCGCTCATCGCCTTGATGATAAACTCGCACAACCGGGCGTAATACTGGTAATTGGGGGTGCCGGTATCGGTGAAGCCGTCGTCGGAATAGACGAAGAGTAGATCGATGTCGGAACTAAAGTTGAGTTCGGAACCGCCAAGTTTCCCCATGCCGATGACGACGAACTCGGCGGGTGCGTCGCCGTCTTCGTTCAGGGGTGTGCCGAACCTGGGTTTCAACACGACATCACGGCCGAGTTCATAACAGTGCTGTAGCGTCGCGTCTGCGAGCCCGCTTAGTTCTAAGGTGACAGTCTCAAGGTTCGCGATTTCAAGCAGATCGCGGACACCGATACGGAGGCTCTCAAGCCGTTTATAGCGGCGCATCTCGTTGAGTTTGCCGTCAAGTTCTGGCACTTCTTCGAGCAGTTCGCCGAGTTCATCGTAATAGAACTGCTGCGTTTTGGTGACTTCCATGATGCTGGGATTCAGGATGTCAAAGAAGAATTCGGGGTTGCGGATGAGGATATCCGACAGGTAAGAGGAGGCCCCGAGGCTTTGCAGGACGCGCCGGGTGAGTTCGGGGGTGTTGACTAGCAAGTCATAGAGCCACTTCTGACTGAAGGCTGCTTCTGCGAAGCGTGAGAAGTGGTTGAGTGCAGCGATTGCGCTGGGTGAATCGAGTGCTTGCGTGAGCATGGGTGTGGCGAGTTGTGCGAAGGCGGCTTGTGTGTCGGCATCGTCACTTGCAAGCACTGTTAACCGCCGGTCAAGTTCGGTGTGTTGCAGTCCTGCGCTTGCTGCAATGTCACGTGTAACTTGTGCGAGGAGCGGGTGTTGCTCTTCGGGCACGTGAGTTAGCCAGTTGGGGGTAGTCTTGTTCATCGTTCTCTCCTTTCTGTGTCGCGCGCGATGGCGCGGGGCAGTGTTTACCTAACCGTTGAAGTCACCTAAGATTTTATCATAATTCCCATAAACATTGCAAGTGGAAAATTGCAGAACGATTTCGTTTCCGCTTTCCTGGGACAGATAGAGAAATCTGTCCTGACAGGGCACAGCGAAGAACTGAATCACTCTGATAGGAAATTGGCTTACGCGAAGGTTTCAATAATTCCCCCGAAATGTCACACTTATGACGTGATGTTGATAGTTTAGGAAATCCAAAAGCGGTTCTGCCTCGTTCGTGCGGTTTTGCGTGAACTGATACTCGGCATTGAACGTGAGATAGGAACGAAATTGCCAATTCGCTTGTGCCATCACGCCGAATTGTGTGTCGCTGCGGTTCGGCGCGTTTTCGGGGATGCGTCCCGTTTCATCCCGAATCTGTCTCCCATCAAACCGCACCCACAGCCGCGACAGTTGCAACTGAAACCATCGGGCGGTATCAACGCGATAAAACGCGCTTATGGCGGCTTCGAGGCTGGTAAAGTTGAAGAAGTTGACGTTGGAACGGTTGCGGAGGATGTTGAGTTCTTCTTGAAAAACGAGGCGTTCTGCGGCTACTTGTAGCACTTTCGCGGAACCGTAATGTCGCCAATCGCGTCGGCGTTGGTTGTCTGCGAGTCCGGTGACTCCTAAAATCAGGTTGTTGAGGTTAGTCTGGTAACTTGCATGCTCAAGTCGGTATTCGGTTTTGGCGAGCATCTGTTTGGGCAAACCGAATTGGAGTCGGGCGGTGCTTTTGTGCGTGGTTGAGCCGATGAGGAGAAAGTCTTCTCGGAGGGAACTCTCATCGTCGAAGCGGTGGATGCGGAGTTGATATTCTAAGACGCGTCCGAATTGAAGTCCGAATTGGCGTT
>PYJE01000036.1:8599-15362 GCA_003635305.1 Candidatus Poribacteria bacterium | reverse complement strand
ATACCGAGTTCGTAGGTGCTCGGATAGACGAGCGCGAATCGGTTGCGTTTTCGGAACTGCGAGCGCGGTTGGTTCTCGTGTTCCTGCTGATAAAGGTGTTGGTAATGTGTTTGTAAATTCAAAATGCGGCTCCAATGGTTTAGAGCTGGTATTCGGTGCGTTCGCCGCCGTGGGCGGGGTTATGGATGAGTCCGTCTGTCACACTCACATTCAAGTCTACCAGTTCCATCACCATGTGTCCGACAAGCACCGGGACATTATCCGGCACACTGCTCACCTCAATGATGCCTTTCCGGCCGAGCACGGTAAATTGGACAGGCGAGTAAAGCGTTCGTGTGACAACGCCGTTTGTGGTGTGGACGAGAGTGGTATCGGTAGGTGTCAAGCCGAGGCTGTCCACTATCGATTGCGGCAGGGAGAGCCGCGTGGCACCGGTATCGACAAGTGCGTCTTTGATAGTCAGCTGCCGAACCTCTTCCGGTTTGATAATGCCGAGTTTCGCTGCAACCAGGTCTTCCTGATTTGCGACGTGAATGGTGGTTCTGTGTTGCATCGTTTTAGCTCCTATAACGTTGATTTGCCGTTTCGGGGTGAAAACGGCGGGGGCCAGGCCCCCGCCCTACGTTCTCATCGCGGCTATTTCTTCGTATTCCCGCTTCCGCCTTTCTGCACGCGCAAGAAGGCAGGGATGTCCCAGTCCGTCTCGCCGCGGCTGCTGCGGCTGGCGCGGCGAGCTGCAGGTTCCTCAGCAGCCGGTGCTGCTCTGCGTGCCCGTGCGGGTGTCGGTTCGGCTGCAGGCTGTGCTGGCGCGGCGCGGCCCGGTAAACCAGCGTTCGCGCGGCCCGGGCGCGTCCGAGACGGGGCTGCCTTACCCTGCCTGCCACCGGGAAGATGCGAACCGGGCACCGGTGCCCTACGCGGTTCTGCGTAAGCCTCCGATTCGCTGTATTGCCTGCCGCCCGATGATACCCGCGTATCATTGCGCAACTCCTCCGTATCAAACCCGGTTGCGATGACAGTGACTAGGACTTCATCGCCGAGTTCCATGGCATCTTTGTAGACAAGCCCGAAGATAATCTGCGCATCGGTTGCGGCTTCTTGGATTACCTGCATCGCCTCATCCAATTCATGCATCATGAAATCGGGGGGTGAGGTGATGTTGACTATCATCCCGTATGCACCGGTGATGTCTGTCTCTTCAAGGAGCGGCGAGGAAATCGCTTGCTGCGCGGCGATTTGCGCGCGGTTATCCCCTGTCGCACGCCCCATGCCCATCAGCGCGCTGCCCGCATCCCGCATGATAGACTCCACATCGGCGAAGTCAACGTTAATCTCACCCGCCTCCGTAATGATGTCCGAGATACTCTGCACACCGTGGAGCAAAATCTGGTCTCCAACGCGGAGTGCCTCCTGAATGGGCAGCTTCCTGTCCATCGCGTCCATCAGCCGTTGGTTTGGAACGATGATGACAGAATCAGCAGAGGCACGGAGCTCCTGGAGCCCATCTTCGGCTTGTTCAGCGCGTCGCATTCCCTCAAAATTAAAAGGGCGTGTGACGACACCGATGGTGAGCGCACCGCGTTCGCGCGCAAGGGATGCAATGAGCGGTGCCGCCCCGGTTCCCGTGCCGCCGCCCATGCCAGCAGTGACAAACACCATGTTTGCATCCTCAACAATCTTCTCCAGATGCTCCCGGTCTTCCTCCGCCGCTTTGCGTCCGACATCCGGATTCGCGCCGGCACCGAGGCCGTGCGTGGTATTAATCCCTATCTGGAGTTGTGTCGCACCGTGGCACGTCTTCAACGCCTGATGGTCTGTGTTGACTGCGTAGAATTCAATGCCCGCCAAACCGGCTTCAATCATGCGCTTGACTGCATTTCCGCCTGCGCCGCCGACACCGATAACCTTAATTTTCGCTCGCAGATCACCAAATTCTTCTTGTTCAAATTCAATCATGTCTGGTTTCGGTTGCGCTTGTTGGAGTGCAACCTCATTCCTCCTGTTGTGTGCCTGAATAGGCTCGCTTTGACTTTTCCCGTTGGCTTCTACCGAACAATACCAAATGCCTCGTTGTAGATTCTCTCCCGATTCCGAACGGGCAAGAACGCTTGGCACACGTGCCAGAGCTTCAGGCAAGCACCATCTACAGAGGTGAGACAACTCAACGTCATTTGGTATAATAACATCGCGATGAAATTAAGTCAATAGGAGCGGTTGAAACCACTACTCATTCTGGGACGTGCCGTTGCATTTTTCAGCGGGGTTGGGTTCGGTGAAGTTTTCGCCGGCGGCTTCCGCTGCCTTCCGACGGCCATCCCATTCAACCCATTCGCGATCTGCAAGTTCCCTGCCGATAGCCCTGCCGCGTGCTTCGCCGATAGCCCTGCCGCGTGCTTCGCCGATAGCCCTGCCGTCTGCTTCGCCGATAGCCCTGCCGCGTGCTTCGCGCCTCTGCCTCCGCTCCTCAATCCACTCCTTAACCAAAGGATACAAAATCATTTGTCTTGCGGCGCGTCGTTGCGTTTTTCTGCGGGGTTGGGTTCGGTAAAGTTTTCGCCGGCGGCTTCCGCTGCCTTCCGACGGCCATCCCATTCAACCCATTCGCGATCTGCAAGTTCCCTGCCGTGTGCTTCGCGCTTTTGCTGCCGCTCCTCAATCCAGTCCTTAACCATAGGATACAAAATCATTGGAACCTCCACTCCTAGAAATAGAACCATGACGGGAATCGCCGCTGCCGTCGGAATAGCCGTCGTGGTATCAACGACAATCGCCCGCACCGTCTCATAGCCGTTCCAGCCTTTAGACAAGTGATAACTAATTGCCATGCTACTATAAACCGAGATAAGGATACAGAACATGAATAGCGCGATACCTACCCATGCCCGCCGGACACCTAAGAATTGCACCCGCTCCTTATCTCTGTGCTGCTCATCCTTCTTCATACACCGCTTCCTTTCCTCGCTCATCGAGGCATAATTGTATTTTAACACAAAACAGCGGAGATGTCAAGCGCGGCGCATCTAATAGCCGAACCACTCTTTCACTCGTTGCATCAGCGCGCCGAGGCCGCTCGGGCGTTGCCGTGAAGATAACTCCAACTCTTGTAGGCGGAGCGCGCTACCGTAAAGCACCAATCCGATACCGGTGGCATACATCGGATGATTCACCCTGTCGGTGAGTCCCTTCAGTTCTTTCGGGTAACCTACCTGCACGCGAACCGGGATAATCTGCTCGGCAAGTTCGGTTAATCCATCCATCAGCGAGGTGCCGCCTGTCAACATCAACCCGGCGGGAAGTTGCATATCGCCGAGTTCGTAGGCGAGTGCCTCTAAAATTTCTACCATCCGGTACTCGATGATTTGCGCCAGATCGACTTTATCGATGAAGCGTGGGCGGTTCGTGCCGACTACTGTCGGAATCGGTTCGGTGTCCTCCGGCCCGACGAGTGCTGTCCATGCACAGCCGCGATGAAGTTTCAGTTCCTCTGCTTCGGGGAGCGTTACCTTTAAATACTGCGCGATATCGTTAGTGACGTGCTGGCCGCCCACGGGCAAGACAGCCGTGTGCTGGATGGCATCCTCTTTGTAAACGATGATTTCCGTTGTGCCGTCGCCGATGTCGGCAAGCGCGATGCCTACCTCGCGTTCGTCTTGTGATAGCACCGCTTCAGTTGATGCCAAAGGCGCGGCTACCAGTGTCTCCACGTGTGTTAACCCGGCTTTTTCGATGCTGTTCAGCAGATTCTGCATCGCTGTTACGCCGCTGGTGATGATGTAAGCATAAGCCTCAAGGCGCGCGCCAGACATGCCGAGGGGTTCCTTGATGCGGTTCTGCGTATCCACGACGAAATTCTGCTCAATGACGTGCAAAATATCGCGTCCGGCAGGGATAGAGACTGCACGCGCCGCTGTCATCGCACGTTCCACATCGGCCTGCGAAATCTCAGGCACATTGGCGACAGCGACGACACCGTGCGAAGTCTGTCCGACGATGTGTTCTCCCGATATACCGACGCATGCGGATTCTATTGTTACGCCGGACATCAGTTCCGCGTCGGAGATGGCTTTGCGGATGGCCTCAGCCGTTTGCGTGATGTCTACGACGCTACCCCTGCGCACGCCTTCCGAGGGTGCGTGGCCAACGCCGATAATCTCCAACCCTTCCCGCTGTCCCTGCCATGCGTTGCCGACGACGACAGAAATTTTGCTTGAGCCGATGTCTAGGCCGGCGATAATACTTTCCTTAGCCATTTACCTGTTTTCACTCCCCAAATAGATTGCGTCCTCAAACCTTGCGTCTAAATAAGTCCATGTCTCTTGTTCGGTAGGCATCCTCCTTGAGCCGTCCGCCACGTCTCCACTGCCAGTGATGAGCGGGGAGCTCTGTCTCCGTTCTGCCCAGCCCGATTCCTGTTTCAAGAAGAGTTCAATGTAGTGGAGCCCTCGCTGCGCCGCATCTGCGGCAATCCACGCTTGCCCGCCGCTGTGTTCTCCAAGCTGCAGTCGGATTTTCTGTGCATCGCGCGCATCGATGCTCTTCACCTGTTTCACGAACGTCTTATTTCGGCGCAACACGTTCTCTAACACGTCAAGGCCTAGCACCACCGCCGGGGTTTGCACTGCCGTTCCGACTACCGGAAACGCATCCCCTTCCGCGAGGAGCGTCACCGCATCGAAGGAAGAAGGTGCCTCCACTGTAGATTCTAACACATATCCCTCTCTATCTAGCAGAAAAAATTGCGTCTCCACACGATTGTGGCGCGATGCCCTGAATTGGAGGCGCGCGAACGGCGCACGCTCGGTTACCTCAATCGTCAGCACCCGTTTCATCAAATGCTTCGATATCCGCGCATCCTTGATGTAACTCAGGTTCTCCTTGAGATAAGTCGCCGCCCGCTCTTCGGATTCGATGACGATATTGTCGAGATTCGCGCCTAAAACATCGTAAATCGCGCGCTCGGTGTAGTGAACGTTGCCAGAGACTTCTAGTGTGACGTGTTCAACCCGAAAAAAGTTGAGAAGCGTTTTCCCTACAAACGCTAACGTGACAGTCACCGCGATGAAAAAGATGAGCCGCCGCCAGAGATACACCTTCGCGCCCCGGCGAGGCGCGCCTAGCTGCCGCGCAGTTGATGAGAGGGAGCTGTCCTGCACGCGACGAGAATGTGTGGGAGTCTGTATCGTTTTCATCGCTTCTGTCTCACTTCGTTTGTTTGCGCGCTAAAAATTCGTGCCCGACTTTATTAATGTCGCCCGCGCCCAACGTCATCACAACATCGCCGGGACGCGTGATGTCCATGAGGCAATCTGCAACGTTCTCCATTTCGGGAACGTAGATGACGTGCCGATGTCCGTGCGCGCGAATCGCCGCCGCCAATTTTTCACCTGTGACGTTCGCAATCTCCGCCTCGCCCGCGCCGTAGATAGGCGTGACAATCAGCACATCTGCCTGATAGAAAGAACGGCAGAATTCGTCTGCCAAATCGCGCACGCGCTGATGACGATGCGGTTGGAAAACACCGACGAGACGGCGTTTGTAACCCTCGCGCGCGCCGTTCAACGCCGCTTTCAACTTCGCCGGATTGTGCGCGTAATCGTCCACGACGATAATGTCATCTGCCTCCCCAAGCACCTCAAACCGGCGATGCACCCCTTGAAACGATTCAAGACTCTCCCGAATCTGCTCAAACCGGATGTCCAATTCCAGTCCGACAGCGATAGCCGCCAGCGAGTTCGCGATGTTATGGCGGCCCGGCATTTTGAGATGGACTTCGCCTAAAATGTCGTTTTGGAGGCCGGCTGTATCGTGCGAAGCGCGGACACGATAACGGGACGTAGGCCCTTCCACACGAATCGCCTCCGCCACCAAATCTGCCCGTGTCTCAAGCCCATAAGTAACATACCGCTTCTCCACGCGCGGAATGAACTTCTGGACGTTCTCGCTGTCCAAGCAAAGCACCGCCGTGCCATAGAAAGGCACTTTGTTGATGAACTTGAGGAACGTCTCGCCAATCTCCTCAACGCTCTTGTAATAGTCAAGATGGTCTGCGTCAACTGAGGTAACTACGGCAACCGTCGGATAGAACATCTCAATTGAACCGTATGCCTCGTCTGCTTCGACTACCATGACTTCACCGGTGCCGCTCCGCGCGTGACTGCCGTTGACGAGTTTGCCGCCGACGACAACCGTCGCATCGAGGCATCGCAGCACCGCCGCAGTCATCGCTGTTGTGGTGGTTTTGCCGTGCGTGCCGCTGACTGCGACGCTGTAGCGCATCCGCGTAATCTCGTTAAGCATCTCCGCCCCCCGGACGATAGGGATTTTCTGTATCTTCGCGGCGATGAGTTCCGGGTTATCCGCAGGAATCGCGGGCGATATGACGACGACATCTGCACCGTTGAGGTTCGCCGCGGCGTGTCCGTAGTGGATAGTCGCGCCGCGCGCGCGCAGCTGCTCCGTTGTCTCTGAACATCGAAGATCTGAGCCAGTAATGTGAAAACCCAGCTCAAGGAGGATTTCGGTAATCCCGCTTAACCCGGCACCGCCGATACCGATAACATGGATGTGTTGCGTTTTTCCGAACATATTTTTTACCCTTTCACCTTCCGATAGGGATTTTATCAGATTTGCGCAAGAATCGCCTTCGCAATGTCCTCGCTTGCGTTCGGTTTGCCGATAGCGCGGCTCGCCGTTACCATCTGCTGATGCACCTTCTCATCTGTCGTGAGTTGCGTCAGGTGTTTCACCAGTTCGTCAATCGTAA
>PYJE01000036.1:3811-8579 GCA_003635305.1 Candidatus Poribacteria bacterium | reverse complement strand
GTTTTGGAGGCCGGCGGTATCGTGCGAAGCGCGGACACGATAACGGGACGTAGGCCCTTCCACACGAATCGCCTCCGCCACCAAATCTGCCCGTGTCTCAAGCCCATAGGTAACATACCGCTTCTCCACGCGCGGAATGAACTTCTGAACGTTCTCGCTGTCCAAGCAAAGCACCGCCGTGCCATAGAAAGGCACTTTGTTGATGAACTTGAGGAACGTCTCGCCAATCTCCTCAACACTCTTGTAATAGTCAAGATGGTCTGCGTCAACCGAGGTAACTACGGCAACCGTCGGATAGAACATCTCAATTGAACCGTATGCCTCGTCTGCTTCGACTACCATGACTTCACCGGTGCCGCTCCGCGCGTGACTGCCGTTGACGAGTTTGCCGCCGACGACAACTGTCGCATCGAGGCACCGCAGCACCGCCGCAGTCATCGCCGTTGTGGTGGTTTTGCCGTGCGTGCCGCTGACTGCGACGCTGTAGCGCATCCGCGTAATCTCGTTAAGCATCTCCGCTCCCCGGACGATGGGGATTTTCTGTATCTTCGCGGCGATGAGTTCTGGGTTATCCGCAGGAATCGCGGGCGATATGACGACGACATCTGCACCGTTGAGGTTCGCAGCGGCGTGTCCGTAGTGGATAGTCGCGCCGCGCGCGCGCAGTTGCTCCGTTGTCTCTGAACATCGAAGATCTGAGCCAGTAATGTGAAAACCCAGGTCAAGGAGAATTTCGGTAATCCCGCTTAACCCGGCACCGCCGATGCCGATAACATGGATGTGTTGCGTTTTTCCGAACATATTTTTTACCCTTTTACCCTCCCATAGAGATTTTAAAAGTAGAAAACGACAACGTCGTTTTCGGCCTTACGAGGCAGATACCGTATCTGCATCCCAACCACATCCGCCGAACGCATTGCGACTAACAGAAAAAGAGAATCGCCTTCGCAATGTCCTCGCTTGCGTTCGGTTTGCCGATAGCGCGGCTCGCCGTTACCATCTGCTGATGCACCTTCTCATCTGTCGTGAGTTGCGTCAGGTGTTTCACCAGTTCGTCAATCGTAAACGCGCCTTGTTCTAACACGATGGCTGCGCCTGCATCGGCGACGGTTTGCGCGTTTAACACCTGATTGTTGCCGGTTTGCGCGGGTAGGGGAATGAGAATCGCTGGGATACCGCACGCTGTCACCTCCGAAACCGTCATCCCGCCCGCGCGGCACACCATCACATCGGCGATACTGTAAATCTCTTCGACGGTATCAAAGAAAGGCTGCACGCGGTGGATAAAACCTGTCTCTGCATAAGCTGCCTTGACGACTTCGGCATCCGCTTCCCCGGTCTGGTGCACGATTTGGATACGCTCGCGCAGCGGCGTTAGCGGCGGCAGGGCCATCATTAATGCTTCGTTGATAGCATGCGCGCCTTGACTGCCGCCCATCACAAATACCGTTTTCCGTTCCGAACATAAGTCGTATTTTTCATAGGTTGCCTCCGTTCGTTCATAAGCCGTAATCGCGGGACGAATGGGGTTGCCCGTTACTTTCACAATCTCCTGCGGAAACTTGGCCGCCGCCGGTGCTAATGCAAGATAAGCAGCCTTAGCCCAGCGCGCCAAAATCGCGTTCGTCACACCGACGGAGGCGTTCTGCTCCTGCACAGCAATTGGAACTTTGCGTAGCACGCCTGCGAAAAGCACAGGGCCCGAAACATAGCCGCCCGTGCCAATCGCGACATCCGGTTTCAGCGTCTTGATATGCCGCAGCGATTGTAGCACCCCGCGAAACGCTTTCCACAGCACCGGCACCCACTGCAAGGTGATTCTGCGCGGAAACCCCGCCACCGTAATCGGCAGAAAAGGAAACCCGTGCTTCGGGACGAGTGTCGCCTCTAATCGGTTCTCGCCGCCGATGAAGGTAATGTCGATGCCCGGCTCCAAGCGTCTCAATGCTTGGGCGATACCGATGGCAGGGTAGATATGTCCACCGGTGCCGCCGCCTGAGATGACGATGCGTCTGTTCTTCATGGTTGCCTCACATTTGTCGGTGGTTCGCGACGCACACGGGAGATATTGAGCAAAATCCCGACACTGACGAGACTCAGCACAATCGATGAGCCGCCATAACTGATAAACGGCAACGTGATGCCTTTCGTCGGCAAGGCACCGGTGACAACGCCGATGTTGATAAATGCCTGTAAGCCGATAAGTGTTGTCATGCCGATGGCGAGGAGGCCGCCAAACCTGTCATCGGCATGACGCGCGATGTGCAACCCACGCCAGATGAACAGCATGAAAAGTAACGTGATAGTCACCGTGCCGATGAACCCAAACTCCTCGCCTAACACCGAGAAGATGAAATCGGTGTGCGGGTAGGGCAGTCTCACAATCTTGAGCGCGCTATTATCGATGCCGACACCGAGCAGGCCGCCAGCACTGAGCGCGTCAAGCGAATGTCCTAACTGATAGTTCGCCGCATCTGGCGATTTCCACAGCGCGAAGTAATCGAGGAACCGCTGTAATCGATAAGGGTCTTTGATAATCAGTGCCGCGAGCATGGCGGCCCCTGCGCCAGCAAGCATCAGCGTATGCATGATGCGGATGCCGCCAACGAATAGCACAATGCACACCGTCGTCGCCAGCAGCAGTGCCGAACCGAAGTCCGGCTGCGCCGCGACGAGCCCGAACGCCGCGCCTAAAACTAGCATATTCGGCACAATGCCGTTAAAGAAACTTTTCGCTTTCTCCGGGTTCCGACTCAGAAACGTGGCAACGTGGATGACGAGGGCAATCTTGGCGAATTCCACGGGTTGAAAATTTATCGGCAACGGGCCGAGTCGAATCCAACGGTTAAACCTACCTCCCTCTGCGCCTTGCACACTCGCGCTCAGCTGCGGCACGAACACTAACGCCAAACCGATAAACGCGACGATGAGAATCTTCGTCGCATGCCGCGTGTAAAAGCGGTAGGGGATATGCGAGACGACATACATGCCGACTAACCCAATGACACAAGCGATAACGTGTATCTGCAGATACCGATAACTATTGCCTTCATAAATCCGTGAGGAGAGAAGGTGACTCGCGCTATACACCATCAACATTCCTGTCGCGAGGAGGAGGCAGGTAAGCACACTGAGCCCTTTATCCAATTTTTCGGGATGGTTCGCGACGGTAACCACCGTCGGCTGTTCCGTTTTGTTGAAGGAGGAAGACGTGAACCGATTTGTAGGCTGCCGCTTGTCTTGTTTACGTAGGAATTTCATCGATTGCCTCTCTGAACGCGTCACCGCGCGCTTTATAGTCGGTGAACATATCAAAACTAGCATTGGCAGGTGAGAGCAGCACCACATCGCCCGGTGTTGCGTGCGCGTAGCCTAACTGCACCGCCTCTGACATCGTCGCCGCGTGAAATATGGCTGTCAACCCGCTCAAACTCTCTTCAAGACGTTGCGTGTGGTTCCCGAGCAGAATTGCCCCTTTCACCCGCTGCCGAATCAGGGATGTCAGCGGCGTGTAGTCGTTGCCTTTGTCAACCCCACCGGCGATGAGCCATACGTTTCGTGTGCGAGGGACAGGTCCTCGCACTCCGTTGGATGACGTGCGAGACTCTACCGATTCAAGGGCGGCTTTGACGGCCGCGACGTTCGTCGCCTTGGAGTCGTTGATGAATTGGACACCGTTGCATGTCTTCACTAATTCAAACGCATGTGCGAAGGCAGAATGTCCCCGGTCGAAATTTTTCAAGGCACCTTGAATCTGTTCATCTGTCACGCCGAAAATCTTCGCCACGGTGATAGCGGCGAGGGAATTTTGCACGTTATGCACGCCCGGTATCGGAACGGATGCCGCCCATTTTTCGGACGGTTCGTCTGTCCAGTAAATTGCCTTCGCCGGGGTGCATGCCGCGAAACGGGCACTGCAATCGTGACGATTTAAGACTAGCCAATCCGCCGCAGTCTGGTTCGCGCAAATCTTCTGTTTTGCTGCCTCATAAACCGCCATCGTGCCGTGTCTATCAAGATGGTCTGGGGTAATATTCAGCACGACGCTGACGTTCGGATGAAACGTAACAGTGCTTTCCAACTGAAAACTGCTTGCCTCCAACACGACGATATCGCGGGGTGTTAGGTGCTGCACCTCCGCGGCAAGTGGGACACCGATATTCCCGGCAACACAAACCTTCTCAAACGTGCCGCCTGCTTTGAGGAGCGCGGCTGTCAACAGCGTCGTCGTCGATTTGCCTTTCGTCCCTGTAATCGCTACGATGGGTGCGAGACAGACGCGCGCCGATACCTCTAATTCTCCCCAAATCGGGATGTTTTTTGCACGCGCCTCGCGCAGTATCGGGATATCCAACGGCACGCCGGGAGAAACGACAATCCGTTCCGCATCGGCGATGCATTCTTCCGGATGCCCACCGAGATAAAGCGCGCCGTTCTGCGCAAACTGCCGGTAGCGCGCCATTTCCGTTGCTAACGCCTTCGCGGTGCGCGTATCTGTCACCGCCACCGTCGCGCCGAGTGAAACGAGCAATTCCGCGACAGCGAGCCCGCTACGGTTCAACCCGAAAACTGTGACACGTTTTTCACGCCATTCGTTTTTGTCGGCAAAGTGCGCATTCTTCTGCATAACTGTCCCAAATTCCCTTAAATCCGAGCAGGATTTGCAAGATTTCCAAGATTGTCAGGATGAAGAGAGGATGCCCCGGAACGTTTGCTTCATCCTGTCCATCCGAGCAGGATTCACACGATGTTCACGATTGTCCCGAAT
>PYJE01000036.1:0-3791 GCA_003635305.1 Candidatus Poribacteria bacterium | reverse complement strand
TGCTGCCTCATAAACCGCCATCGTGCCGTGTCTATCAAGATGGTCTGGGGTAATATTCAGCACGACGCTGACGTTCGGATGAAACGTGACAGTGCTTTCCAACTGAAAACTGCTTGCCTCCAACACGACGATATCGCGGGGTGTTAGGTGCTGCACCTCCGCGGCGAGTGGCACACCGATATTCCCGGCAACACAAACCTTCTCAAACGTGCCGCCTGCTTTGAGTAGCGCGGCTGTCAACAGCGTCGTCGTCGATTTGCCTTTTGTCCCCGTAATCGCTACGATGGGTGCGGGACAGACGCTCGCCGATACCTCTAATTCTCCCCAAATCGGGATGTTTTTTGCACGCGCCTCGCGCAGAATCGGGATATCCAACGGCACGCCAGGAGAAACGACAATCCGTTCCGCATCGGCGATGCATTCTTCCGGATGCCCACCGAGATATAGCGCGCCGTTCTGTGCAAACTGCCGGTAGCGCGCAATTTCCGTTGCTAACGTCGCCGCGGTGCGCGTATCTGTCACCGCCACCGTCGCGCCGAGTGAAACGAGCAATTCCGCGACAGCGAGCCCGCTGCGGTTCAACCCGAAAACGGTGACACATTTTTCACGCCATTCGTTTTTGTCGGCAAAGTGCGCATTCTTCTGCATAACTATCCCAAATTCCCTTAAATCCGAGCAGGATTTCCAAGATTTCCAAGATTGTCAGGATGAAGAGAGGATGCCCCGGAACGTTTGCTTCATCCTGTCCATCCGAGCAGGATTCACACGATGTTCACGATTGTCCCGAATCTGTAGTTTGAGCTCGCCCGAGCTCAAACAGGCAGGATTCACACGATGTTCACGATTGTCAGGATGCAGAGCGACGCTGCCCTGGAACGTTTGCTTAATCCTGCTAATCTTGTAAATCCTGCTTCATCGTGTCAATCGGAGCAGGATTTCCAAGATTTCCAAGATTGTCAGGATGAAGAGCGACGCTGCGGAGACTTACCTTACCTTCAACGTGCTCAACGCTATCAACACCAAAATCAGCCCGACTATCCAGAAACGGATAACCACTTTCGACTCCTTCCACCCCGACAGCAAAAAGTGGTAATGAACCGGCGACATCTTAAACACCCGTTTCCCGAATGTGCGGAAGGACCAGACTTGGATGATAACCGACAGTGCTTCTGCTACAAAAATCGCGCCGACAATCACCAGCAGGAACTCCTGTTTTATCAACAAGGCGACGGTGCCGAGTGTCGCGCCGAGGGTGAGGGAACCGGTATCGCCCATGAACACCTGCGCGGGATGCGAGTTATACCACAAAAACCCTAACCCTGCCCCGACTAACGCCGCGCAAAAAATCGTTCCTACTTCTCCACTCACAGGAAGATGGAAAATGTTCAGATATGCCGCAATCTGTCCGTGGCTTGTCATGTATCCAAGCACGCCTAACGTGCCGGCGACAAACAGCGTGCAGCCTATTGCCAAGCCGTCCATACCGTCCGTTAAATTGACGGCGTTTGACGTGCCGACAATCACCAGCGTCGCGAACGGAATAAACAGAATCCCTAACTCAGGACGCACCGCTTTGAAAAACGGCAGACTTAGCGCGGTGCGCGTTGTAACATCGTCGCCTGCCGTTGGCCCCCAGCCGTAAAGATAAACTGCAATTGCCACTGCACCGAGCGTCTGCAGTCCAATCTTGTGCCATCCCCGGAGCCCTAACGATTGCTGTTTAACCAGTTTACTATAATCATCAAGGAAACCCAGTCCGCCGAACCACAACGTCGTCAAAACCATCATGAAAAGGTAGGGCTGATCTAACCGACTCCAAAAAAGCACTGATACCAACACAGAGACGATGATAAGGATGCCGCCCATTGTCGGTGTGCCAGCCTTTTGGTCCCATTCGGTAGATTTCGCCCCCGGTCCGTCTTCGAGGATATGTTCGCCGATGCGGAGTTGTTTCAGCCGCTGAATCATGAACGGCCCCAACACGAGCGAGATGACGAGTGCAGTCGCGGTTGCGTAAATGGCCCGAAAACTGATATAGCGAAAGATGTTGAATGGCGAAAACGCTTCTACCAGATTTTCGTAAAACAGATGGTAAAACATTTTCCTACGACGTGCCTCCGAATTTTTCGCCTTTCTTCAACTTCGCGAAACTGGCACCGGCATGGCTGAGCAGGTTCGTGTTGTAGGAATAGGTAAGGCTGTTTTTCTCGGCATGCACCGCAAACGCCAGTTCAATAAGTTGCGAGACGAGTTGCGGAAATTCAACGCTGTCGTGTTCCCACAGATAGAAACTGAACGAACCGGGGATGGTATTAATTTCATTGACGTAGACGTTCTCATCGGCATCCATCAGGAAATCGATGCGCGCGACACCGGTGCAGTCTAACACCTGAAACGTCCGCGTGGCGAGTTCTTGAATATGTAACGTCAATTCTTCCGAAATGGGTGCAGGAATTTTTCGTTCCGCGCCGGCCATCGCCGCGGGCGCGCTTTGTCCCGCCTCCGCCGGGGTTTCGTGGATGTATTTATCGTCAAAGGTAAGGAACGCCGCGTCTGTCATCGGCTGCTCACAGACAGAGGCAGTTACCTCCCGCGCGCCCATCACGGCGCAGTTGATTTCACGCGGCGTTTGCACCGCTTGTTCCACTAAAACGCGGCGGCAGTATTGCAAGGCGACTTCCACCGCCGCGGACAATTCTTCGGCATTCTTCGCGAGCCCTACGCCGATGCTGGAACCGCTCACCGCAGGTTTCACGAAAACGGGGTAACCGAGCGTCGCCTCTACCTTTTCCACCATGCCGGTTTGGTGCTGCGTCCACCACAGATACGGCACAATGGGGAGTTGATTCTCGTTGAGAATCGCCTTCATCATAATCTTATCCATGCCGACAGCAGAGCCGACGACTCCCGAACCGACATACGGCAGGTTCATCAGTTCTAACACCCCTTGGAGTGTGCCGTCCTCGCCGTGCGTTCCATGTATCGCCGGGAAGACGACATCCACGGGCAATGCCGTTTTCTGCGGTGCCCGAAACCAGCTGGTGCGTTTCGGTTGGACGACAAACGCACCCCCGCCGCTAAATTCAACGGTGACAGTATCAAACTCGGCGGCAGTCGGCAAGTCTCCATCCGTGAACGCGGCCAATTCGCGAAGCCTATCGCCGGTGAGCCACACGCCGTCCTTCGTCACATAAATCGGGATGACAGTGTGGTTATCCGCCAAAGCGACACAGACCTGGTGTGCGGTGACGATGGAGACTTCGTGTTCCGGCGAACGTCCGCCAAAAATGAGGGCAACATGTTTCGTATCGGTTCTCAAAGCGTTTCTCCTGCGGTTAAGGCGATACCGAAGACTCATTGTAGTTATCCGGAAGATCATTCTCAAAAAGAACGACATCCCCCGGTTTCAAGAGTTTCGCCAAATAGTCCTTGACTTCGGCGAGGTTAGCGGCGATACTCACCCGGTCCTTCGGATAATTTGCGGTTTTCAACCCTTCCAGAATGGGCGCGGTTCGGTTGCGTCCGACGAGAATAACCCTGTCGCAGACTAGGGCGGCACGTTCCCCGAAGCGGCGGTTCTCTTCATATTCCTGCTCGCCGAGTTCTACCATGCCGGGTGTCACTAACACCTTCTTCCCGCCGTTTGGGGCGCGTCCGAAATCATCTAGCACTTCGAGAGCGGCTTTCGCGCCGACAGGATTGGCGTTGAAGCTGTCATCAATAATCGTCACGCCGCCTGCGCCTGCGCTGAGTTGCAAGCGATGCGGCACCGGCTCCACCTTCGCAACGGC
>PYJE01000035.1:2647-29963 GCA_003635305.1 Candidatus Poribacteria bacterium | reverse complement strand
CGCGTTCGACAATCCATTTCAGCACGCGGCTGTTTTCGCCGAAGCCGGGCCACAGCCAGCCGCCATCGGCATCCTTCCGGAACCAGTTGACATAGAAAATCTTCGGCAGCTTGCTCGCATCGGTGCTTTTCCCCATTTGCAGCCAATGCGCGAAGTAGTCACCCATGTTGTAGCCGCAGAACGGCAGCATCGCCATCGGATCCCGGCGGAGTTCCCCCACTGTCCCGGCAGCCGCTGCTGTCCGTTCCGAAGACATCGCCGAACCGATGAATGTGCCGTGCTGCCAGTTGAACGCCTCATAGACGAGCGGCACCGTCGTCGCGCGTCTGCCGCCGAAGAGAATCGCCGAGATGGGCACCCCTGCGGGGCTCTCCCAATTCGCATCAATGATAGGGCACTGCGCGGCAGGTGTCGTATATCGCGCATTCGGATGCGCCGCGGGCTTCTCATCGCCGGGATGCCACTCTTCGCCCAGCCAACTCGTCAACGTCGCCGGCGGTTCCTCCGTTTGCTCTTCCCACCAGACATCGGTGTCGGGGGTGAGGGCAGCGTTCGTGAAGATGGAATTCGATGCCAACGTGTGCATCGCGTTCGGGTTGGTGTACATCGAGGTGCCAGGAGCAACCCCGAAGAAACCGGCTTCGGGGTTGATGGCGTAAAGTCTGCCATCTTCCCCAAATTTCATCCAAGCGATGTCATCACCGACACACTCCGCCTTCCATCCTGGAATCGTTGGCGTGAGCATGGCGAGGTTCGTCTTGCCACACGCACTCGGAAACGCCGCGGCGACGTAAGTCTTCTCGCCTTCCGGGCTCGTCAATCCGACGATGAGCATGTGTTCCGCCATCCACCCATCATTTTTCGCCATGACAGATGCGATGCGGAGCGCGTAGCATTTTTTACCCAGTAGCGCGTTGCCGCCATAGCCGCTCCCGAAGGACCAGATTGCACGTTCCTCCGGAAAATGGACGATGTATTTGTTATCCGGATTGCACGGCCAGACGACATCCGTCTGTCCTTCTTCTAGCGGCATGCCGACAGAGTGTAAGCACGGCACAAAATCGCCATCTTTGCCGAGAACATCTAGCACCGCGCTGCCGATGCGCGTCATAATCCGCATGTTGACAACGACGTAGGGCGAATCGCTAATCTCCACCCCAATCTGCGAAATCGGCGAACCGAGCGGGCCCATGCTGAACGGCACGACGTACATCGTTCTGCCCTTCATGCATCCCTTAAACAGCCCTTTCAGCGTCGTTTTCATATCGTCGGCATCGTGCCAATTGTTAGTCGGTCCTGCCTCTTCGGGGGTTTTCGCGCAGATGAAGGTGCGCCCTTCGACGCGGGCGACATCTTCCGGGTTTGAGCGCGCGAGATAACTTCCGGGCCGCTTCGCCGGATCCAACCGAACAAAAGTGCCTTTTTGGACGAGTGCTTCGCACAGCCGGTCATTCTCTTCCTGCGAACCATCGCACCAATAGATGTCATCAGGTTGGCACAGTTGGGCGGTTTCTTCTACCCAACTGCGCAGTTTCTCGTTGTTTGTCATTCACTTCTCCTTTTGAAAAGCGCGCTTTCAAAGCGCGCCTACGGTTCAACCAAAAGCGGTGTTCGGTTCCTCCTTCCACCGCAAGTTAGGTTTCCTTACAATTGCCTAACGATAAGCATCCCTGCGATGCTTAATACGGTAAATGGACGCTATGAATCGCCGTCGGTGAGCTCAAAGTTTTCCCTCCGCTTTCAACTCGGCTCGAATTTCGCGATAGTCCTGAAATTCTGTCTCAGTCCTAACCGCGATATCCATTTCCAGCGTATCCTCTAAATCCTCAATGTGTTCCATCAGAAGGCGATATTCCTTCATTGATAAAACAACCGCAGTCTTCCGTCCTTTGGCATTCACCAAGTATCTGGGATTAACATTGAGCATGGGTATCCTCCTTTTGTGCAAAACACAACGCGTGTTCTGAACAGAATATAGTATACCATAAATTTTTGATTTTGTCAAACTCAATTAAAACGTCGCGCCCAAATTGATATGAATTTTCCCGCGCAACGCTGATTCCCCCGCGGCGAGTCCATAATCCAACCGCAGGATGCCGCCCTTTGATTCCAGCCGCACACCGAGGCCGTAGCCGACGCGCAACTTATCAAAAACGGAGGGACGTTCGCTCAGCGTCACGGCTCCTACATCGGTGAAAGCGAATACTTGCGATGCCTGTCCAACCAGAAACCTGTATTCCAATGTGCCATGCACGCGGCGAGGCCCGGAAAACCAATCTTCATCGTAACCGCGCAAAGTGTTCGCCCCACCGAGATAGAAGAGCTCCGTTGATGGGATATTTGTGCCCCAAGCGGCGGCACCGTGCAGCTCTATCGCAACCGTCTGGTTCCGCCACGTCGGAAAATATTGCTGTAACGAAAGCCACACTTTGCGGAGCTGGAAGTCACTGCGCGAGATTTCAAACGCAATGCTATCGCGCCTGCCTCGGGTAGGATTGAGGAAATAGTCGCGGGTATCTCGCGTCAACTGAAGGATGAGGCTATACTTCGTGCCGCTGTAGGCCCCCTGCGCTGAGAGGGACGTATCGGATGGATATAGAAATCCATCCCTACTTTCCGGGGGCAGACTGGCTAGATTCTCCGTTGGGAGCCCTATTTCTGGGATGTTAATGCGTTTATACCCGAGCGTCAGCACGCCTTGAAAGACTCGCCCAAAATCGGTTTTGCCGCTCAAACTGGCGGAACGCTCATCAGATTCGGCATCTGTCAATGGATTCCGCTGTTGAAGTTGCGCGTATTCTACGCCGATAGCAATAGGTTTTCCCAGTATCCACGGTTCCTCATAGCCGAGACGCAAGGTGCTGCGCAAGCCGGTTTTCCAATAGAAATTGGCTTGTCTCCCGGTGCCCAACAGGTTCGTTTCGCGTGCCTCAAGCACTCCCGTGAGTTGCGGTGCGGTATCTGTTTCCGAGTCCGGCGGCGCGTAACCGATGACACCGCTCAGTCGCCCGGTGCGCGCTTCAGTTACCCGAGCGTGAAAGTTAACCGTGTCATCCGACTCACCCGCCTCCAACACATTCGGGTTAATCTGGTAGAAATACCCTAAATTCCTCAATCGTCGGTAACTCGCGTCAATTTTGCGCTGATCGAAGCGTTCGTCCGATTTGAGAGGGATTTCGCGCATCACCACCGCCGCCTTCGTCTTCTGCAACCCGCTGACTTTCACCTCACCGATGCGAATGGGCGCGCCTTCGCGGACATGCAACTGAAAATCCACAGTGCCTTTTTCCGATGAGAACTGAAAATCTGCCGGTTCAACCTCAATTTTCGGATAGCCGTGTTCACTAGACAACATCTGAATTTTCTCAATCCCGCGCGCCAGGGCAGTTTCCGTGAAAAGTTGTCCTTCCCGTAAACCGAGCGCGCGGCGAATATCGTTTTGAGAAATGGGCATTGCGTGCGATGGATTCCAATTAATCGTTATTACCCCCGTGCGGAGGCGTTTTCCTTCAACGATTTTAGCGGTGAGGGATACCTGTTTTTTCGCAACGGATGTAAATTCAGGCGTTATCTCCGCGAACACAAACCCCTCTTTCCGATATTCGGTGAGAAGCCGCTCAAAACCCGCCGCAATTTCGGCTCGCGAATAAGATGTCCCTTCTTGCAACCCAAAACGGGTTTCCAACGTTGGCTTATTCAGGTGTGCGTTGCCTTCAAAGCGAATCTGGCGAATGCGATAAGGTTGCACCACCTCTTCAACATCACAGAGAACGTTGGAAACGAGAAAATAAAAAGGTAAACTCAGCAGTGCCAGCAGGTGCAAGCGCATTGTGGTGTCTCCATCTTGTGTATTCTGTGAGATTATTTTAACACGCGGGACGCGTTCAATGCAAACCAAATAGGACTTGCTGCACAGCGGTGAGAACGTTAGGTGTGCTTTGGAAGCGCGTATCTAACGCCTGCACGGGTGAAAACCGCGCCTACCGGCAGGAAGAATTTGAATTGCGTAAGTTCTACAAATTTTGCGTAAAAAAAAATAAATTTGCCAAAAAGTGTAAAATGTGGTATTATATACTACAAACTCGCGAACTCATCAAATTATTTGCATTAACTTTTTGGAGCGACACAGATTATGCCAAACGCCTTACTTGTCTATCCCGAGTTTCCGCCTTCGTTTTGGGGCTTTAAATACGCCTTGGACTTCGTCGGGAAAAGAGCGTCGATGCCGCCCCTCGGACTTTTAACGATTGCAGGGATGTTCCCGAAGAACTATCGGCTGAAAGCCGTCGATATGAACATAGAACCGCTAACCGAGGCACATTTGCAATGGGCAGATGTCGTCCTCACCTCAACGATGATTGTGCAGAAAGAATCGTTTTACGACGTAGTTCGGCGATGTAATCGCGCGGGCGTGCCTATCATTGCGGGCGGCCCGCATCCTACCTCTTACCACGACAACATCCGAGAGGAATGCGAGGGCACCGTAGACCATTTCCTTTTCGGCGAGGTGGAAGAGACGTTTGAAGGGTTCTTAACGGACTTTGAGAGCGGCACCGCGCAGGATGTCTACCGCGAAACTCGCAAACCGGCGATTACCCTTGCGCCGCTACCGCGTTATGATTTGATTGATATCAACGCTTACGGCTCGATGGCACTTCAATTTTCGCGCGGATGCCCATTTAACTGCGAATTCTGCGACATCACGAAACTGTTCGGGCGCGTGCCACGCACCAAGACGAACGAACAGATGCTCTCGGAATTCGAGATGCTCTACCAGCTCGGTTGGAAAGGCGCAATGTTTGTCGTTGACGATAACTTCATCGGCAATAAGCGCGACGCGATGCGCTTGCTACCTGCTGTCACCGAATGGCAGGAGAAACGGAACTTCCCCTTCTCCCTCTATACCGAGGCGAGCGTGAATCTCGTTGAAATCCCAGAGATGCTTGACGCGATGAGCGATGCCGGGTTTAACATGGTATTCCTCGGCATTGAGAGCCCGAACGATGCCGCGCTCCTCAGCACCTCTAAGGGACAGAACACCAGCAAGGACGAAGATGCGGGCAGTTATCTCCTCCGCGCCGTACGGAAGATTCAGAGTAGGGGCATGGAGGTAACCGGTGGGTTTATCATTGGGCTTGATGGCGACACCGAGTTTGACTCGCACATCGACTTCATTCAGGAGGCCGGTATCCCCATGGCGATGGCGGGACTGCTGACAGCGTTGAAAGAGACAGATCTTTGGCATCGCCTGAAACAGGAAGGCCGGCTGCTTGTGGAATCCAGCGGCAATAACACCGATATGACGCTGAATTTCGCCCCGGAGATGCCGCGCGAACAACTCCTCTCCGAATACCGCCGCGTCATCTCAACACTCTATGAGCCGACGTTGAAAAACTATTTTGACCGGTGTCTCACCCTCTTGGACCACATGCGTCCGACAGGGCACAATGTCAGGGGCATCGGTAAAATGGAGCTCATCGGCTTCCTCCGCTCCATCCAACGGCAACTTTTTTCAAAACAGGGTATCGCCTATGCCCGCTACCTTGTGAAGGTGCTGAAGAACCATCGTGGAATGCTACCCGAGGCAGTGCGGCTGGCTGTCATGGGCTATCATCTGGAGAAAATGACGCGCCACACCGTCGCCGTCGAGGATTTCCGGAACCTCCTCGCCTCCGAGATGGACGCGTTCAAGGCGCACATCGCGCAATTTGCCAAGACGCAAGGCGAATGGGGGAACGATGTGAATCAATACGCGCAGCAACTCTTCACCCGTGTCAAGGCAGAATACGACACGATTCATGAAGATTTCAGATACGCAGCGCACGAAGCACTCGCAGGATTCCAGACCTCGGTGTTCAAGGAATACCTTGAAGCGGAGTTTGACGCTTTTAAGTCGGCGATTTCCGGCTTCGCGAAGGCGCAGAGTGACAGGCTTAGCGAGGTGCAGGCTTACGTGCAGAATCTGTTGGCCCGCGTCCGCGCACAGCACGAACAACTGCACGACGATTTCAAGCATAACGTCCAAGAGACGTTTGACGCTTTTCAGGAGTCCATCACGCGGCATTTAGAGCAACTTTTCGGGGGCATCCCAGTGCAAATTGAGGAGTTGCAGTCGTAAGCCGGCGGAGACGAACATCCGTATGAGGAGACTTTCGATGCAATTCAACAAAGGCCCCGTCGGGTTTGTCGAAAATTGCCGGGCGCAAATACGCGGGGAGAAACGCGCGAAACTTCGCGAGGCAATTAAACGCGCGCTGGAGGCGAACCGGCCGCTTGCCGAAGAGTCCATTGCGGCGATGCAAGCGGTTATTCGCGCGTCTATCTCTGTCTGCTCATAATCTAAAGCCGGAACGCTCATGCCGTTTATTGCGATAGAAAATCTCCACTTTACTTACCCGAGTCGCGATACACCGACGCTCCGCGGCATTAATGCCACCGTTGCATCTGGCGACTTTGTGCTGCTCACGGGCCCGACAGGCTGTGGTAAATCCACGTTCCTGCGAACGATAAACGGCTTAATCCCGCATTCTTCCGCAGGAACGCTCAGCGGAAACGTTCGCCTCAACGGGAAAAATGTGGCGCAACAGCCCCTCGCAGTGACGTGTCAGCAGGTGGGCCTCTTGTTCCAAAACCCTGACGAACAACTCTTTTGCACGCGCGTTGAAGACGAAATCGCGTTTGGACTCGAAAACCTTTGCATTTCACCCGAACACATCGCGCCGCGCATTGACGAGGCACTTGCGCAGGTAGGTTTACACGGCTTCCGAGAACGGCGGATTTCAGAACTCTCCGGCGGCGAGAAACAGCGCGTCGCGCTCGCATGCTTCTGCGCAATGCAACCACAGGTGCTCCTCCTTGATGAACCGACTAGCCACCTAGATCTTCGTGGCACGAGAGACATTCTTGACATCGTTAAACGGCTAAACACCGATTTAGGAATCACAACGATTTTAGCGACGCACCGCACCGCCGAAATCGCGCCGTTATGCAACCGCGTCTGGCTCATGCACGAAGGCGAACTCTGCTTGGACAAACCGAAAGACGAGGCATTCACCGAACCCGAACCCTATCACCGTCTGGGAGTGCAAGTGCCGGTAGGAGAGCCCTCCTGGACTCGATGCACCCCAGTGGAAGAGCCCTCTCGGTTTCAAAAGTCCCTCTCCCCACTCCTCACTCTCCGCAGCGTCAGTTTCCGCTACCCAAACACCGATATCCCTGCATTAAAACCGATTTCTTACAAAGTTTGCCGAGGCGAAGTGGTAGCCATCATGGGGGCGAACGGCTCTGGAAAAACGACGTTAATTCATCTCATGGCGGGCTTGCTTCGTCCATCAGATGGGGAACTCAGCATTGCAGATAAGAGGGTGACGGGAAAAAAACGTCACAAGTTGTATCAGTTAGCAGGAAAAGTGGGCATCGTCTTCCAAAACCCAGCTCTGCTATTGCAAGCCGAAACTGTCGCTGATGAGGTAGCTTTCGGCCCTAAAAATCTGAAATTAGCCGGCGAGCCGCTCCAAACCCTTGTCACTGATACCCTCGCGCGGTTCGATCTGGACAGACTTGCCACAGAAGCACCTTATTCGCTTTCACGCGGGCAACGACAGCGCGTCGCCGTCGCGGCAAACTTCTCGCTTTATCCAGAACTCTTTCTACTAGACGAACCGACGACAGGACAGGACGCGCAACACCTGCATCAGTTGATGGGCGAATTGTGCGAGGAAATCAAAAGAGAAAACAGAAGCCTCATCTTCACTACGCACGATGCGCAACTCACGTTGAATTACGCAGACCGGGTGCTGCTGCTTCGCGAAGGGGAATTGGTTTTTGATGGAATACCGGATATCGCTTTTGCGGAAGGTGAGCTCTTATCTCAACTTAACCTTGTGTAGTTCGGGCGAGTTTGCCCTACAGAAGTAGCACGAGTCCATTTTACCCATGCAACAGACTCTCTTAACCGCCCGCGCCAAAATCCTCATGATGCTGATGAGCGGATGCCTCGTCATCTTGCTGGACAGCCCAAGCGCGCTGCTCGCCTGTTTCCTCGCTAGCCTGACGCTCATCGCGCTATCAAAACCAACGCTGCGACAGATACGCCTCCTCGCTGTTTTCCTATTTTTTACGACGTGGGGGTTAATTTACAGTCAGGCGATTTTCTATGACGCGTCGCCGCGCACGTTGTTGCTGACGCTCGTCCCCGCAGAATTCCCGTTTATCGGCCAAATGACAGGCGGCATCCGCGTCTATCGCGAAGGGCTCTTCCACGGTATCGTCCAATCCCTTCGCTTTAATACGACGCTCACCATCGGCTGTTTCATTATTTGGACGACGCAACCTCGCGACTTGCTCCGTGCTTTGGTGCAGTTACGGGTGCCTGGCACACTCGCCTTCATGGTAACTACCGCGCTCCATTTCATTCCCGTGATTGCGAACGAGGTGGCGACAGTCCTCCGCTCGCAGCGATTACGCGGATTTCGCTATTTGCGGATGAATTTGTTCGCTACCGTGCGCGGTATCCTTAACAGTTTTCGTCCGATTTTGGCAGGGAACATCCGCCACGCGACGCAGCTCGGCGAATCGGTTGAGAGCCGCGGCTTCTCGCCGGATGCAGAACGGCACGCGCGCTTCCAAACCGCGACACCAAGAATGCAGTTTTGGGAATTAGGGCTGCTTTCGGTACTGGCAACCTGCGTCATCGGTATCGTCTGCCTGAAGGTGCTGTATTTCTGCTATGCGAATGGGCTCTATTACGCCTCGTGGCTGCGGCATGCGTATACATTTACGCGGGAAGTGTTGTAAATGCAACGGCATGCGAAGTGTAAGGGTGGATGTCTATGGTTTTCGCCCGCCACGCAAAGCACACGGACAGATATAGAAATCTGTCCTTACAGTGCATTTGACAGCCGAATGACACTGAATAAATTAAAAAAGTTGACAAACGCGCGATTTTGTGGTATTATATTAGGTAGGTAGGATGGACGCAATACGAACCCCGTAGGTGAGGATTCTGGCATTTGCGTCTGTCTTGTAGGCATTAGGTAGGATGGACGCAACACGAACCCCGTAGGCGCGGTTTCAAACCGCGCCTACCGGTGGCACTTTTGGCATTTGCGTCTATTCTGTAGGCATATCGCCAACTTTGAAAAAAAGGAGTTTACTAGTGAATCGAAATTCAGCAATGAAGCATGCACGCGCGGACAAGACCAAACGTGCGAGAAATCGACACCGTAAAGCGACACTCCGCACGCTGCTCCGACAAACCGAGGAAGCTCTTGACGCTGGCAACGTTGAAGCTGCACAGACGTTGTGCCGTTCCTCGGCGAGTCTGTTGGACCGGGCGGCTAGCAAGGGTGTCATCAAAAAAGGCACGGCGAACCGCCAAAAGTCGCGCCTCAACCGCAAACTGAATGCGCTCATCGCGGCAGCGGCGTAATCTGATTGTCCGGGCGGATGTCGTTCATATCCGCCCGATGAATTCCATGCCAAACCCTCACACGAACCTCCGCGAAATCGCCCTCACTTGTCTGATGTCCATCTCGCAGACTCGCGCGTCGGTAACGGCTGTCGTTAACAGCGCGTTCCGGAAACACACGCTCAGCGGGCGCGAACGTCGATTCGTCAACGGACTCGTCTACGGCGTTGTCCGATGGCAGAAACGCCTCGATTGGGTGCTGAACCACTTCATCAATCCGCGGTTTCAGGTGGATGCGCGGCACCGCAACATCCTCCGCCTCGGTGCGTTTCAGTTGTTGCACTTGGATGGCGTTCCCGCGCACGCTGCGATCTTCGAGACTGTCCAACTCGCAAAAGGCGGACATAAGACATCGGGATTCATCAACGCTGTCCTGCGTTCCGTGCAACGCAAGGCGCACACGTTAACCTATCCGCCGCTTAGCGAAAATCCTGTCGAACACATCTCTCTCTCGCAGTCCTATCCGACATGGATGGTGAAACGGTGGATTGAAGAGCGCGGGGTTTCGTGGACGCTGGCATTCTGCCGCGCGAGCAACCAGGTTGCGCCGCTCTCTCTACGCGTCAATTCCCTCGTTACGCAACGCGAAGAACTTCGTCAATCACTAGCGGCAAGTGGCATCGCCACGCGCCTCTCGCAAATCGCAACCGATGGGTTAATCCTTGATACTCTTGAGTCCTCAGCGGATGAGAACACTTTAAAGGCGTTGCTCAATCGCGAGGACATTTATGTGCAAGACGAGAGCGCGATGCTCGTCGCACCGCTCCTCGCACCGGAAAAGATGCAACTCATCGTTGAACTGTGCGCCGCACCCGGCGGCAAAACAACGCACCTCGCGCATCTGATGGGCAATTCGGGGAAGATTATCGCCGTAGATGTCTCCGATAAGCGACTCGCGGTGTTAAAAAAGAATTGCCGCCGGGTAGGCGCGCTCAACGTTGAAACAGAGGCACTTGATGCAACCCAGGCAGACCTCGGGTTTATCGCAAACGCCGATGCGGTGCTGATTGACGCACCGTGTTCCGGGTTCGGCACACTGCGGCGGCACGCAGATATCCGATGGAACAGAACCGCTGAACACCTCCGCACGCTCCGCGAAGTGCAGCTGAATCTGCTGCGCAACGCCGCACAGCACCTGAAACGTGGCGGCGTACTAGTCTATAGCACTTGTAGCATTGAACCGCAGGAGAACGAGGAGATTATCCATCGGTTTCTCGCAGAGTTCCCGATGTATACGGTGGAGCACGCGAGGCCGTTTTTGCCACATCTCCCACCGAACGCGCTCCTACCGGAAGGTTTCGTCCAGACGTTGCCGCAGGAACACGGCGTTGATGGCGCGTTCGCCGCGCGCCTCCGCAAAACGCAATAGACGCGCTTTCCACACCCATGATTGAATTCAAGCTATACGTTATCACCGACCGGCACCGCTGCGCGCCGACGGGGCTATTAACTGTCATATCGGAACTACTAGACGCAGGCGCGCGGGCCCTCCAATTGCGCGAAAAGGATTTAGACGCGCCCGCGTTATACCAATTGGCAAAACCGATAGCCGAACGGTGTCGGCGTTACGATGCCGCGCTCTTCATCAACAGAAACGTGAAGGTTGCGCTGGATGTTGGGGCAGCAGGGGTTCATTTGCCTGCATCTGCAATAGCGCGCTTGAAAAGCGCGCCTACGGAAGGGGATGGCAGGGCGCGCTTGAAAACGGAGGGGAATGGTATAGCGTGCGTGAAAAGTGCCGCTACGGAAGGGAATGGTATAGCGCGCTTGAAAAGCGCGCCTACGGCGGTTAATGGCCCGGTAGGCGCGCTTTGTAAGCGCGCTAGCGAGACTTTGCAAATCGGATGCTCCACCCACAATTTTGACCAGGCCAAAAAGCGAGAAGCAGAAGGTGCCGATTTCATCACCTACAGTCCCATCTATCTCACTACCAGCAAACCGGGATATGGTCCCGCGGTTGGCGTAGCCAACCTTGCGAGGCTAGCAAAACAGGTAAAACTTCCTATCTTCGCGCTTGGCGGAATAACGCCAGCTCGAGTCGCGGCATGCATGGAGGCAGGTGCTGCTGGCATTGCTGTGATGTCAGGCGTAATGTCTCCCACCGGCGCAGGAGAACAAGCGAAACGCTATCTCGATGCATTGCGCTAAAACTTTTTTCCTTGCAATTTGATGCAGCTTGTGGTATTCTATTTTTACACAGGTTCGTGAATCATCGCTGCCAAGAGAAGCGACACTCGGACCTAGTTTTCATACGCATCAAAAGAGGAAACATGCTGGAACAAACTATTGCTCATATCATTCAATTTACAGAAATCATTGAAGGCTACGATTTTGACGAAGCCGCAACGAAACAGTTCGTCGTCTTGCCTATCCTCCGAGCCCTCGGATGGGACGATGGCAATTTGGATACGTTGGAGGTTTTCCCAGAACAAAAAGCCGGAAACGGCAGCGTTGATTACGCCTTACAACTCAACGAGAAACCTTTGGTATTCCTTGAGTGCAAACGGTGGCGTGTCAAAATTGACACCGACGAATCTCAAAAGCAGATTGCCCGCTACGTTTTTCAAAACGGCATCGATCTCGCCGTTCTCACCAACGGCAAATTGTGGGATTTCTACCTGTCATACAAGACACACGTGCCGTGGAAAGAGCGGAAGTTCTGTTCCATCGATCTGGAAAACCAGCGGGAAGCTGTCTCCGATTTTGAGAAGTATCTCTCCAAGTCCAACGTGATAGAGGGACGCGCAAAAGCGGCGGCAGAAAGCGTCGTTCAACCGCGCGTAGAGCCCATCGGCATCCAAAATTGGGATACGAATCGGCCCTATCCGCCGCGCTATTACCGTTTGCCTATCCTCAATGCTTTGGTAGAACTCGGCGGTTCCGCTCCCGCCGACGATGTGCTCGCTAGAGTGTATCTACTAGTGAAAGAGCGGCTGAGACAGATTGACGAATCCACGAAACCCGAGGTAACGGGAGAACCACTGCACTGGAAATACCAAACCGATGTCATGCAGAAAAGGCTCGTGGAGGCTAGTCTCATCACAGGTGATTCTCCACAAGGCACTTGGGAAATCACCGAGAAGGGACGAGAATATCTAAAAACGAGATAATCCGTAACACGGAGGGAAAGTCCATGGATCTCATTTCACTCACGCATCAGGTGACACCACCCGAATTTCCTGAACTGTCGCTACCAGCGCGGAAATTAGGCTCCGTATTGCAACACCTCGTTGACGAGGTGAACAATCCTATCTTGGAAAACCTGAACCTCGTTGACTTAGCAAAAGCCGCAGAACTGACGCACCTTCAGACAGTCGGCGCGCTACAAGAACTTAACGAAGTCAAACTCATTTTCGTTGAAAATTACAACGGTTACAACGGGTTCGCTGGCAGAGACATGCACAACCTGAAATTGGAGTTTGACGTGATTACCTTCGTCATCTACGACGCGCTGTGCGAAAAAGAGCAGGCGCATCAGTGGAGAGAGATCCAAACTCTCCTCAAGAGAGATGCCAAGACAGGGGAAGATCTCTACGAATACCTACGCGAACACTACCATCGAGATATCGTCTATCTCATTGAGTATTACCGCGTCTTGACCTGGGACAAACCGCGCCAGCGCGAGTGGTAGACTTCGCCGCAAATGATGCACAGGAAACGTCTCCAAAAATTCTCGTTGCAAAATTGTGCAGTTTATGGTATCCTATTAACATAGGTTCGTGAACGTTCGCTGCCGGAAGGCGCGACACTCGGACCTGCCGATGCGCAGCACCGCTTCGGCAAGCAAGGACGCGCCATTTGCCCGCGCGTCAACACCCGAAACTCAATGATGGAGGCAGTCAACTTGCAGAAGAAGACACTGCAACTCCAGAGAGTTTATTCGTATTGTCCCTATTAGGGACGCATTTTCGACTAGCACCGAGGAAAGAAGATGAACACACAACAGTTAGACGAACTCAACCGCGTTTTGGAAAAGATTCGCGAGATAGCCGAAAAATCGGCTGGAGGCGACTACATTTATCGCGGCGAGCCCAATTGTTATCCCAAAGTTTCCTCGACCCTCTATCGCGAATACGAGGAAGAAATTGAGGCAGAGAGTCTTGAGATAGATGTCGTCCAAGAAGAAATTCTGGAGGAGGCGAGAAAGTATACCCGCGAAGCTGCCAGCGATTTGGAGATTCTGACAGAACTCCAACACCACGGCGGGAAAACTAACTTAATCGACTTCACGGCCGACTATCTCATTGCCCTTTTCTTTGCCTCCGACGGATCTCCCGACAAAGATGGCAGGATTATCTTGCTAAAAAAGGAATCGGACAGTTATCAGGTCGAAAAACCGCCGAAGACGATTAATCGCGTGGAATCGCAGAAGAGCATATTTGTGCAAAATTCCAGGGGTTTCGTTGCACCAGACGATGAGGTTATTATTCCCAAGGATTTTAAGCGGCCTATGCTGAACTATCTGCGGAAGCACCACGACATTTCCACCGAAACTATCTACAATGACCTCCATGGATTCATCAGAATACAGGATATCCATCACCAGGCCTACGAGGCACTTTACAGAGGTCTTTCTGCAGTGGATAAGGGTGATTTTGACAAGGCCATCAAGGACTTTACCACGGCGATAGAACTCAAACCCGATTTTTTCGGAGCCTACAATAATCGCGGTAACGCTTATTTTCAAAAGCGCGATTTTGACACGGCCATCCAGAACTATGACACGGCGATAGAAATCCAACCTGATTACGCCGATGCCTACAATAACCGCGGTAACGCTTATGGCGGAAAGCGCGATTTTGACACGGCCATCCAGAACTATGACACGGCGATAGAAATCAAACCCGATTACGCCGATGCCTATTGCAACCGCGGCGTTGCTTATGCCGAAAAGCGCGATTTTGACAAGGCTATTCAGAACTATGACACGGCGATAGAAATCAAACCCGATTACGCCGATGCCTACCATAATCGCGGTAACGCTTATCTCGAAAAGCACGATTTTGACACGGCCATCCAGAACTATGACACGGCGATAGAAATCAAACCCGATTACGCCGATGCCTATCACGGCCGCGGCGTTGCTTATGCCGAAAAGCGCGATTTTGACACGGCCATACAGGACCTTACCACGGCGATAGAAATCAAACCCGATGATTACAAAGTCTATTACCTTCGTGGCAGAACTCACAGAGATAAAGGTGATGTTGATCTGGCCCTCCGAGACTTTAACACGGCGATAAAACTCAACCCCGATGCAGATGACGTTTATTTGGATCGCGGTCTGATTTATAGTAAGAAACACGACTTTGAGTCTGCTATCAAAGACTATAGCGAGGCGATAAGATTGAATCCTGAGTTTGCTGGTGCCTATCACAATCGTGGCTTCGGCTACCTACTTTTGGAAGATTTGGAGGCTGCTATCAAAGACTTTGACATGGTGATAGAATTGGATCCAACGTGGGTTGGTGCCTATCACGGTCGTGGCATGGCTTACTTCATGATAGGAGAGTTTAAGCATGCTATCAATAACTATAGCAAAGCAATAAAACTCAAACCTGATAATGCCGAATCCTATTGGAATCGCGGCGAGGCGTGGATGCCCATGAGCGAATGGGACAAAGCCAAAGAAGACTTCACAGCGGCCAGAAACCTGGGGGTGGATCTCGTCGCCTTCTTTCATAGGATGTATGAAGATGTTGAGGACTTTGAGTCGAAATACAACGTTCAGATACCCAAAGACCTCGCGGAACTGCTGACGCGGCAAAAAGTAATGGAGGATACGCCTCTTCCCCAAAGTCGTTATGAGTTGCCTATCTTAATGGCTTTAGAGGAACTAGGTGGTTCAGCCGCAACTCACGAAGTGCTCCGGAGGGTTCGCCAGTTAATGGTAGATGAACTCCGGGAAATAGACATCTCGCGCCGCTCGGGTAGGCAGGTGTATATGGAAAACCGTGCCCACGCGATGCGATCAAAATTGGTGCGTAAAGGCTTAATGAAGGATGATTCCCCACACGGCATATGGGAAATCACCGATGCTGGACGCGAGTATCTTCGCAACAACCAAGGGGACTAAATTATGTTTTTTACCGATGAACACGCCGCGATAATCAACGAGAACGTGCTGGCAACCCGGGCAATCGAGGAAGACAGCATCGATCTCATTGTCACATCGCCGCCCTATAACGTTGACATCAAATACAACTCGAACGACGACGCGCTGTCCTACACCGAATACCTCGGCTTTTCCGAGGCGTGGTTTTCCCGATGCTTCCAGTGGCTCAAACCCGATGGCCGCTTCTGCCTCAACATTCCTCTGGATAAAAACAAGGGAGGACAGAAGCACGTCGGCGCGGATCTAACTAAACTCGCGACGGATATCGGATTTCAATATCACTCCACGATTGTTTGGAACGAGGGCAACATCTCCCGACGAACCGCTTGGGGCTCGTGGATGAAGGCATCCGCGCCTTACGTCATTGCTCCTGTTGAATTAATTGTTATTCTCTACAAGGAGCAGTGGAAGAAAACGAGCGGGAGCGGAAAATCGGATATGAGCAAAAAGGAGTTCATGGAGTGGACAAACGGGCTCTGGACGTTTCCCGGTGAGAGCAAGAAGCGGATCGGGCACCCCGCGCCATTTCCGGTTGAACTTCCGCGTCGATGCATCAAACTTTTTAGTTACGTCCACGATACGGTTCTAGATCCGTTCATGGGCAGCGGCACCACCTTAGTCGCGGCGCATTTAAACAAACGCAAAAGCATCGGAATCGAGGTGGATGAAGGCTACTGCAAACTCGCCAAAGAGCGGGTTCGTCAGGCGACAGACCAACTGCGCCTATTTGAAGAAAAGGAGAATGCACATGGCGAAAACGATTCGTGAGCTTGTCACGGCGTATTTTGAGGCCCACCCGAACGAAGAGCTTTCGCACGATCCCGTTGTTGATTGGGTAACGGAGCAGTACCTTAAAGAACATGACAACCCGCCGCGCGACCCGTGGCGGGTTATCAGACAACTCCATCAGAAAGGTCAACTAATTAAGGTGAGAACCGGTGTATACAAATACGACCCGGACTACGTTCACGAAGTTGAACTGTTTGAGTTCTCTGCACGGGCTAAAGAAGCGATTTTGGCACGAGACAACTACCGGTGTGTTGTTTGTGGACGCGGACGCGAAGACGGTGTTACTCTCACCGTAGACCACATCGTCCCGAAAGATAAGGGCGGCACCAACACCCTTGAAAACGCTCAAACGCTCTGTTCTCAACACAATCTGATGAAGAAGAACTATTCCCAAACCGAGGCAGGGAAACGGTATTTCATCAAAATGTATGAGACCGCGGTTGCAAATCAGGATGAGAAGATGATAGCGTTCTGCCGCGCGGTTTTTGATGTTTACGACGAGCACGGGGTAGATCTCCAGATCGCGCGGCCGGACGCGGAAGAATAATGATGAAACAAATCCTAACCATCGCAGGTTCAGACTCCGGCGGCGGAGCCGGGATACAGGCGGACATCAAGGCAATCTCTGCAAACGGCGGGTTCGCGATGTCCGCAATCACCTCTGTCACCGCGCAGAATACGGTAGCGGTGACGCGCGCGTTCGATCTGCCGATTCCGCTCATTGAGGCACAATTAGATGCAGTCTTCACCGACTTTGCCGTGGCGAGCGTTAAAACCGGGATGCTCTCTTCATCGGAGATTGTGGCGGCGGTATCGCGGAAGTTGCGTCAGCACATCCCGCAAACCTCCGTAGGCGTGCTTTCTAAGCGCGCTCCTATCGTCGTAGATCCGGTGATGATCTCCAAGAGTCGGTTTCCGCTTTTGAAAGAAGAGGCGATTGCGAGTCTGAAGGCAGAGTTAATTCCGCTTGCCACGCTCATCACACCGAACGTCTACGAGGCGGAGTTGCTGGCGCAACGGGACATTCAGACGAACGAGGATGCCAAAGCCGCGGCGCAGGCTATTGCGGCTTTGGGCTGCGAGGCGGTGCTAGTCAAAGGCGGACATCTCGGCGGCGCGCTGGCGACAGATGTGCTCTATTTCGGTGGCGAGTGGCATTTTTTTGAGGCGGAGCGCATTGATACGCAGAATACGCACGGCACAGGTTGCACTTATTCTGCCGCCATTGCGACGCAACTCGCGCACGGGAAGGAGCTCACGGAGGCGATCTGCGCGGCGAAGGCGTATATCACGAACGCCATCCGCCATGCATTAGATATCGGGCATGGACATGGGCCGACGAATCATTTTTATGGTATTGTGTAGGGCGAGGGCCCGGCCGCCGCTATGTTTGTGGGTTCGCGAGGGACAGATCTTCGCGCTACGGGCTGACACTCGCGCTTACAAAGCGCGTCTACCGGACCGGGTTCGCGAGGGACAGGCCCTCGCACTACGGGCTCTCGATGCTGGTTTCCGTCAAGCGCGCCGAAGTTAGTTCGCGAGGGACAGGCCCTCGCGCTACAGGCCCGGTAGGCGCGGTTTGAAACCGCGCCTACCGGGGATTTCGCTCTACAAAGGCTTCCGGCCTGCGAAACCGGTATCCGTTTCGTGCCAATATCGGATTTCCGGTTCACCGAGCCGCCAGCAGAGGTAGACTTCCTTACCATCGCGCAGGTGCGGGAAATCGACAAGGCCCGGGTCAAGTCCTTTGAGGTGACAACCTCGGTTTGCGATGCGTTCGAGGGTTTGTCGGAGTTGCGTGCCTGCGCGGAGAAATTCATGTGAACGCTTGTCTCCGCCGTTCAAGGAAATCACCTCAAACATCGGCGTGAGTTCGGCGTGGAGTTCTGCCAATTCGTCTCTCAGTGCTTGCAGCGAGAGGATATCCTCGGTCAATTCAGGGATGCACTGGTTTGCTTCTTCCAGCGTGAAGTATCGTTTTTGTTGCATGTTCGGTTCTCCTGTGGTGTTGTTCTGAATTGCGTCTATTGATAATTTACACGAATTTGGGTGGGATGTCAAGCAGGATTTACACGATTGGAGCAGGATTTACACGATTGGAGCAGGATTTGCACGATTGGAGCAGGATTTGCACGATTGGCAAGCAGGATTTACACGATTGGCAAGCAGGATTCACACGATTGGCAAGCAGGATTTGCAAGACGCGCAAGATTAGCAGGATTTGCACGATTAGCAAGCAGGATTTGCACGATTAGCAAGCAGGATTGACACGATTAACAGGATTGAAGCAGGATTAGAGGATTTTGGTACCGAATATCCTTAAGGTAACGTCCGAATAAACAGATAGCAGAATGGCAGGCGAATCGAAATCAACGATAAACCAAAACGTCACCCGTGCGGCGGGGATTGTCAGCATCGCCGTGATGGGCTCGCGGATTCTTGGGCTCGCCCGCGAGGTTGCGATAGCGTTCTATTTTCCGGCACGGACCGGCGCGGACGCGTTTTACCTTGCGTTTCGCATCCCGAATTTCCTCCGCGATTTGTTCGGCGAAGGCATCTTGAGCAAGGCGTTTATTACAACCTTCCTCGCAACCGAAGGCGAAGAGGGAGAGGAAGCGGCGTGGAATCTGGCGAACCGCGTCTTTAATCTGACTGCACTCATTCTGCTCGGCATTACGATACTCGGCATCGCCTTCGCACCCGCCATCGTCGATGTGTTGACTCGCGAGAATTTTGAAGAGGCGTTAGATACCACCGAGCATTACGGATTTAGCAGCAAGGTTGAACTCACCATCTACCTGACGCAGTTGATGTTTCCTTACCTGCTGTTCGTGTCGCTGGCGGCGATTGCGATGGGGTTGCTCAACAGCAAGGGGAGGTTTGGGGTTCCGGCGTGCGCGTCTTCCTTTTTTAACCTGAGTTCGCTCTTCATCGGCGTGGGCGGCTACTATGTCTGTCAACAGGTAGGGATGCACCCGGTAACAGGCATGGCGGTGGGAGTCATCGTTGGCGGCATCGCGCAGTTTGTCATTCAGGTGCCATCAATGTATCGGGTGGGCTTTCGGTATCGGCCGCTCCTCAGCTTCCGTGATGCGAGGGTGCGACAAGTCTTCGGCCTCATCGCTCCTGCGGTGTTAGGCGTGGCAGCCGTGCAGGTAAATCAGTTTACCAACACCTTCTTTATCACGGAAGATTCGGGGTGGTTGACGTGGATTAACCGCGCCTATCGCGTGATGCACCTCCCCATCGGGATATTCGGCGTGGCCATCTCCACGGTGGCACTGCCGCAACTCGCGCGGTTCGCCACGGCGGGTGAGACAGAGAATTTCCGCAACGCGCTCGCTTACGCGCTGCGATTAATGCTGGCGTTGACGATACCCGCTTCTGTCGGGTTGATGGTGTTATCGGCACCTATCTGCCGACTGCTTTATGAACGAGGACAAACCTTTGAGGTAGACACGCTTGCAACGGCGGGGGCACTGTTTGTCTACGCCTTCGGGTTGTGTGGATTTTCTGCACTCAAGATTGTGACAGACGGCTTCTACGCCTACAAAGACATCCGCGCGCCGGTGGTTGTCAGCGTCTGCGCTGTTACACTCAACATCGCGCTGAACTATCTCTTTATCTATCGCGGGTTATTTCTCGAGCATCGTGCAGTCGTGTTGTCTACCGTTTTGACGGTAACGCTGAACTTTTCTGTCCTACTGGTGCTGCTCCGCCGTAAAGTCGGCAGACTGGGACTCTCCTCGCTCATCTCCCTGACGTTGAAAATCGTCATCGCCTCAGTAATAATGGGATTCAGCTGCTGGGTAGCAAACGGGATTATTGAGGGAGATTGGCTCGGCACGGAGGGTTTCGGAACACGAGTTATCGGCGTGTTTGTTCCCATCGGCATCGGCGTTAGCGTGCTTGCAGGGATGTATAAAGCGTTGAGAGTGAAAGAGTTTGATGATATTATGGAGATGTTCAGGCGGAGATTATCGTGAGGTGCAACGAAACCTGGTAGGGACGCATTCAAAGCGCGCCTACCCGACTGATGGACAGCTATTTATGCTAACAAAACGAATCATTCCTTGTTTAGACGTGCGTGCAGGCAAGGTGACAAAAGGCATCGCTTTCAAAGGCAACGTTGATGTCGGCGAGCCTGTGGAAATGGCGCGCTTTTACTATGAAGGCGGCGCAGATGAGCTCGTCTTCTACGACATCACGGCGAGCAATGAACGGCGCGATATCATGATTGATGTCGTCTCCGCTGTCGCCGCCGAAATTTTTATTCCGTTCTCTGTCGGCGGTGGGTTAAGAACGTTGGAAGATATGCGTCGTGTTCTTCTCGCTGGCGCGGAAAAAGTGAGCATCGATTCTGGTGCGGTGCGGAATCCGCAGTTGATTGCGGAAGGCGCGCGTGCGTTCGGCAGTCAGTGCGTCGTGCTCAGCATGCAGGTAAAACGCGTCCCGAAAAGCGAACAGATTCCGAACGGCTATGAAATTTACATTGACGGTGGCAGAACCCCGGTCGGCTGGGATGCACTGGAGTGGGCGCGGCGCGGCGTTGATTTAGGCGCGGGCGAAATCGTTGTCAACAGCATCGATGCCGATGGCACGAAAGCAGGCTATGAACTCGCGTTAACAGGTGCGATTGCCGCGCGGGTGCCGGTGCCGGTGATTGCCTCTGGCGGCGCGGGAAATCCGCAGCACCTGCGCGATGTTTTCGTTGAAAGCGATGCCGATGCCGCCATCGTCGCATCCATCACGCACTACGGCGAGTTTACTATTAAGAATATTAAATCCTATTTGGCGACAGAAGGCGTGAGTGTCAGAGATACGTGGTAACATCAGCACCCCGGTAGGGAGGCGCGGTTGGAAACCGCGCCTACGGAGCCTGGTATGAGCATCCGCATCCAAAGACGCGCGTTAAAAGCACGTCCTTGATAGGAAGCGCGGTTGGAAACCGCGCCTACGGAGCCTGTGATGAGCACGCATCCAGAGACGCGCTTTGAAAGCACGTCCTTGATAGGAAGCGCGGTTGGAAACCGCGCCTACGGAGTCCGTTATGAGCATCCGCATCCAAAGACGCGCGTTAAAAGCATGTCCTTGATGGGAGCCCCTGTTATGAGCATCCGCATCCAATTGACATTGAGCTACATCGGCATCGTGCTTTTGGTGCTATTCGCCATGTATCTCTACCTCGGTGCAACGCTGAAGGCATCCCTCAGCAGCCGCATCACTGGTGAATTAGAGGTTCAGGCGGCACTCTCCCGCGAATTCCTGCTGGATGAGTTGCCACAAACTGCTCGGTTTACTTATGAAATCGACACCCTCGTAGATAGACTCGGAAAAACAGGCGGGATGCGGTTAACCTTCATTGATGTTAATGGACATGTCTGGGGAGATACGGAACGTGATGGTGCGGAACTCCACGCGATGGACAATCATCTGAACCGTCCGGAGGTTCAGGCGGCATTAGAGCAGGGGCGCGGCCTCCGCGACAGGTATAGCACCACGACACAGACAGAATTCCGCTATTTTGCGGTGCCCGTGGAACGCGAGGGGAAACTGCTCGGTATTTGTCGCGTCGCGCTTCCGATGAAAGCGGTAAATAGCGCGATTTTCAATCTCTGGCGCATGCTCCTCCTCGTCAGCGCGGCGGGGTTCCTCTTGGCGATTCTGTTCAGTATTTTCACCGCCGGTGCCATTGTGAAACCAATTGAAAATTTGACGCAGACGACGCAATCCCTCGCCGCTGGAAAAATCAACTCTCGCGTGCCAGTCAATTCCTCAAATGAACTGGGGCAGCTCTCGCGGAATTTCAACCTGATGGCGAATCGGGTGCAAGGACAGATTTACCGCATCTCTCAGGAGCACCAACGTTTGGAGACGATTTTGACGAATATGAACGAGGGAGTGTTGCTTCTCAACGGTGCGTATGAGGTTACCTATGCGAATCCCGCCGCCATTGCTATGTTAACGCTTCCTGAAGCACAGCGAGGGACAGGCCCTCGCTCAACAGAGGAAGAAAGGGACGAGGCATACATCGGCAGAGCCCTGATAGAAATCAACCGGAAACCGGAACTGCAGGCACTACTTAAGGAGGCGAGAGATACCGGCAATGTGGCGTTTACGGAGATTCGGCTTGGAAACCTGATGGAGCCGGAGGCAGAGGTTACCGTCGTCCCCATCACCACGCCAGAAAACGGAGGAGATACCTCCCATCAGCCTATCCGAACTGGCGAACCAGAATATCTCATTGTCATTCACGATGTGAGTCAGGTGCGGCAGTTGGAGCGCATCCGTTCAGATTTCGTGGCGAACGTCTCGCACGAACTGCGCACCCCGCTTACCTCCATTCAGGGATACGCCGAAACCTTGCTGAACAGTGAATTTGACTCCCTGGCAGGCCCGGGTCTGGATGCCACTGCAAAAAAACGGCGCGAAGAGTTCCTCATCAAAATTCTCAATCACGCCGCGCGCCTCTCGCGATTAGTCGCCGATTTACTTGAGTTATCGCGACTTGAATCCGGGGATGTTGAACTGAAACGCGCCCCCTGTCACCTCAACGCCTTCCACGAAACGATTTTAGACGTATTTGAGCCGTTGCTAGAGGAATCTGGGGTAGTTTTGGTGTGGAACACGCCTGAAACATTGCCGCAGGCTAACGTCGACAAGCAGCTCTTCATGCAAGTATTCGTGAATCTCATCGATAATGCGATTAAATACACGCCAGACGGCGGCACGATTGAAGTCTCGGCAGAAGTATCGGACGACGAACTCATCGTGTATGTAAAAGACACCGGTATCGGCATCCCGTTGGAATCGCAATCGCGCGTCTTTGAACGGTTTTATCGGGTGGATAAAGGACGCGCCAGGGAGATGGGCGGCACCGGACTCGGGCTTGCTATTACTAAACACATCGTGTTGCGCCACGGTGGACGCATCTGGCTAGAAAGCACACTAGGAGAAGGCACCGTGTTTTATGTCGCACTGCCCAATCCAGGGAGGCGCGTTTAACGCACCCTGGGCTCCGGTAGGCGCGCTTTGGAAGCGCGCAGACGCGGTTGAAAACCGCGCCTACCCAAAAAAAGCACCGTGTTTCATGTCGCGCTGCCCAACCCAGGGAGGCGCGCGTTTAACGCACCCTGGGCTCCGGTAGGCGCGCTTTGGAAGCGCGCAGACGCGGTTTCAAACCGCGCCTACCAACTAAATCTGCCACGCCTCCTGCGTCCACGCCATCTCCCAAAAGAGATACTCATAACGGCTGCTGAACAGAAAATGCCGCTTCAGCCGTTCTTTCTCGGCGGAACTGCTCTCCGCTGTCAACTCGTTCAGGAGGCTACGCAACCACTTGCCTAAAGCGAGAAACTCGTCGGAGGCATACATCTCTATCCACTCCTGATAGAGCGGTTCGGGAGAACCTCCCTGTTCTGCCAGCGTTGTGCCAATCTCGGCGTAACCCCACTGGCAAGGCAAAACGCCGGCGATGAGTTCTGCCAGTGTGCCGCTCTGCGCAACGTTCAGCACATGCCGCGTGTAGGCGTGCGTTGTCGGTGCCACCGGTGTCTGCTCCATCTCGGCGGCGGAGATGCCAAACTTTTCACAATACCCGCGGTGTAAATCCATCTCCGTATTGAGGGTTTCGTTGAGCAGTTGTGAAAAGAGTGCCATCGTCGCCTCATCGGGGGCTTTGATAACGCCGTACGCGAACACGCGGCTATAATCTAATAGGAACAAATAGTCCTGAATGAGGTAGAACTTAAACTTATCAGGCGGCAGCGTGCCATCGGCAATGCCGCGAACGAAGGGATGCCGCAGATCTGCCTCCCAAATCGGTGCAGCGGATTGTCTGAGTTCATCGGTAAATTGTGTCAATTGTGTCGTCTCCTTGAAAAATTACCATTTGCGAATCTAACCCCGTAGGCGCGGTTTCAAACCGCGCCTACCGCTCGGGATTTGCGAATCTAACTCCGTAGGCGCGGTTGCAAACCGTGCCTACCGCTCGGGAATTAATTAACATGTTTGAAAAACTTGGAATTGTCACGAATATCTGGAGTGTGGAAATACAAAACGGCGCAAACTTCGATGCGCTGATGGTTGCATTCGGCGAAAACGGGTTCCGCGATATGGAGGTGCGCGAAGGCGATTATCTCCGCGATTCCGCCTTCGGCACTGTCATCAGTCAACTTGAATTGGCAATGCCTGATTACTCAGATGCCGAGTGGAAAACCCTCTCCGAGGCGATGTGGAACGGAAAACCGCATCCTACCAAGCATCCCGCGCTCTTTGAAGAGGTAGCCGCCTTCACCCGAAAAGCAACGGGGCTCACCTTGAGTTATGCGATGTCCCACCCGTGGCTTTCAGATTTAGGGGAAACAGATACCCAACAGATAATCACGGCGAAAAAGTTGGCGTATCTGCTCTGTCCTCGGCGTGCCCGTCTCCGCCTCGTTGACTTGGACACCGAAGACGAAATTGACGAGACTGTCGCTGTCGCGAACCTCCAACGGTATCAAACGCTTCTGCCCGACTATCCAATGATTTTCGCCGTGGAGAACGCGCGGCAATCCGCCGTGCTCATACTGAAATTAGCCATCGCCGCCGGTGCAAAACTCACCTACGATGAAACCAACACCTACCGTGCCGATGGAACAACGCTGAATTCGCCCGCGGCATTCTGGTCTGCCGTAAATACATCGCACCTCACCTCCGTGCATTTCAAGCAGAAGACAGAGGACGGTGTCCTATCGGAAGTCGGCGATGGGTTTGTAGATTTTCGCGCCATCGCCGAACATTTGCGCAAAGGCAACTATACCGGCGATTTCCTGCTTGAAAACACGCCGACTTCGCATTCGTTGGCTGATGCATTGCGAAGTCGGGAATACCTGAGCGGGTTAGTGTAACAAGGATTGCGTAAATTCCATATTTCCGCCGGTAGGCGCGCTTGCCGGACATGCGCGGTTGCAAACCGCGCCTACGAAGTTAGCCTGGGGTTCACACGGCGATGGCATGTCTCCGCAAAAACACATTTTCATCGGTAGGCGCGCTTGCCGGACATGCGCGGTTGCAAACCGCGCCTACGGAGTCGGCACTGGGTTCACACGGCGATGGCATGTCTCCGCAAAAACACATTTTCATCGGTAGGCGCGCTTGCCGGACATGCGCGGTTGCAAACCGCGCCTACGGAGTCGGCACTGGGTTCACACGGCGGTTGCAAACCGCGCCTACGAAGTTGGCCTGGGGTTCACACGGCGATGGCGTGCTTCCGCAAAACCTCATCGTTCAACTCAACGCCGAGCCCCGGCTTCGTTGAGGGAATGATATATCCATTTTCCCACTGCAGCGGCTCCTTCAGAATGTCGGCGTGGAAGCCGTCCCACTTATGGATGCCTTCCTGAATCAGAAAGTTGGGACTACAGACATCCAGTTGGATATTCGCCGCGCCACCGATGGGACCGCCGTAGAGATGCGGTGCAATCTGCGCGTAATGCGCCTCACCCATCGCCGCAATCTTCTTCGCCTCCAGGATGCCGCCCGTTATCGTCAGATCCATCTGCAAAATGGAGGCTGCCTGCTGCTCCAGCAAATCCACGAACTCATACTTCGTGAGCAACCGTTCGCCTGTCGCAATCGGGATGCTGGTAGACTGCGCCACGCGCGCCATTTCCTTGACGTTTTCTGGGGGCACCGGCTCCTCAAACCAGAGCGGTTCATAGGGTTCCACGCGTTTAGCAAAACGGATGGCACTGTTCGTGTTGAATTGCCCGTGCGTTCCGATGAGAATATCGCACCTATCGCCGACAGCATCACGGATGGCACGAATGACGCTTTCGGCGTAGTTCAGCGTCTCCAATCTATCCACAGCGCGTGCATCCACCGGGTCGAATTTTACAGCGGTAAACCCTTTCTCTACGTAAGCGAGCGCGAGTTCCGCGGTTTTTTCGGGAGAATCGCCGCGCCGCCATTCCAACAAGTAGGAATAGGCGCGCAGTCTCTCATGGAATACGCCGCCGAGGAGATTGTAAATCGGCTGGTTCAACGCTTTACCGACAATGTCCCAACATGCCATCTCAATCGCACTCATCGCAGGCGTAGTCAACGGGCCGGAGTGGCGCACAGCGGGGCCTTCGTAAAGTGTATTCCAGAGCTTTTCAATCTGAAACGCATCCGCACCGATGAGGAAGCGTTCTCCCCAATCCTTGATTAACTCAACAACGACATGGTTGAGCTGCGTGTGATAGGTGCATTCGCCCGCGCCTTCAATTCCCTCATCGGTAATGAGTTTGACGAAAATCCAGCGTCTGCCACCCCAATGCGGCGGCGGCACGTCAACCAGATATGTTTGGACCTCGGCAATTTTCATGGGTTCTCTCCTTGTCTTTCTCCGTGCATGGCGAGGGACAGGCCCTCGCCCTACGCGGAAGCGCGGTTGCAAACCGCGCCTACCGGCTATGGGGTGGCGAGGGACAGGCCCTCGCCCTACGTGGCAGCGCGGTTTCAAACCGCGCCTACCGGCCATGGTGCGCAGGATGCGCGGTTACAAACCGCGCCTACCGGCTATGGGGTGGCGCGGGACAGGCCCGCGCCCTACGAGTCGTTTCCTCGGATGCGCGGTTGCAAACCGCGCCTACCGGCCATGGAACTCAGTTGAAAACCGCGCCTACCGGTTTTGCGCCCATCTTTTTCGGCTTCTTACGGATTCCACCAATACGTCACCTTCGCCACCAGCGTCGTATCTCGCAAGCCGCTAGAGACGCTTTCGGTGCCGTAAGTCTGATTGAAAACGAAGTAGAAATCGCTACCGGGCCGATAGATATAGTTGACTAAAAAATTCGCTGTCACCAGTTCTCTGTCGCTGCTCCACTGCAGATAGAGTTTGGCGAACATGTCGGTAGAAAACGAATAAACTATACGTCCGCCGAAGATATTCGTATTGAACGTGCCTTGCTGCAGCA
>PYJE01000035.1:0-2627 GCA_003635305.1 Candidatus Poribacteria bacterium | reverse complement strand
ACGACGACATGGTTGAGCTGCGTGTGATAGGTGCATTCGCCCGCGCCTTCAATCCCCTCATCGGTGATGAGTTTGACGAAAATCCAGCGTCTGCCACCCCAATGCGGCGGCGGCACGTCAACCAGATATGTTTGGACCTCGGCAATTTTCATGGGTTTTCTCCTTGTCTTTCTCCGTGGCATGGCGAGGGACAGGCCCGCGCCCTACGCGGAAGCGCGGTTACAAACCGCGCCTACCGGCTATGGGGTGGCGAGGGACAGGCCCTCGCCCTACGAGTCGTTTCCTTGGATGCGCGGTTGCAAACCGCGCCTACCGGTCAGGGGCTCATTTGCCGGCTTCTTATGGATTCCACCAATACGTTACCTTCGCCACCAGCGTCGTATCTCGCAAGCCGCTAGAGACGCTTTCTGTGCCGTAAGTCTGATTGAAAACGAAGTAGAAATCGCTACCGGGCCGATAGATATAGTTGATTAAGAAATTCGCTGTCACCAGTTCTCTGTCGCTGCTCCACTGCAGATAGAGTTTGGCGAACATGTCGGTAGAAAACGAATAAACTATCCGTCCGCCGAAGATATTCGTATTGAACGTGCCTTGCTGCAGCATGATGCGGTTGAATTCGTAGCGAGGCTCAAGGCTGAAACGTCCTGTCGGCCGGAAGTCAACCCGAAGATCGAAGCCGCGGCGCGTGCCATCGTAGAAATCGCCGAAGTTCAGCGATAATCGTCCGGCAAATCTTTGGTTTCCTTCCGCATTCAGCGTGACACTGTAGTTAGTATAGTGATATTCGCCCGGTTGGATGATAACGCCGTCTCGAATCTCAAACTCCTCGTCAAGGAATTCAAATTCTCTGCGGATGCGGACACCACCCCAGCCGCCCTTTTCCAATTCCAGCCATGTGCTCCAGATGAACGTCCGCGTTTCCAACTGATTCTCTGAGTTGAGGATAAGATCAATCTCTGGGCCAATCCACAACCGGCGAAGGCCATACCAATGAAGGTAAGGGGTGCCGCGCGCCTCCGCACGAAGCCAGCGCGCACCGGCGCGCTGCACATAGCCGACTTCCGGGTTAAAATCCTCACCGATGTCGGTATAGGAGGCATTCAGCCGTGCCACGGTGCTTTGCCAATTGCCGCCGAAATACCATGCGTTCGGTTGGACATCCGCACGTCCCGTAACCGGATTCACGCTTTCAAACGTGCGCGCCCATAATCCACGAAAATTCATCTTATCCGTAGGACGATAGACGAAATCAACGCCGGTCGCGCTGTTTTGGATATCAGTTCCTCCCTTATGAATCGTAATCACGCCGAGGCTGGAACCGGTGAAAAGGTCGCGTTTCACGCGCAGCACCGAATAATTAGTCCGCGGAACGTCCACCGCATCAACATCTTCTGTCGCCGCCGCTGCATATTTATCGGTGAGGACGTTCAGAAACCCAACGCCGTAGTTGCCCACTTTGCCGGTGACTTTTCCGCCTGCGAGGATAGGTATCGCGTGCTCTTCCGCAATCCCAATGCGGCGGCTGTAGAAAAGCAGCAGCGGCGGTGGCGCGTTGAAACTGGTGCGCGGAATGCCGAAATCAAAAATGCCGGCACCCTCCAAGAAAAACTGACGTTTTTCAGGAAAAAAGAGGCTGAACCGCGTTAAGTTCGCCTGCTCCTGGTCTGCCTCCACTTGCGCGAAATCGGTGTTCACGGTGAGATCTGCCGTTAAATTGGAGGTGAGGCTAATTTTCGCGTCCGCACCCAAGTCCAGCACGCTGTCTGTGCCCTCGGTATCTGTGCGTTTCACTCCCGGGAGCAGATAGGGGAGGAACTCCATGTTTCGCTGGGTTGAGATGCCTGAGAGTCCTGTTAGCGTACCGAGGTTAGTGGTGCGATAGCGCGCCCGCCAATTATATGCTCCCGGCACAGGTGCCCAGGTTCCCTCCTCCTGATTTTTCTGAATGGTGCGCCCGACGTTGAGCCCCCATTCTAGCGTATCTCCCGCCTTAAACCGCAGCTGGCTGATCGGAATCGCAATTTCGGCCGTCCAATTATCGGCGTTAATTTTCGCTTTGGAATCCCAGACAGCGTTCCAGTTTTCGTTTCGGCTGTCGCCGCTGTCCATAATTGCCACGTCTTCGCGCGCACCGAGCGGGTTGACCCGGAAGAAGAACCCACTACGCCGGTCGTTGTAAGTATCCAGTAGGACAAAGACATTGTCGTTATCCCACAGCATCGTATCGCGGCGCATCTTATTAGCGATAATTTTCGCGGGTTCCGATTCCGTGCAGAGGAACCCGAAATAGAGGTGTTTCGCATCGTAAAGCACTCGCACCTCTGTCGGTTCTGTCAACGGCGCGCCTTCATCGGGTTCAAATTGCGTCAACTGCCGAATAGGCATCGCGTGCTGCCAATCCTCTTCCGAGAGTTCCCCATCAATTTCAACGCTTTGATAAGTGCGATATGCGGTTACCTTGCGTTCCGCCGCCGCGCCAACGGTGCTAATCCCAACACAAAAGAGCATCAAAAACGTGAGGTATCTACAAAAGTCATCCATCGTATGCCAAACCTGTAACCTTTGGTGAGTATTTTGGAAATTATGGATATGATAGCAGATTTTGCAAATTTTTGCACGTTTGAATC
>PYJE01000034.1:3490-14535 GCA_003635305.1 Candidatus Poribacteria bacterium | reverse complement strand
CCAAGGTCAAAAATGTAACCCATTTTGGTGTCCTTTAGTTCACTGTAGGCGCGCTTTGAAAGCGCGCCGAAATATGAAATTGAAGCAGTTTTCTGCCATCAACTAGCTCACCGTAGGCGCGCTTTGAAAGCGCGCCGAAAGATGAAGTTAAAGCATTCTTCTGCCATCAATGTTGACAAGGAATAGGGCTCATTAGACTTAAAACGGCATCCCCGGTATGCAAAACACCCCATCCACCCAAAAACAATTCTACTTCCTCACCTTCACGCACACCGTGCTGGACTCCTACGCGACACTCTTATCGCACTTACTGCCGCTGTTGCTGACAAAACTTGTCACAACGGCGGCACGGAATAGTTTCGCCGGCACACTTGTCTCCCTCTACAGCGTCTTCAGTTCATTAGGGCAAATCCTCTTCGGATGGCTGTCAGACCGGGTGCGGACGGTGCATTTCCTGACGTTCGGCGTTTTCTTCACCGCGGTCTGCCTGAGTCTGTTAGGACTCGCGCCTTCCAAGTTGATTGTCTATCTGCTACTCGCTGTCGGCGGACTCGGAGTCGCTGCCTTTCATCCGCAGGCGACGACTTACGCAGGCGCGCTCGCCGCGGAAGGGAGAGGGTTAGGCACCTCGATTTTTCTTACCGGCGGAAACGTCGGCCGCGCCCTCGGGCCGCTGGCACTGATGGCCATACCGTATCGGTTCGGGCTGGAATCGCTGGCATGGGGAATGATACTCGGCGTTATCGTGGCACTGTTCGTGCCAAAGGTGTTTCGCGATGCGAGTCATTTTAACGTTTCTGTTGATGACGACGATAGAGAAGTCGGCGCGCCACTGCCTCCCCTGCGAAAGCATATCCTTTTGCCGCTCACCGTGCTGTTCATCATCGCCGCATTTCGGACAGTCACGGCTGTCGGTTTAGAGAGTTTTTTGTCCATCTATCTTGATAACCAAGACTACCCAGACCAGACGCGCTCGTTCATCATCGCACTTTTTATTTTTGCCGGTTCAGTAGGCATCATGGGCGGCGGCTGGCTCTCCAATCGGGTGAACACCTATGTCTTGTTGCTTTTTTCGCTCCTCGGCGCGCCGCCGCTGCTCTACGCATCGCTTCACACCGATGGTGCGCTATTCCTCATTTTTCTCTTTTTAGGGAACGTTATCCTCGCGAGTTCGATCACGATTAACATCGTCCTCGCGCAGATGCTTTTGCGCGGACGTGAAAACATTGCGTCTAGCTTGATGATGGGCGCGGCGTGGGGTGTCGGCGGACTGTTGAATAAACTCGTCGGTGTGTTGGGAGACCGGTTCGGATTGCCTATCGTGTTAGATGGGTTGGTGATGCTGCCGTTATTGATGGCACCGCTGCTCATCATGCTCCGCGATGAACCGGATTTATCAAAGCCGCCGAAATAGGCGAAAAGTTCGCGAGGGACATGCCCTCGCGCTACCGGTGGAACGATGGAGAAGGCGCGGTTTCAAACCGCGCCTACGCGGTTCGTTCTCCGACAAATCAAAAACGCCACAACAGACTCAGAAAATGCGTGTTGATAATATCGCCGATGAGGAGCGCGTAATCGAGGCGAAACTGGCGCAGCTGAACCCCAACGCCGCTCGTGAGCCCACCGGCGCGGTAACCCACCCGGAGTGCCAACGGCGCGCTGAGGTGATATTCCATGCCGAGGTGCGTTTGCCCACCATAGCGTCCCTGCCACTGATAAGAGACGATGAGTTCCCGATTGAAAACGCGACGGTTGGAATACGCCAGCCCGAGGTTCACATTCGCCGGAATCGACTCTTTGTAAGTCGCAAACGGCGTGTTCCACGTCAGCGTTGTCTTTGAGATGTCTTGCCAATTGATACCGAACGCGAAACTGCCGACTTGCAAACCGAAAAGCGCGTTCAGATCTGGGAGACGGACGAGTAGCCCGGCATCAAACCCATAGCCGCTACTGCCGTAATTGTAGATGGCGGCAGTAGCCACGTCAAGGCTTCCCGCATCATTGATACGCTGCGAAATCCACTTTGCATTAAACCCGATGAGGAGCTCCGGCGGCAACGAATTTCTGCCGAAATTATCCCACCACGATTGGCTGACGACGAACCGCTTAGCGAGGGTAAGGATATATGCATTTTCGCTATCGCTGAGGTAACCCGTGGGGATAAAATCTTTTTCCTTTGGACGCAGTCGCTCAATGTTTTTCCGCGCATCCGCGCTGATGTTGTCATCAAACGCAGGAATGGTGGGATAAATCGGAATATCGTCAATCCCGGCGCGAATCCACGAGAGCCCAACGGCGAGCTCTGGGACAATGTGCCGAACGCCGCTGACATAGTTAAACGCGCCTAACCCGGAACGCCGCGCGGCATGCATCAGGCAGAGTTGATTGGCGGCGGGAGTGCCGCCCGCCTCTGCTGTTCCTTGTCGGCGCGCAACGCTTGCGATACCAGCGGGGTTCCAGTAGGTTGCAGTAGCATCGTCTGCAATGCTAACATAAGCACCGCCGAGCCCGAGGGCACGTCCACCAACGCCGTTCGTCAAAAAATCCCCGGTGTAGTTTTCCGCTGATGCCGCCAAAACGGCGATGCAACTCCAGCCGAGCAGCAGTAGAATTTTCTTGGCCAATGATTTCTGTTTCCTTCGCATTTTTTGCAGTTAGGGTTCAATATCCTTCGCGCAGCGAAACCCAACATCGCTGCTCAGTAGGGACGGTTTCTCGCCGAGGCGATTCGCTGCACGCACGCCTTTTGGGCTGAAACTCCAAGAGCCGCCTCGCGCAACGCGCTTCTCCTTTTTTTGCGCGAAATTCTCAATAAGGTAATGAATACCTTCGGCCCCCGAAGTCCCCGCAACAGGGTTTCGGTATGGCGAATTGGCATAAAACTTCTTCTGATAGGCATCAAGGCACCATTCCAAGACGTTCCCTGACATGTCATAAAGCCCGTAGCCGTTGGCCGGATATTTCCCGACAGGCGTTGTCCTTTCGGCAGGCGGCTCGGATGTTGTCTTTTTTCCCTTTCCATAGTTCGCCTTGCTGGCATCAAGCGTATTGCCCCATGGATATTTCTGCCCGATTAGGCCGCCCCGGGCGGCTTTTTCCCACTCCGCTTCCGTTGGTAACCGCATGCCAGCCCATTTCGCATACGCCATTGCATCGTGCCAACTCACGCCTACGACAGGGTGCCGGGCGGTTGGAGAACACTGCGCAACCCATTCAGGTAACGGCCGATGGCCGGTGGATTCAACAAACCGCTTGTACTCGCCCACCGTTACCTCGTATTTGTCCATGTAGAACGCGTCAAGGTAGACAGAATGCACGGGCTTTTCGTCTGCCTCGCCGTGGTAACTGCCCATCTGAAACTCGCCAGCGGGGATGAGCACCATGTCGGCAGGCACATCCTCGGCTTCGGGAGCAGAGAATGCCCCAATTGCAAGGAAAAGCGTGCTTATTAAGAGAAACATGAAACCTCTTCTCATGAATCACACCCGATTCAACGCAAAAGCGTTCCAATAGTATTGATACTTCGTTGAATGCCAACCCGCGTAAATCTCATCCCAACCCATCCGATTGAAATGCGGCAACAGCGAACCTTCCGTGACAGGTTTGGAGCATCCCTGATACCGGTAATCCACCGAGAGGCGAATCCGGTCTGCTGTCTGATTCGGGAGTGCCTTATGCACGGTGTGGCTATGAAAGAAGAGCGCGTCGCCGAGCGCGAAATCTCCCGAAACCCAGCCGAGGCCGTCTGCCTCCAGAGGCGCGGTATCGATACCGAGTCCGCCCGCGCCGAGTGCCGGCTTCACCGGAAATATGCCGAACCGATGCGAACCCACAAGCACTGACAACCCACCCAACTCTTCCGGGCACGCGCCGAGCGGAATCCACCCGGTGTAGGTATCTTCCGTGCCGCGAATGTGAATATAATCTTGATGCGCGGGGGTTGTGTATTTAGTGTTTTCTGGGAACATAATTCTTCCAATATTCCGCGGATGCACGAGCGTCTTCTCGCCGAACAATGTATCGCATACGTCCAAAATCGCCGGGTGATGCGCGAACGCGTGGAAGGATTCAAACCGTTGGAATTCGTCTAAAACGGGCCAATATCCATCATCGCCTTCCATGAAAGGCGTGCTGGTGCGGATGGCGGCCATCAGGTTTTCGCCGCCTTCCACCCATCCGTGGCGATGGCAGAGCTCCAGAAAATCTCGCCGCAGATTGAGGATAGACTCGGCATCAATGAGGCCGCGGAAGTAGAGGTAGCCGTCTTGGCGCGCCTGCCCGCGCAGTTTCTCGGCATCGTCTATCAGTGGATTTGAGACGGTAAAGGGTTTGATGTGTGTCATCATGCACTCCTTATCAAACTTTTTATCAATTATATCACGAAAACCGATGGCGTGTCAACAAAATTGTCTCCGCCGCAAAATTTCCTTGCGCTGTTTTCCGTTTTTAGGTAAACTATCATGAATTCCATTGACGAGGAACGCTCGCGATGCTATTTATTTTCTTTGTCGTCCTTATCCCGATTGCCGTTTGGCTGATTTTGCATTTCATATCCCGGCGCGAGGCGGATGACGAAGCGCGCCCGAAAATCCCGATGGAGGTGTGCGCGCTCTGCCAAAACGAATTCCCGATGAAACAGTTGCTTGAAAAAGAGGTGGGCGGCTATGGCAGAGTTTACTGCTTCTGTGGGCAATGCATTGAGAATTTAAACCGCGAATATCAAGAGACGCGCGCTCACAGCGCGCCTCCCGAACACACTGAAACAGAATAGGATAGGATAGACGCAAAACGAACCCCTGGAGAAGGATGGCATTTGCTTCTGTCCCGAGGAGACTTTTCTATGTATGATTTGGTTACCTTTGGCGAAGCGATGATTCGCCTGACTGCCCCTGAGTTTATGCGCCTTGAGCAGGCGGATTCTCTCTCGATTACCGCTGGCGGCGCAGAGATGAACGTCGCCGTGAACGCCGCACAACTCGGCTTGAAAACCACCTGGGTCTCGAGGCTTGTCGACACCTGGTCTGGCCGCTACATCCGCAACAAAGGGCGCGAACTCGGCGTGGATATGTCCAACATCGCCTGGGTGGATTTCGATGGCGTTGGATTGGAACGAAACGGGTTTTATCACTTGGAATTAGGCGCAGGCCCGCGCGCCAGCAGCGTCACTTACGATAGAGCATATTCGGCGATTTCCAACGTGCAACTCGGCGAGATTGACTGGGCATCCATTTTTAGCGGCGCACGGTGGTTTCACCTCAGCGGGATTACGCCAGCGTTGTCGGCATCGGCGGCGGCTGTAGCGGCGGAGGCATTGCAAGCGGCGCGTGCAGCAGGAGTCACGACTAGTTACGACCTCAACTTCCGCTCCAAATTGTGGAGCGCGGAACAGGCACAAGCGGCGAATCGTCCGATGATGGAGCATGTCTCTGTCCTCATTGGTAACGAAGAGGATTTCGAGAAATCCCTCGGCTTCGCGGCGGAAGGCACGACAGAGGCATACAGCAAACTTGAACCCGACAGTTACAAAAAGGTTGCGCAGCGCGTCAAGGACGCGTTTCCCAACATTGAGATAATCGGCACGACACTACGCGATGCCAAAACCGGCTGGCTCAATGACTGGCGCACCTTGCTTTTCGATGGCACGGAATTCTACCTCTCTCGCATCTACGAAAATTTAGAATTGGTGGACCGGGTTGGCGGCGGCGATAGTTTCTCGGCGGGGTTAATTTACAGCCTGTTGAACAGAAAAGCACCACAGGTAGCTGTCGATTTCGCGGGCGGCTATTCCGCCTTGGCGCACACCTTCCCCGGCGATTTCAATTGGGCGACAGCCGAAGAGGCAGAGAAAGCGATACAGGCAGGCGGCGTTCGGATTAGCCGCTAATCGCTTTTGTAGGGCGGGAGCAGGTGCTCCCGCCATTTCCTTGCGTTGGCGACTGCCGAATACGAGCGACAGCCGCCTTTACGAGCCGGAGAGAGAACAGCACCCCAATAGTTCGGCTATTCCTCGTCCTCTGGCACTTCGTCGCGCTCGGGGTCATACAAGCGGTAAACTCCGTTTCTTACCCGCCAATAGTATTTATAGTCCCCGGAATGATGAATGTATGATGGCGCATTGGGACATGCTGCAGTAAGCTGCCCATGAACTGTACCGAACTTGAAGTCGGGATCCTTCGTCCTCACATGCGCATAGAGCTCTTGGGGCGCAAATTCAACGTTGGTGTTTCCATCTGTGAGTTCACGCGCTGCTTCCAACACGACATCTCTTACCAAGCGTTCATCCGACCACCGAACTGGAATGCCGTAGTCTAGGATGACACCTGTTAAGGGGGGTTCGTTTGACTGCTGCGCGATCTGGGGTGTAGCCCGCCGCCGAACTTTGCCGCTGGCGATTTCTTCTCCGCCAACCTTCGCTTCCGTAGTGACAAGCACATCACCTAATTCGGTTTCAAAGGTAGAAACAACTATACAGTTAATGTCCATGTCATGCGAGTCCCGGAGGAACTGGCACACCTTCAGTATCCTATCGGGTATTCTCTGCGCTACGATGAATAAGCGCAAACTCCGATTTAACGGCGGAACCTCGTCGGTGTCAAACTCTTCGCAAAAAGCGGCTTGGAATTCACCGCGCGTCTGGAAGTAAGCATCCCCTATCTGGTGAATCTCCTCGTCGGTAAAAGTCTTTGCCCAGGCTGCATATTCCAGCAGTTGCGCTACCACTTCTCGCGGAGCTCGATCGCGTTTCAGTTCAGCGATGACAAGGTTCCCTTCGTAGTCCACCCCAAGCAAGTCAGGACGGATAATGCCATCGTCACCCGAGGCACTAGTTTGTCTGCCAATCCAGATGAGGGATTCCCCGGTAAGTGCCCAGGGACTGTTTTCAAGCCAACTCTCCAATTGACTTTCAAGTTCAATATCCTTTTCTCTCGCGACGACGAGCCTCGCGCCGGCACCGTCGCCCTCTAATCTAAAAAGAGGCATCGTTTCCTCCATAAGCGGAGTCTTTGGCACGTCGATTGCTGCCAAAACCCCGCAATTTTCGTTTGTGAATTTCATTAGCTAGTTAACAAAATACCATATAATCCTGAAAATCTTGCTAATCTCGCTAATCCTGCTCCAGATTACGTATGCCGAAGTGCCTCAATCGGTGCCATCTTCGCCGCTTGACTTGCAGGGTAATAGCCGAAGAATACACCTACCGCTGCTGCCGCCCCAACCGCAGTCAGCACCGACTTTAAGGTAATGACAGATGGCCATTGAAATCCGAAGAACTTTCCAACTATCCACGCGAAGGCTTGCCCGGTAACCGCGCCTAACGCAATCCCAAGCAGACTGCCAATCAGACACAAAATCACCGACTCTGTGAGGAACTGGATGCGGATGTCAAACGATTTCGCGCCGACAGCTTTTCGCAATCCTATCTCTGGAATCCGTTCTGTCACTGAGACAAGCATGATGTTCAGGATGCCGATACCGGCGACAATCAAGGCAACAGAAGCGATGATAACCAGCACCATTTCTATGACGAAAATCGTCTGTTTTGCGGACTCAATGCCCTGCTTCGCCGACCAGGTGCGGAAAAACGTGTCGTCCCCGCTATGGTTGCGCCTCAGAATGGTTTTCACCTCTTTGAGTGCCTGTTCAACTACCGTCGGGTTTTTCGCGCGCGCCATGATCGCACCGACGTTTTTGCTACCCCAAAATCGGTTTTGCGCCGTGGTAATCGGAATGAAGATCATGTTATCGTCACTTCTACCCGCTTCTAACCCATCGCCGCGGCTCTCCATAATGCCGATGACGGTGAAGCGTCTGCCGTTAATCGCAACCTCCTTGCCGAGCGGGTCCGCGCCTTTAAACTGCTCCTCCCAAACTTTCGAGCCGATGACACAGACTTTCGTCCAGAAACTCATGTCCGTATCGGCGAGGAATCTACCGTATTGGGTTTCCCACTGACGCACCTCTTGGTATTCGCGCGTCGTCGCCCGCATGTAGGTTTGTCGATGCCGGCCATCAACTTTGAAATCAATGTAATAACTCGTCTCCACGGTGGCGAATTCCACGGAGGGACATTCCTCCTGAATTGCGCGCAGATCGCGCATTTCCAGCCGATGCGGACTCGTATTGCGCCGCCAACGTCCCTTCACCTCAATCCAACCGGGCCGGTAAACGCCGAACATGCTGGGGCCGCCGATTTTCTCAATTTCCGACATGATGAGTTTTTCCGCGCCTGCACCGATGGACATCATCGCAATCACACCCGCAATCCCGATCATGATGCCTAAAAGCGTCAAGAGGGTGCGAAGTCTGCTGGTGCCAAGCACAGCAAACGCCGAGATAAAATTTTCAAGGAGTTTCATTTTTTCTATTTTCCTTGCATGAATTCCCGAAGGCTGCTAAACTGTATATAGGACGCGCCCTCGCGAATTAACGTTTGATAATAGTATACCATAAAAATTTTGACGATGCAAGTTTTTAATTTTCATCCCGGGAATTAAGGAATTAGAGGCGGATGACTGGTGGACATAAATCGCTCACATATCCCAAGCGGTGCCATGCTTCCGTGGCGCGGCGCACAAAAACCGGCGGTGCCACGAGGCATGCACGCATGGCTCCAACTGCCTTCCGCCTTGCTACAGACGCGCTATCGGTTAAAGGCGGTAGAACGAACCTTCGGCGAAGCAGAGGAGGCAGCGGCAATTCAGGCGGTGCTACGGCAGTGGGGAACGCGGGAGCATGAATTTCATGCACACTACTTAATTGCACAACCGCATGCAGGCGAACCGTGCTATCATATCAGCGAATACGTGCAGCGTTGCGTGGCAGGCGAGCTCGCGATTGCGGAACGGTTACGCGGACGAACCATGCTACACCTCTACCAAACCGAGGAGCAAGGCACGCCAGACCTGTTGAGTGCAACCGGCGTTTCGGTATTCATAGAACAGGTGTTGTTGGCTTACCTCAACGCGCACGGAAAAGCATCCCTCATCGGTTTCGCCTGCGAATTGCCGCGGTTTCTATCCATCTTGGAATCAGAACCCGATTCGGTGCCGTGGAGCCGGACGCTGGAAAACGCGGTTCAGTCATACTTGCCTCTCGTTTTTTATGAAACTTACGACTCTGCGGCGGTTCGTAGCACGTTTTGGAGAGCGGTGACGATGCAATTCGCGAACTGCTTCCTCGCCGGCGTGCGCGACTTCTGTCATCAGGAGGGATTACGGTTCGCTGTGAGCATCTCGGAAAGTGCCAGAACGTTGGAATTTGAACTCGGCGCGATGCTAGCAGAGGTGGACTGTCCGGTACTCCATTTGTCTGACAAACAGATAGCGCGCTTGGAAAGCGCGCCTACGGGAAGGACAGCCAGGCGTTTTGTCGTTGCCAAGTGGGTTTCTAGCAACGCGCGCTACGCGGGGCTCTCGCGGAAAGGTTCGGGACAACTGAAGCAGTTTCTGCAAGATGTTGCCCTCGGTTTTAACCTGTCGGTTTCTGGCAGTCCATCACCGTTCCGTGAAGAGTTGTTAGCGATTGGATATCCGAAGCGGCAGCTGCTGATGCTCGCGCCGACGCAGAGTCTCTGGACGAAACCCGATGAGAAGCAGTGGAACTATCTGACGAAAGGGTGGGGATGGTTGTGCCAAACGGTGTCGCAGTTGGGATACGATTTTCGGATTGTCTCCGAAGGAGAACTGCGTTTGGCAACGGTAGATAAGAAATGTCGCGGACTCTATTTCAACGAGCCGGCAGATGTTTATCGCGTCGTCCTGCTGCCGAGTTGCATCTCGCTGCAGGAAGAGACGGTGAACTGCTTGCGCGCGTTTACAAAAGCAAAAGGCAAATTGATAGCGAACGAACCAGTGCCGTATCTGCTCAACGGAAGAATCGGACTGAAACCGTATCCGCTGGAACAACTCATCTATGGGCGGCGGACAACTATCCTCCGCGGCCCACTCGGCGAACGGGAGGCGGCACTCAAAAAGTATCTCCGAAAATGGGTAACCCGTGTCATCTCGGTGTATGCAAAACCGGAGAACGAACCGACACTGGCACTTCGGCTCCAGCACCGGGTGACTGAAGAGGCAGAGCTGTTCTATCTCTACAACGCGACGCGTGAACCGATTGATGTCCTGATTGAGATGCGCGGCACGTCGAAAAGTGTGGAGGAATATTGTCTGCTAGAAGGCACGAGAACCGCTCTCGATTTTTGGCATGCCGATGGGCAGACGTATCTGAATTGCGCGTTCGTGCCTGAACAGGCGAGGTTATTTGTGCGTAGAAATAGCACTCGGTAGGCGCGGTTTGCAACCGCGCTTACCTCAAAACGCGAGCTCGGTAGGCGCGGTTTGCAACCGCGCGGATCAGACAAAGTAACAGGATTCGGGTAGGCACGCTTTGAAAGTATCAGGATTTCGGTAGGCGCGCTTTGCAAGCGCGCTTACCTCAGAACGCGAGCTCGGTAGGCGCGGTTTGCAACCGCGCGGATCAGACAAAGTAGTCGGATTCCGGTAGGCGCGCTTTGCAAGCGCGCTTACCTCAGAACGCAAGAAAGGAGGAAACAATGACTGGAGGCCATATCTTCGTTGAATGTTTGAAAGCACAAGGCGTTGAGGTAATCTTCGGGTTGCCGGGGAACCACCTTGACACTGTCTATGAAGCATTGTATTACAACCAAGACTGCATCCGACACTACGTCACGCGGCATGAGGGCGGCACGGCGTTCATGGCGGATGGCTACGCCCGCGCCACCGGCGATGTCGGTGTCTGCATGACTGTGCCCGGGCCCGGCTCTAACAACGCATCCATCGGGATTTGCGAGGCATACACGGCGTGTTCACCCGTGCTGTGGATAACCGGGCAAAATCCATCTTCGCTTGCACACAAAGACCCGAGGAAGAGTTTTCACGGCTTGGATCAGCGCGCCGCCTTTGCATCAATGACGAAACATATTGAGATTGTGCATCGCGTAGAACAGATTCCGGACGCTGTCAATCGCGCGTTCAGCGCGCTGCGCTCAGGAAGACCCGGGCCGGTGTTGATTGAATTGGCAACAG
>PYJE01000034.1:0-3470 GCA_003635305.1 Candidatus Poribacteria bacterium | reverse complement strand
GCGTGAACCGATTGATGTCCTGATTGAGATGCGCGGCACGTCGAAAAGTGTGGAGGAATATTGTCTGCTAGAAGGCACGAGAACCGCTCTCGATTTTTGGCATGCCGATGGGCAGACGTATCTGAATTGCGCGTTCGCGCCTGAACAAGCGAGGTTGTTTGTGCGTAGAAATAGCACTCGGTAGGCGCGGTTTCCAACCGCGCTTACCTCAGAACGCGAGCTCGGTAGGCGCGGTTTCCAACCGCGCCGCTCAGACAAAGTATCAGGATGCCGGTAGGCGCGCTTTGAAACCGCGCTTACCTCAGAACGCAAGAAAGGAGGGAACAATGACTGGAGGCCATATCTTCGTTGAATGTTTGAAAGCACAAGGCGTTGAGGTAATCTTCGGGTTGCCGGGGAACCACCTTGACACCGTCTATGAAGCATTGTATTACAACCAAGACAGTATCCGACACTATGTCACGCGGCATGAGGGCGGCACGGCGTTCATGGCGGATGGCTACGCCCGCGCCACCGGCGATGTCGGTGTATGTATGACTGTGCCCGGGCCCGGCTCTAACAACGCATCCATCGGGATTTGCGAGGCATACACGGCGTGTTCACCCGTGCTGTGGATAACCGGGCAGAATCCATCTTCGCTTGCACACAAAGACCCGAGGAAGAGTTTTCACGGCTTGGATCAGCGCGCCGCCTTCGCATCAATGACGAAACATATTGAGATTGTGCATCGCGTAGAGCAGATTCCTGACGCTGTCAATCGCGCGTTCAGCGCGCTACGCTCAGGAAGACCCGGGCCGGTGTTGATTGAATTAGCAACCGATGCACTGCAAGCAGAAGCGGAGCTGCCCATCCCGCCGAGAAACAACGGCATCCGCACCGCGGCAAGCGACGCAGATATTGCGGCAGCGATGGAACTTATCTGCACCGCGGAACGGCCGTTCATTCTCGCCGGTAGCGGCGTTAGCCACTCCCGCGCAACCGAAGAACTGCTTGAATTTGCGCGCAATCTCAACGCGCCGATAGCGATGACGAGCATGGGCAAAGGTTCTGTCCCCGAAGATTCGCCTTACTCCATCGGTATCTTTCGGGATAGCGTTGCGCAATCCGCAATGGCAGCGTCCGATCTGGTGATTGCCATCGGCACCCGATTTACTTATCGGGATACCGGCAATTGGACGCTGAAAATCGACACACCGCTGTTGCACATTGAGGCTGACGTGGACGAGATTCACAAAGAATATCCCGCAACCCTCGGCATCGGTGCGGATGCGAAACTCGTCTTACAACAATTAAACATCGCGTTGCACGGCGAGAAACGGACAGACGGATGGCGTGAAGGCGTGCGGCAATTGCGGAGCCGATTCACCGCAATTGAACCGCCGCAAATCCTGCGAGAGATGCGCGATGTCTTGCCGCGCGATGCCATTTTATCGGTAGATGTCAACGTCACCGGCTACGGCGCGCTGCCGCATTTCCCAGTCTACTCCCCCGGAAGTTTCATCTTCTCCGGCATTTCTGTCGCTATGGGAATCGGGTTAACGGGTGCTATCGGTGCTCAAGTTGCGTATCCCGACCGGAAGGTTGTCGCCCTCAGCGGCGACGGCGGGTTCCTCATGACGAGCCCCGACTTGGCGACAGCGGTAATGTATGAACTCCCTATCGTCACGCTGGTGATGAACGATAACCAGTATACCTCCATTGAGCGGGGACAACTGCGCCGTTTCGGCAAGCGCATCGGCGTTGAGTTGGTGAATCCGGACTTCGTCCAGTTCGCTGAATCGTTCGGAGCAATCGGGCTGCGCGTTGAAGAACCGGGCGATTTCAGACCGGGGCTTGAGAAGGCACTCGCCCTGGATAAACCGGTCGTCGTTGAAGTGATGAAGTAGGCGGGACATCCCTGTCCCGAAACGAACGTAGGAGGAATTTTAAATATGCCTAAAAAAATCGGTGTTTTAACAGGGGGCGGCGATACGAGCGCGCTCAACGCCACCCTCAAAGGAATCGCCTTGAAAGCCGAGGAACTCGGTTTTGAACTAGTGGGGTTCATGGAAGGGTGGAAAGGCGTGCTGAAAGGCGGACGCTATTTCACCCTCACCCCAGACCAGATCGATGAAAACTACGGCGGCACCCTGCTGAAAAGCTCGCGCACCAACCTCATCGCGATGAACAAATTGGACGAGGCGATTCAGAACCTAAAAAAATTGGATATCAGCGGCCTCATCCCCATCGGCGGTGACGATACGCTGACGGTTGGCACCGCGCTCTCCGAGCAATTCACCACCGTGTTCGTCACAAAGACAATCGACAACGATGTCGGCATCAATCCGCCGGAAGGCGATGCTGTCGATTATTCCAAGATGGTGAACTATTTCTGCCCTGGGTTCCCAACGGCGGCGAGTCGCATCATCAGTGCTGTCCGCGACTTGCGCACTACAGCCTATTCGCACGACAGGGTTATCGTGGTGGAGGCGATGGGACGCGATGCAGGTTGGTTGACACTCGCCGCCGCTTATGGCCACGCCGATCTCATCGTGGTGCCAGAGGTGCCGTATCAACCAGACCGGCTGGCGGAAGCGATTCGCGAGAAACACGCCGAACGCGGCGACGTGATTGTCGTCGTCTCGGAAGGTATCCGAAACGATGATGGCGAACTAATGATAACCTCGCGAGCGGAACTGGACGCGTTCGGGCACACCAAACCGGGCGGATGTTCCGAGATTATCGTGGAGGCGATGAAGAAGCGGCTCCCGCATATTTCGGGTTCGGCGTTCCGGGCGTTGATACTCGGCTATCTCCAACGGTGTGGCAGCCCAACGCCTTTGGATAGAGACTCGGCGATTAAGGCGGGCTCCCTTGCCGTGCGCGCGCTTGCAGATGGCATGGTAAACGGTGTCGCGACAATTACGCGAACCGATACTGGCATCGCGCCGACGTTACTGCCGCTGGAGCAGGTGTTGAAACGCGATGCTACCGGACGTGTCATCCGTCGCAGCCTAGATCTGCGGTTTTACGATGCCGAGCGGTATCAGATGTCAGCAGCAGGTGCGGGGTATTTCCGTCCCCTTTTCGGCGATCTGCCGCGGCGTTCGCTGCCATTGGATGAGCGCGACATCTCGATCTGTGAGATTGTGTAAATAGGAATGCCTCTTCCGTGGGCGCGGTTTCAAACCGCGCCTACCGAGGCTGTTTTTTTGCAAATCCTCTGAAATTTGATTGACATTTGTCAACCGAATAGGTTATCATAATATCAAGACTGGAGAGCGTGGAAATAGCGGCGTATGAATTCACACGTTGAAATTTCGCGATTGGAAGCCTACATCAACCACATCGGTGGTTTTGCGACATCGGAGAAAAGTCATCTCTATCGCGGGCAAGAAAACGCAGAGTGGGACGTTACAAGCGGTGTCTTTCGGCGTTTGGTAGCCCTACATACCGGAGATGCGGAGTTATTCCGTGCCTTGTGCTGGGGT
>PYJE01000033.1:12177-23642 GCA_003635305.1 Candidatus Poribacteria bacterium | reverse complement strand
AATCCGGAGTTGATGATAGGCGAGCTCAAAAACACCGGGGCCGGCAACCTCTTCATGAACTTCGGTGAACCTGACATTGAGCTCCACCGTCAAGATGATGGCAGTCTTGTCGTGAAGTTGTTAGGCGTTGATGTGTTCGATGCGCGGCAAGGCTTGGTGCGTTCCGATGACCCGGGTGAGATTGCGTGTTGGTTTATCGACACCGACTACAACGATGAGGCGTTTTTCGTGCGGCACGCCTATTTCACCGGCGCGGACGAACCCTACAGAAAACTGAAGCAAGCGTTGAAAGCAGAAATAGACGAGGCGACGTGGGAGCGTCTGTATCGGACAGAGAGCCTGCCGTTTGCACGTCCCGATGGTGGCAAAATTGCCGTGAAGGTGATTAATCACTACGGTGACGAAGTCTTGAAGGTTTACGAGGTGTGATTTTTATCAAAGGTTGCATTTCTGCGCGAGATGTGGTATAATTAACATCAAAGGAGATTGACAACCATGATTACGCATATCCGCGCGAAAAACTTCAAGTCGTGGGCCGACAGCGGTGAGGTGCAACTTGCGCCGCTGACCGGCTTTTTCGGGACGAATAGTTCTGGGAAGAGCAGTCTGTTGCAGCTGTTGCTGTTGCTGAAGCAGACTATTGGCAGTGACGACGTTCTCTTCTTCGGCGATGAGCAGTCTCTGGTAAATCTGGGCAGTTTCCGTGACGTGATTCATGGCCACGATACTGATAAAACGCTGGCGTTGGAATTCGGATGCAAACCCCGGCAACCGTTGAAAATCAGCGTGCCTGACGTGAATGCCAATGGACAGCCGGATGTTCTTTCTGGTCCTATTGGTAGTCTCACTTTTACCACGTCTATCCGCGAAGAGAGGGAGAAATTGAGCAGCGAAGTCTTGGGTGCGCCCACTGCGGCGTTTGAAAATCAATTTTCCCGAGTCTATTACCTTGGTCCGACCCGGGTTCATCCGCAACGGCACTATCATTGGAACGGCAAGCATCCGGTGGAGATGGGTTTGTGTGGGGATGAGGCGATTGCCGCGCTTCTTTCGGCGCGCGTGCGGAATCTGAAGACTTCCCACAACGGCAATGGTGTTCCAATTGAGGCCCGGGTCTCGGCGTGGTTGCAAAAGATGGAGCTCGCGCACGATTTTTGGCTGGGCCCGAACGGGGCTTCAGACAATAGCACCTATGAAGTGCGCATTCAAAAAACCCCTACTAGTGCGCGGGTGACTTTGGCAGATATAGGGTACGGATTGGCAGATCTTTTGCCGATTTTAGTCCACTGCTACTATGTGCCGGAGGGTTCAACGTTGATTCTGGAGCAGCCGGGTATCCATCTGCATCCGCATACGCAGGCGCAGCTGGCAGATCTATTTTTAGAGGTGATTGCGGAACGGCACCTCCAGATTCTGATCGAGAGTCACAGCGAGCAGTTATTGACGCGCCTGCAGCGGCGCATCGCGGAAAAAAAGGTTGCGCAGGACACCATCGCCCTCTATTTTTGCCGCAACACCGACGGTGCCTCTACCATTGAGAAGTTGGAGGTAGACGAACTGGGGGATATCCACAACTGGCCAGAATATTTCTTCGGCGATGTTATCGGTGATATGTTTGCAGTCACTGATGTTCAAATTGAACGTCTTCAATCCCAACAGGAAGCGAGTGGTTAGTGAACACCGTTATCCTTGATACCAATGTGATTGTCATCGCCAATGGCCAGACACCTCAGGCATCTACAGACTGCGTGAGGCGATGTCGAGAGCGACTAGATTTTATTCTCGGGGGTTCGGAGAAGGTGGTGCTAGACTACGGGCAGCGCATTCTGCGAGAGTATAGGCGAAATCTGAAGGATGAAAGACATCCTCAGCGCGGGCGCGGCGATCTGTTTATGCAGTGGTTAAGGCAAAATCAGTGGAACGAGGAGAGATGCTCCCTTGTCCATATTACGCCATTAGCCGACAACGGCACGGATTTCGCCGAGTTCCCGAACGAGGATGCCGCGTTAGCGCCTTTTCACAAAAAGGATAGGAAATTCATTGCGGTTGCCCTCGCATATCAGCAAACCTTCGGGCAAACCGCGACACTCCTGCTGGCGATAGACAGAGGATGGCTTGCCTTTGTTGACGCGCTGGCGGCGCACGGTGTTGCGATTGACATCCTCTGTGAGGCGGACATTCAGCGGCACCGCCAAGAGCGCTGAGGACTTAAGACATGTTGACGCATATCCGCGTGAAAAACTTCAAATCGTGGGCCGACAGTGGCGAGGTGGTTCTTGCACCGCTGACCGGCTTTTTCGGGACGAATAGTTCTGGGAAGAGCAGTCTGCTGCAGCTGTTATTGCTGCTGAAGCAGAGCATCGGCAGTGACGACGTTCTCTTCTTCGGCGATGAGCAGTCTCTGGTGAATCTGGGGAGTTTCCGTGACGTGATTCATGGGCATGACACGAGTGCTTTGCTGACGTTAGAATATGGGTGCAAACCTCAAGAACCTCTAGTTATTGAAGAGCGTAGACAGGGGGCCGATGGCACAGCGGGGAAACTTCCTGAACCTATTCGGCATTTCACTTTTAACATGTCTGTCTATGGCGCAGCGAATCATTTCGGCATTGAGCACTTTCGTTATGGTTTGAACTCGCGTAGTGAAGAGGTCTCCGATATTCAATGGAAGGCTGATATATTGTCGCGTAAAAATTGGCTCGGAGAGGAAGAGAGATGGAAGGTAGAGATAATGAGCCGCCACGGAGCCTCCGTTTTCAATCACCATGTTTTACGGCCGTTCACCTCTGCATTTGAGTATCAGTTTTCTCACGTGTATTACCTCGGCCCGGCTCGGATTACGCCGAAACGGAGTTATCATTGGGAAGGCACACATCCGCATGACACCGGATTGTGGGGAGATAAAACGGTTGATGCCCTACTTTCCTCGCGGGTGCTACAACTGAAAACTTCCGATAAAGAAGATGCTGTCCCGATTGAGCGACAGATATCAAAGTGGCTCCACGAGATGGAGCTTGCCCACTCCTTTTCACTGGACCTGAGCCCTAATGGAGATGGGAGGGACTATGAAGTTCGCATCAAAAAAGATAGCGTCAGTCCTGAGGTAACGCTGGTTGACATGGGCTACGGGTTGTCGCAGTTTCTGCCGGTGCTCGTCCTCTGCTACTATGCGCCGGAGGGTTCAACGTTAATTTTGGAGCAGCCCGGTATCCACCTGCATCCAAAGGTTCAATCGCAACTGGCAGACCTGCTGATAGAGGTTGTCACCGAACGGCACCTCCAAGTTTTAGTGGAGAGCCACAGCGAGCATCTGCTGAACCGGTTGCAGCGGCGCATCGCGGAAGAGCAGATTTCCGTTGATAAAACCGCTCTTTATTTCTGTCGTAATCGTGGTGGCGTTTCCGCTTGTGATCGGCTAGAAATAGACGAATTCGGCAACATCGCGAATTGGCCGGAAAACTTTTTCGGCAACGAAATGGGAGATCTGCTGGCAATGGCTCAGGCGCAAATGGAACGTCAAAAGCGAGCGGAGGCGTAATGGACGCAGTTATCGTAGACACGAACGTTATCGGCATCGCGAATCGCAAGGGAGAACACGCGTCGCTGGAGTGTATTGAAAGTTGTCAACAACGCCTCGGTCAGATTCTCTCCCGCCGCGAAAAAGTGGTTGTTGACGAAGGATGGCGAATTTTTGGAGAATACGACAGATACGTCAATTTAGGCACCCGTAAGTGGATTGGCGATATCTTCGTAAAGACGTTGCTGCAAAACCTGAAGAATCCTGCGATTTGCGAGATGGTGCATATCACGCCGTTGGAGGGAAACGGCACGGATTTCGCCGAGTTTCCCTCCGACGCGGCGTTGAGCACGTTCGATCCGGACGACAGAAAGTTTATCGCTGTTGCGTGCGCGTATCGGCAGATCTCCGGGCAAGCCGCCACCATCCTGCTGGCGATAGATAGAGGATGGCTTAACTTTATCGACGCGCTGGCGGCGCACGATGTCGCGATTGACTTCCTCTGTGAGGCCGACATTCAGCGGCCCCGCTAAGAGGACTGAGGACTTAAGACATGTTGACGCATATCCGCGCGAAAAACTTCAAGTCGTGGGCCGACAGCGGTGAGGTGGTTCTTGCGCCGTTGACAGGCTTTTTCGGCACGAATAGTTCTGGGAAGAGCAGTCTATTGCAACTGCTGTTGCTGCTGAAGCAGAGCATCGGCGGCGAGGCGGTGCTGTTTTTCGGCGATGCGTCTTCGTTGGTGGATCTGGGCAGTTTCGGCGATGTCATTCATGGGCATGACACGGATGCTTCGCTGGAGTTTGAATGTGGATGCAAACCTCAGGAACCTCTGGCTATTGAAGTGTATGGAGAGAAGCTTGATGGGACATGGGCAGAGCTTCCTGTGCCGATTCATCACTTTACTCTTGACACGTCTATTCAATGGAACGCGGATTCTCTCCGTGTTGAACATCTTCGTTATGGTTTGGACTCGCGTGATGTCCCGGAGGTTGAGTGGAAGGAGCAGAGTTTGTCCTATCGAAATTTGTTCGGAGAGCAAGAAACGAAAACGCGCGTGGACGTACAGAACTGCTACGGGGCCCCCGCTTCCGGTTCAGCCGATGTTTTACGGCCGCTCACCTCTGCGTTTGAGCATCAGTTTTCTCAAGTCTATTACCTGGGCCCAACTCGGATTATGCCACAACGGAGTTATCATTGGGAGGGCGAGCAGCCTGAGGGCATTGGGCAGTCGGGAGATGAGACAATTGACGCGCTTCTTTCCGCGCGCATCGATCGCCTCACAACGCGAGGCGAGAACGGCGATGTCCCGATTGAGGAACGGATATCGGCATGGCTCCGAGAAATGGCTCTCGCGCATTCCTTTTCGTTAAAACGGGCTGGGCCGCGGAGTGGAAAGAACTATGAGCTTCGCATCCAACAAAGTCCGGCGAGTCCACCGGTATCACTGGTTGACATGGGTTATGGGTTATCGCAGTTTCTGCCGGTGCTTGTCCTCTGCTACTATGCACCGGCGGGTTCAACGCTCATTCTGGAGCAGCCGGGCATGCACCTGCATCCAAAGGTTCAATCGCAACTGGCAGACCTGCTGATAGAGGTTGTCACCGAGCGGAACCTCCAGGTTCTGGTGGAGAGCCACAGCGAGCATCTGCTGACTCGACTACAACTTCGCATCGCGGAAGAAAAGATTGGCTCAGACAAGACTGCTCTTTATTTCTGCGAAAATAACGATGGAGTTTCCGAAATGAAATCGTTGGAACTTGACGAACTCGGAAACATCAAAAACTGGCCCCCAGACTTTTTTGGCACTGTCAGAGGCGATCTTGTTAAAATGACGAAGGCCCAAATGAAACGTCAAAAGCGAACGGAGGGATAATGGACGCTGTTGTCGTAGATACTAACGTTATCTTGGTTGCGAAAGGAATGGCGGATCAGGCATCACCTGCATGCGTCCTGACATGCATAGAACGGCTAGACCGGATTGTTGAGGGCCCTGAGAGAGTCGTCATAGACGACAATAGGGAAATCCTCGGCGAATATTTGAATTATGAAGACGGTTCAACGACAGCCGCGCGAGCCGGATGGGGATTTTTGGAGTGGTTCATGCGAAACCACGAGAATCCAGAGCAGTGCTTGAAGGTGCATATCACCCCTTCGGTAGATGGAGTTGGGTTTGAAGAATTCCCCACCGCCCCGGAATTAAGCGAATTCGATCCGGCGGACAAAAAATTTATTGCTGTCGCTGTCGTTTACGAAAACGTGCATCGTCAGAAAGTGCCAATCTTGCAAGCGGTGGATAGCAATTGGTACGGGTTACGAGAAGCGTTCGCCCGGAACGGCTTGCTAATTGACTTCATTTGCGAGGAGAACATCCGCCTTTTGTATGAAAGGCGCAGTGAAAGGCGCGCAAAAAACTAACCGTTTGTATCGGTTTTGAACCAAATGACTCTAGCTATGGAGAAACCACCCACATGCCAAAAGTGAACATAGAAAACCCTATCATCAACAGCCCGTTTGACGAACCGCAGCGACACTTCAAATTCGATGAACGCGGTATTACCGAAGACATCGTCAACGGCAGGCGCAAAAGCGAATACTTCATTCCCGTGCCGAAACCGAAAAAGCAGTCAAAAGATGTCCAGACGGAACTTGAACTGCATGTCCCGGAACTCCGTGAGGCCAACGCTTTCATCAATCGCGTGCGCGAAGAGGTCAGCCTCTGGCGCAAAAACGGTTACCCCCGCGTAACGGACACAACGAGACGCTTACTTGAACATTGGAACGACGCAACCCGTGAACCGCGGTTATTCTTCTGCCAACGCGATGCAGTGGAGACAGCTATCTACATCCACGAAGTCGAGAATCCCAGACGAAGCGGCTCAATTCAGCGTTCCCTCATGAAGGCGAATGAGGAAGCGAACCCCGGGCTTTTCCGCATCGCTTTCAAGATGGCGACAGGCAGCGGCAAAACCGTCGTAATGGCGATGCTCATCGTCTATCATACGTTGAACAAAATCGCCGCGCCGCGCAGTGAGTGGTTTTCCGACACGTTTCTTGTCGTTACACCGGGGTTAACCATCCGCGACCGGCTCCAAGTGCTACGTCCTGAAGTCCCTGGCAATTACTACGATGAGATGAGCCTGCTCCCTCCCGATGACAAGAAGGCACTCTCTCACGCGAAAATTGTCATCACGAACTACCACGCATTCCAGCGTCGGAAAAATTCCGACGTGAGTGGGCTTGGCAGAAAAATCCTTGGAGAAGGTGTCGCGCAACTCGATGAAACCGACGATGAGATGGTGAGCCGGGTTTGCCGCGCGTTCGGTAGGAAGCGGAATATCATTGTGCTCAACGATGAAGCGCATCACTGTTACCGTTCAAAACAAGATGGACAGGCGGCCGATGACGACAGCGCGCGATTGTGGATAAGCGGACTGGAAGCAGTGCAGGCGAAACTCGGCATCAAAACCGTCTACGATTTGTCTGCAACGCCGTTCTTCCTCAGCGGTGCCGGCTATAGCCAAAATCTACCGAATGGCAAGAGACTCACGGAAGGCGTTCTGTTTCCATGGGTTGTCTCCGATTTCGCATTAATCGATGCGATTGAAAGCGGCATCGCCAAAATCCCGCGCGTCCCTGTCGCCGACGATGCGATGACAGGGAAAGCCCCCATCTATCGCAACCTTTGGAACGTCATCGGGAAAAGGCTGCGCAAAAAAGCGGTTGGCGAAGCACCGCAGTTACCTGCTGAATTGGAGACGGCTCTCAAAAGCCTCTATGAGAACTATGAAGGCGCGTACCAACAGTGGAGGAAAGACCCGGGTGACTTGACACCTCCCGTGATGATTGTCGTTTGTAACAACACAAGCGTCTCAAAGCGCGTCTACGATTGGATAGCCGGATGGGAGAAAAAAGACAACGATGGCGGCACCGTGGTAGTCCCCGGAAACCTGCCTATTTTCAACAACGAAGTCAACAGCGCGTGGGGCGAAAAATTAAACACGCTCATCGTTGATAGCAAGCAGTTAGAATCGGGAGAAGCACTCAAAAGCGCGTTTAAGAAGGCGGCGAGGACAGAAATTGCGCAGTTCAAGCGCAGTCGCAACGATGAGAACGTTACTGACGAAGTGCTTCTGCGTGAGGTGATGAACACCGTCGGGCAACCGGGAAAACTCGGTGAGCAGATTAAGTGTGTCGTCTCAGTCTCCATGCTGAGCGAAGGATGGGATGCCAAGCGGGTGACGCATATCCTCGGCGTTCGCGCGTTCAGCACGCAACTGCTTTGCGAGCAGGTTGTCGGAAGAGGCTTGCGCCGTTCAAGTTATCACACCGAACAGACGACGCTCACTATTGGCGATGAACAAATGCCGTTGGAAACGTTTCCACCGGAATACGCCGAGGTCTACGGTGTGCCCTTCTCATTTATCCCGGCGACAGGTGTAGGCAGCGCGCCGAAACCACGCCCGATTACCGTTGTTAAAGCCCTGAGGGAACGTGCTGCGTGTGAAATCACGTTCCCGAACGTAATTGGGTATCGCCGCCACGCGCCACTGGAACAACTTCAGGCTGCATTCACGGCAGACTCCCGGTATCAACTCTCAACAGCGGAGGTGCCCAGCCGGGTAGACATCGAAGATTTGACGGGAAAAATCGTCGAAGGTGAATTGGCCTATGCAGCGAAGTATCGCGTTCAGCAAACCGAATTCCACATCGCAAAGATTCTTCTGGAGAATTACTTTCAGGACGATGATGGCGATGCGCGGCATTGGCTTTTCCCGCAACTGCTCAGCATGACGCGGCGGTGGCTGCGAGAATGTGTCACTTACAAAGACAACACTTATCCGCAGTTTTTCATGATTGACGAGATTGCGCGCAAAGCAGCGCATCGTATCAATCAGGCCATCTTGCGCGCCGAACATCTGCACGGGGACGATGCACCGGAACGGCAGCAGAAATTGCTACCCATTCTGGACACAACCGGCGGACAAGCGTCACGGTGCGGCTCCACGCAATCTGTCGCTTTTGAGACTACCAAACCGGTCTGGAGCACGCATCCGGAGAAGTGCCACCTTTCGCATGTCGTTGCGGATACCGAGTCGTGGGAGCAGAAAGCGGCAGCGGCGTTAGAGCAGATGGATGAAGTGCATGCCTATGTCAAAAATCATAACCTGGGTTTCACTATTCCCTATCTCACCCACACCTTGGAGAAACGGCACTATGTCCCCGATTTCATCATCCGCATCCAAGACAGGGACGACGTTGTCAACCTCATCCTTGAGGTATCGGGGATTGAACGTGAAGATAAACGGCAGAAGGTGGATACCACCAAAAACTTGTGGGTACCAGCGGTGAATAACCACGGTGAGTTCGGGAAGTGGGCATTTCTCGAAATCCCAGACCCGTGGGATATTCAGAAGAGTATCCGCGCTTTTCTGCCATCTGCTTAAAGCAACACGCCTCAGGCTGTAGCGTGAGGGCCTGTCCCTCGCGGTTTTGATATAGTATCCGCGCTTTTCGGCTATCTCCTTAAAACACTACGCCTCAGGCTGTAGCGCGAGGGCCTGTCCCTCGCGGTTTCAATGTTGAGGGACAGGCCCTCAACGGACGGTTTCAGCGGTGGTTTCACCGCGGGACCGAATTAATTATCCCGTGGATTTCTTAGGAAATCAGCGGAAAGAAAGGAACTCAAATCCTTGTCAGAAATTATCCGTATCCACGCGAGGGAAATTTTAGACTCACGTGGTAACCCTACCGTTGAAGTAGACGTTAATTTAGCATCAGGGGCGTTCGGCAGAGCCGCTGTTCCCTCCGGTGCATCCACTGGTGAACACGAAGCAGTGGAGTTGCGCGATAAGGACGCGCTCCGATACTTGGGCAAAGGTGTGCAGAAAGCTGTCAACAACGTCAACACCGCCATCGCCCGCGAATTGCAAGGTTACGATGTCTTCGCGCAAAGCCAGATTGATGCCGCGATGCGCGACTTAGATGGCACCGAAAATAAGAGCCGCCTCGGTGCAAACGCCATCTTGGGCGTTTCTCTCGCTGTGGCGAAAGCCGCCGCTGATGAACTCGGACAGCCGCTTTACCGCTATATCGGTGGGACAAACGCGAAGGAGCTGCCCCTACCGATGATGAATATCCTCAACGGTGGTTCGCACGCCGATAACAACGTCGACATCCAAGAGTTCATGGTGATGCCGGCGGGCGCGGCGAACTTCGCTGAGGCCTTGCGGATGGGTGCCGAGATTTTTCACAATCTTAAAACGGTGCTGCAAGAACGCGATTGTAACACCGCTGTCGGCGATGAAGGCGGGTTTGCACCCAACTTGCAGTCAAACGAGGAAGCCATTCAGGTTATTCTGGAAGCGGTAGAACGCGCGAATTACGCGCCCGGTGAGGATGTCCTCCTGGCATTGGATGCCGCCTCCAGCGAATTTTACAACGCTGAGAACGGCACCTACGAATTGAACGCCGAGGCGAAACCCACGAAATCCGCCGAAGAAATGGTGGCGTTTTACAGCCAACTCTGCGCAAAATACCCTATCATCTCTATTGAAGACGGCTTAGACGAAAATGATTGGGACGGCTGGAAACTCCTCACCGAAGCGATCGGCGGCACCGTCCAGCTCGTCGGCGATGATCTTTTTGTTACCAACACCGTTCGCTTGGAACAGGGCATTGAACGCGGTATCGGCAATTCTATTTTGATTAAAGTAAACCAGATCGGCACGCTGACAGAAACGCTGGAGGCGATTGAACTCGCGCGCCGGTTTAACTACACCGCTGTCGTCTCACACCGTTCTGGCGAAACCGAGGATACTACCATCGCCGATCTGGTTGTCGGCACAAACACCGGCCAAATCAAGACAGGCTCGCTTTCACGCACCGACCGGGTTTGCAAGTATAACCAACTCCTCCGCATTGAGGAGGAACTCAAGGGGAGTGCTGTCTTTGGGGGGAAAGCGGTTTTCTATAACCTGAGAGGCACTCGCTAGGAACAACAAAAATGCGCATTGTCCGTTACATTCTATTCGTCATCGCGTTCGCCTTGCTAGTGGTTAGCATCAAGCAGTTCCTGAACGGCTACGGCGACTGGCAAGCCGCCCAAGCTGCCGAGAAGGCATATCAGGCGGAAATCCAAGCACTGGAAGCGCAGCGCGACGCAATGAAGCATCACGTCGAGATGCTGAAAACCGACGACTTAACCCAGCAGCGACTCGCACGGAAGCGGCTTGGTTACATTAAACCAGGCGAGACGAAATACAAAATCGTCCGCCCGAGTCAGAATCGATAAGTTAACCTGTCCGGTGGACGCGCTTTTAAAGCGCGCCTACCGGATGCGTTAAACACTATTTTAAACCGTAGCGCGAGGAACTGTTCCTCGCGAAAGGAGTTTCATGCTACATCAACTTTTACTCAACGCGTCTCTCCGGAAATGCACGCTAACGTGCGGACTTTTGGCGGCGTTCATGCTTATGGCAGTTACCCTGTTTTCAGGGTGTGAGCGGGCGCAGCAAGTTGTTACCGCTCCGCAAAGTGTAGCCACAGACGCGATGCATTCCTGCACCGATGGCACGCGCGTCCTCAACGTCGGATTCTACGCGTTTTTCGCGCCGGTAAGTTACAGTGCCAACGAAGACCCGGGCTCCGCAGAATTCAACACGCACCGCGGTTACGAGGCAGAGCTGCTGACAGCACTGGAGGCGATGGAAGGTGCCGGGCTATCGTTTAAACGGACGGCTATCCCGGCATGGGACGGCATCTGGCTCAAATCAACTGAACCGGAATTTGATATCATCGGCGGTGGAATTACGATTCTTGACTCCCGGACACGCGATGAGGATGGAACACCGCGCGTCACCTTTACATCCGGACATATCAAATTCCAACAGTCGCTTCTGGTGCGCGCCGAATACGCGGAACGTCTCGCAACGCATGCGGACTTAAC